>NZ_JBITEO010000006.1:0-313720 GCF_044455245.1 Streptomyces sp. NPDC051310
GTCGAGGAGCAGGACGTCCTTGACCTCACCCTTGAGGACACCGGCCTGGAGCGAGGCGCCGATGGCGACGACCTCGTCCGGGTTCACACCCTTGTGCGGGTCCTTCCCCGTCAGCTCCCTGACCAGGTCCGTCACCGCGGGCATGCGCGTCGAACCGCCGACCATGATCACGTGGTGGATGTCGGAGAGCTTGATGCCCGCGTCCTTGATCGCGTTGTGGAACGGAGTCCGGCAGCGCTCCAGCAGGTCCGCGGTCAGCTGCTGGAACTGGGCGCGGGTGAGCTTCTCGTCCAGGTGCAGCGGCCCCTCGGCGGACGCCGTGATGTAGGGCAGGTTGATCGTCGTCTCGGTCGCCGCCGACAGCTCGATCTTGGCCTTCTCGGCCGCCTCGCGCAGGCGCTGCAGCGCCATCTTGTCCTTGGACAGATCGATCCCGTACCCGGAATGGAACTGCTTGACCAGGTGGTCGACCACCCGCTGGTCCCAGTCGTCCCCGCCCAGGTGGGTGTCGCCGTTGGTGGCCTTCACCTCGACGACGCCGTCGCCGATCTCCAGCAGCGAGACGTCGAAGGTGCCGCCACCGAGGTCGAAGACCAGGATGGTCTGGTCCTCCTTGTCGAGGCCGTACGCCAGGGCCGCGGCCGTCGGCTCGTTGATGATGCGCAGGACGTTCAGGCCGGCGATGCGGCCCGCCTCCTTCGTGGCGGTCCGCTGCGCGTCGTTGAAGTACGCCGGGACGGTGATGACCGCGTCGGACACGTCCTCGCCCAGGTACGCCTCGGCGTCCCGCTTCAGCTTCTGCAGCACGCGCGCGGAGATCTCCTGCGCGGTGTAGCGCCTGCCGTCGATGTCCCCGGTCTCCGGGAAGCGCCAGCCGGTGTCGCCCACGTGGCGCTTGACCGAGCGGGCTGTCCGGTCGACATTCGTCACGGCCTGGCGCTTGGCGACCTCGCCGACCAGCACCTCGCCGTTCTTGGCGAAGGCGACGACGGACGGCGTGGTCCGGGCGCCCTCGGTGTTGGTGATGACGGTCGGCTCACCGGCCTCCAGGACGCTGACGACGGAGTTCGTCGTACCGAGGTCGATACCCACTGCACGGGCCATGGGAGCGCACCTCCTCCTCCACGATCTGGATAAAACGTCTCAATACACCCTGTCAAGGGCCGGCGGTCCCCACGGCGGCCGGACCGCTGATCATGGACCTCGGGGCTACCGGCATACTGTGCCGCTGCGGCGCGACCCCTTCCGACACACGAGGAGCAGCCATGGCCGAACAGCCCGCTGCCGAGAAGACGACCTTCCTGCCGGTCTTCGAGGTGGGACCGGCCCACCTGTCCCGGGCCCGGGGCATCGAAGCCACGTTCCAGCACGCGATCGCCCCGGCGACGGTGAACTTCGACTTCGGCGAGATCAGCAGGGCGGCCGCCGCCATCCCCGACGGCTCCACCGTCCGGATCATCCGCGGCTGGGGCCTGCAGGAGACCGCCCCCGTCAGCGTCATGGTGCTGTCCCTGACGGAGGCGGTCCGCCAGGCGCTGTCCCGGCCGTTCACCAACTCCCGCTTCTGGCGGAAGGCCGAGGAGGCGCTCACCGGCGCGTTCGTCGGTCTCGGCCGGCAGCAGGGCACGCACTTGTCGTTCCACGAGGACACCGCGGAGCGCACGGGCTACTACTACAACCTCCTCTTCGCCCTGGAGGACGAGGAGACCGAGGGCCACCTGTACGCCGTCGCCCTGTGCCTCGACGCCACGCTCGCGCTGGACGGGGAGAAGGCCCGGTCGCTGAGCGCCGAGGACACCGCCCGGTGCCATCTGCGCGTCAACGCCATCGCCGTACGGCAGCCGCTGGGGAACACCGGCTGACGCGGCCCCCGCGCGGCCCGGGGCCCGACGGCCCCCGCCGGACCGCCCCCCGAGCGGGGCGGTCCGGCGGGACGCCGCCCCGGCCCGCCGGCTCACAACCCGCCCGGCCCCAGGCCGCCCTTCAGGCGCTCGAGGTCCGACGGGCGCACCTGAATCACCAGCAGGGCGATGACCGCGGCGACCGCCGTGAAGACCGCGGCCACGATGAACGCCGCCGAGACCCCGGACGTCAGGACCTGGTCGGCCCAGGGCGGCGGCAGTTCACGGGTCTGCTGGAACCGCAGCCGCTCCGCGGGGGTCGCCTGCGACAGGTACGCCCGTACCTGGTTCTCCGCCTCGTTGCGGTTCGCCGTGCCGAAGACGGTCACCAGGATGGACAGGCCCAGCGAACCGCCCACCTGCTGCATCGCGTTGAGCAGCCCGGACGCCGCGCCCGACTCGTGGGCCGGCACGTCCGACAGCGCCATCAGCGTCAGCGAGACGAACTGCATCCCCATGCCCATGCCGAAGACGAGCATCGGACCGAGGATGCTGCCCAGATACGTGGAGTGCACGTCGGTCAGCGTCAGCCAGGCCAGCCCCACCGCGGTCAGCAGCGCCCCCACCACCATGAACGGCTTGGGCCCGTACTTCGGCAGCAACTGCGAGGCCAGGCCCGCGCCGACCGCGATGATCGCGCTCACCGGCAGGAACGCCACGCCCGCCGCCAGCGGGCTGAAGTCGAGGACGTTCTGCACGAAGAGCGTCAGGAAGAAGAACATCCCGAAGATGGCGGCGGCCAGGCACAGCATGATGCCGTAGGTGCCCGCCCGGTTGCGGTCGGCGAACATGTGCAGCGGCGTGATGGGCTGGCGCGAGCGGCGCTCCACGAACACGAACACGGCGAGTATCACCACGGCGGCCCCGAACGACGCCACCGTCAGGGGGTCCCCCCACCCGTCCTGCGCGGCCCGGATGAACCCGTACACCAGCAGGACCATGCCGAGGGTCGAGCTGAGCGCCCCCGTGATGTCGAAGTGGCCCGGATGGCGCTCCGACTCACGGATCCAGCGCGGCGTCGCCAGGACGATGAGCAGCCCGATCGGCACGTTGACGAAGAACACCCAGCGCCAGTCGAGCCAGGACACCAGCATGCCGCCCGCCAGGAGCCCGATCGCACCCCCGCCCGCCGACACCGCGGCGAAGACGCCGAACGCCCGGTTGCGCTCCGGCCCTTCCTCGAACGTCGTACTGATCAGGGCCAGCGACGTCGGGGAGGCGATCGCGCCGCCGACGCCCTGGAGCGCCCGCGCCGCCAGCAACTGCGCGGAGTTCTGGGCCAGTCCGCCGAGCAGCGAGGCCAGGACGAACAGCAGCACGCCGAAGACGAACACCCGCCGCCGCCCGAGGATGTCACCCGTGCGGCCGCCCAGGAGCAGCAGCCCGCCGAAGGTGAGCGTGTAGGCGTTGACCACCCACGAGAGATTGGTGGTCGAGAAGTCCAGCGAGCTCTGGATGTGCGGCAGTGCGATGTTCACGATGGTGATGTCGAGGACGACCATCAACTGGCAGGAGGCGATCACCAGGAGCGCGATCCCGTTGCCGCCGCCCCGCCCGGGCGCCGTGGTGCCGGGTGCGGGAGTCGGCCGAGGTGTGGTCATGGCGCAGTGCCCTCACCGAAAGGTCGGTGAACGGTTCCGGGGCGTCGCCGGCCCCGCCGTCCACCATTCGACCGTAAGCCGGGGACCGGAGCGCCACCAGTCGATCAAAGCGACCACCGCGGGCGCCCCGTTCGCGCCCTTGTGGCGCGGCCCGGCACGGGACAAGGTGGTCCCGTCCTCTCCCGATCGGAGCGTGCCCGATGGCCCCCTTCGTCCTGCCCCACCGGCTGCTCGGCGACGGACCCCACCGGGTGTTCGCCGTCCACGGCTGGCTCGCCGACCGCGACGCCTACGCGCCCGTCCTGCCCGACCTCGACCTCGGAGCCTTCACCTACGCCGTTGTGGACCTGCGCGGTTATGGGGAAGCCAGGGACGCCCACGGCGCGTACACCACCCGCGAGGCCGCCGGCGACCTGCTCGAACTCGCCGTCCGGCTCGGCTGGGACCGCTTCTCGCTGATCGGCCACTCCATGGGCGGCAGCGTCGCCCAGCGGGTCCTGGCCGCCGCTCCCGACCGGGTCCGCAGGCTCGTCGGCATCTCCCCGGTGCCCGCCGAGGGCCTGCCGATGCCTCCGGAGCAGTGGGAACTGTTCGCCGGGGCGGCCGAACGCCCCGAGAACCGCCGCACCATCATCGACCTCACCACCGGCGGCAGCCGCCCCGGCGCCTGGCTCGACCGCATGGTGCGCCGCTCCCTGGAGCGCAGCGACCCCAAGGCGGTCCGTGCCTGGCTCGACTCATGGGCGAGCGAGGACTTCCACGCCGAGGTCGACGGCCTCGCCGTACCCGCCCTCGCCGTCACCGGCGCGCTCGACCCGGCGCTCGGCGCGGACCTCATGCGCCGCAGCTGGCTGGGGCGCTACCCGAACGGCCTGCTCACCGAGCTGCCCCGGGCCGGCCACTACGCCATGGACGAGACCCCGCTCGAACTCGTCCGCACCGTCGAGGACTTCCTGCGCGCGGACGGACCCGCGTGACACCCGGCACCGACGTCTTCGACCCCCGCCTGTACGCGCGCGGGATCCCGCACGACACCTACCGCGCCCTGCGCGACAGCACGCCGGTGGCCTGGCAGGACGAGTACGAGGTGCTGGGCTGGCCCGCGGGTCCCGGATTCTGGGCCGTGACCCGCCACCACGACGTCGTGGGCGTCCTCAAGGACACCCGCACGTTCTCCTCGTACCTCGGCGCCACCCAGATCCGCGATCCGGACCCGGCCGACCTGCCGTTCATCCGCCGCATGATGCTCAACCAGGACCCGCCCGCCCACGGCAGGCTGCGGCGGATGGTCAGCCGCGCGTTCACACCCGGGCGGACCGACCGCTTCACGGACGCGGTACGGACCCGCGCCCGTGAGCTGCTGCGCACCGCGTACGCCACCGCCCGCGACGGCGACGGAACGGTCGATCTCGTCCGCACCGTCACCGACGAGTACGCCCTGCTCAACCTCACCGACCTCCTCGGCGTACCGAGGAGCGACCGCGGGCTGCTGCTCGCCTGGACCGAGCGGGTCATCGCCTACCAGGACCCCGACGAGCCACCGGTCCTCGGACCGGACGGCACACCCCTCGACCCGCGGTCGCCCGCGATGCTGCGGGAGATGTTCGCGTACGCCCAGGAGCTCGCGGCACACAAGCGCGCCCACCCCGGGGACGACGTCATCACCTCCCTCGCGCACGCGGACCTGTCGGAGGGGGAGCTGGAGATGTTCTTCTTCCTGCTGACGGTCGCCGGGAACGACACCGTCCGCAGCGCCGCCCCCGGCGGTTTCCTCGCCCTCGCCGAACACCCCGGCACGCAACGGCTGCTGCGCGCCGGGGCGTTCCGCCTCGACACCGCCGTGGAGGAGCTGCTGCGGGTGCACCCGCCCGTCCTGCACTTCCGCCGCACGGCGACGGAGGACTGCGTCCTGGCCGGGCAGCGCGTCCGCGCCGGGGACAAGGTCGTGGTGTTCCACGCCTCCGCCAACCACGACGAGCGTGTCTTCGACGACCCGCACCGCCTGGACCCGGGCCGCTCCCCGAACCCGCACGTGTCCTTCGGCGACGGCCCGCACATCTGCCTGGGCGCCCACTTCGCCCGCCTCCAGCTGCGCGCCCTGCACGAGGAGGCGCTGCGCGCCCTGCCCCCGTACACCGTGGCCGCCCCGCCCCGGCGGCTGGTCTCCCACTTCATCAACGGTCTGAAGTCGCTGCCCCTGCGCCTCTCCTCAGGGGCAGGTGCCGTCGGCGACGGTGAAGTACCCGGCCGGTGACTCCTTCAGGGTGTGGGTGACGAACGTGTTGTACAGCCCCATGCCCTGCTGCGAGCCCTTGGCCCAGGTGTAGCCGCCGCTCGTGGTGGCGCGGCCCGCCCGGACGTGGTGGTGGTTGCTGCCGGTCCAGCAGGATGCGGTGCCGTCCCCGGGGCCGGGCGGCGGGGTCGGGTCCCCGCCGGATTCCGTCAGCCCGAAGAAGCCCGCGATCCAGTGGCTGGAGCAGATGGAGTCGAGGAAGTACGCGGCGGCGGTCGAGCCGCACTGCGCGGGCCCGGTCCCCGGGTCGACGGGCGTGCCGTGGCCGATGGCCGGAACCCGGTTCACCTCGACGGCGACCGTGCCGTCCGCGGCCGCGTACTCCTCGTGGCGCGTGGAGTCGGGACCGATGACGGAGGTGCGGGTGGGCTGGGGGGAGAGCCCGTGCACGGCGGTCCACTGGTCGCGCAGCTCATCGGCGTTGCGGGGCACCACCGTGGTGTCGCGGTCGCCCTGCCAGACCGCCACCCGCGGCCACGGCCCCGTCCACGCCGGATGGGCGTCCCGCACGCGCTGCGCCCACTGGGCGGGGCTCAGGTCCACCCCCGGGTTCATGCAGGAGTACGCGGACGCGACGTCCCGGGCGCAGTCGTACGGGACGCCCGCGACGACGGCCCCGGCGGTGAAGACGTCCGGGTAGGCGGCGAGCACGACGGACGTCATGGCGCCGCCGGCCGACAAGCCCGTGACGTACACCCGCCGCGGATCCGCGCCGTACGACGCGACGGCGTGCGCCACCATCTGCCGGATCGACGCGGCCTCGCCCTGGCCGCGCCGGCTGTCCGCGGTCTGGAACCAGTTGAAGCACTTGTTGAGGTTGTTGGACGCCCGCTGCTCGGCGAAGACCAGCAGGAACCCGGCGCGGGCCGCCACCTGCGGCAGGCCCGAGTGGTCGGCGTACACCTGGGCGCTCTGCGTGCAGCCGTGGAGGGCGACCACCACGGGCGGGGAGGCGGGCAGCGACGCGGGGCGGTGGACGTACATGGCCAGCTGGCCCGGGTTGCTCCCGAACCCGGTGACCGGGGTGAGCGCGACGCCGGCGGCACGGGCGGCGGGGACCGGGCCGGACAGCACGGCGGCGACCGTCATGACGAGCACGGTCAGGGCGGCCCGCAAGCGGGGGACGGGGAAGGGCATGGCGGCTCCTCGCGAGGCGTGGGGATGCTCCCGGCGGCCGCCGCCGCGGCCGGACGCAGGCCGCCGGGGTGACCCGCACCGTAGGCCGCCCCCGCACCGGCGGTGTATGGCCTCGGCCCCCACAGTCCGTCCTCCGCACACCGCCCACCGGGCGATTGCGGCGGGCGGGCGGCCGGTGCTATGCGCCGTTCCGGCCGGGTGTGGCGCGTCGCCGTGCGGGCATCCGACATCCGCAGGCAGTGGCAGGCAGTGGCACCAGGCCGTACGCAGTCGTCACGAGCCGTCACGAGCCGTCACGAGTCGTCACGAGTCGTCCGGAACACGGGGAGGCCGGGAGTGGTCGTCGCACGCGGATTACCGGAAGGTCCCACGGAGTGGGCCTGGCTGGCAGGCATCATCGGCGCCTACCTCGCCATCAGTTACCTCCTCGCCTACCGGGCCCGGCGCCGGCGCGGCGCGTCCGCCGCGGCGCGCGGCGCGCTGCACGACCTCGGGGACCGCCGGCCCGTGCAGCCGCCGGGGCAGTACCTGGCGAGCCGCATGATCATGCTGGGCGGCGCCCTGGTCACCGGCGTCGCCGGCTTCCTCACGTCCGGCGCCGTACGCGTGGTCGTGGTCGTGGTCGTCGGCCTCCTGGCGATCGCCCTGTGGGCGTACTTCGACCACCGCACCGAAGTGCGGTCGTCGCAGCGCGCGGAGTGACGCCCCTGCACCCGCCGTCCCCCGGTCGCGACGACCGGGGGCAGCCGGCGGTCAGGCGTCCCGGGGCAGGACGGTCATGGGGACGCGGTCGGGGTGGGCCATCGCGGACGCGGCCGCCCGAGGGGCGGGCTGCCCGTCTTGGGGGCGCAGCTTCCAGCGGCGCAGGACCGTCGCCAGGACGATGGTGGCCTCCGTCCACGCGAAGGCGTCACCGATGCATTTGCGGTTGCCGGAGCCGAACGGCACGAATTCCTCGCGGCCCAGCGCGGCACGGCGTTCGGGCAGCCACCGGTCGGGGTCGAAGCGGTCGGGTTCCTCGAACAGGCCGGGATCGCGGTGCAGGGCGTAGAGGCTGAAGGCGACTTCCGAACCGGCGGGCAGCGAGAAACCGCCGAGTTCCACGTCGGCCGTCGCCCGCCGCATCAGGAGCGTGACGCCGTACAGCCGGATGACCTCGTCGAGCACCCGCCGGATCGCCGTCAGACGGGGGACGTCCTCCATGGTCACCGGACGGCTGCCCACGACCCGGTCGATCTCGTCCACCACCTCTCGCTCCACCTCGGGGTGGCGAGCCAGCTCGTGGAAGGCCCAGGAGAGCGTGGAGGCCGTGGTCTCGGTACCGGCGAAGAGGATGGTGACGAGCTCGTCCCTGACCTCGGTGTCGGTGAGCGCCTCGCCGGTGTCGGCGTCCCGGGCGGCGAGCAGCACCGAGAGCAGATCGGACCGGTCGGTCCGCCCGGCTCGCCGCGTGGCCGTGATGACGTCGTCGATCACTTGGCGCATGCCGGCCGAAGCGGCGTCGAAGTCGCGGTTGGCCCGCACCGGCAGGCGGTCGAGGAACCGGGGGGAGGCGGCGCGGATCAGCATGTTCTTCAGGATGACGGGCAGATGCCGGCGCACCGCCTCCACCGCGGGGCGTCCGATGTCCGTGGAGAACATCGTCGCGGCCAGCGTCTCGATGGCGAACTCACCCATGACCTGCTCGACCGCGATCCGCTGCCCCGGTGTCCAGGACGTGGCGAGCGCCAGGGCGCGATCGCTCATGATGTCGGCGTAACCGGCGATGCGCTGGTGATGGAACAGCGGCTGCACCAGCCGGCGGTGGCGGCGATGGATGTCGCCGTCGGCCGTCGCCAGTCCGTTCCCGACGAGAGGCCGTACCCGGTCGTACAGGCGACCCTTCTCGAAACTCCGCGCCTGTCTGACGGTCACCTCGTTGACCATCCGCGCCGAGGTCGCGACATACATGGGCATGGTGCCGAGATCGACCCGCACCAGATCACCGCTCTCGCGCAGGGACCCCAGGAAGCCGAGCGGGTCACGCCACAGCTTCAGGGCGTGTCCGAGGAGGGGCACCCCTCCGGGGGCGCGCGGCACCGATTGCAATCGGACTGACACCGATGAATCCTTTGCTCTAGGCGGTGCGCTGGACCGGCCGGCGCATCGTGCGGCGCGCGGTTGCGGCCGGGAGGAGGTCCCACCACCAGGCGATCACGGGGATGTCCAGCGGTTCGGTGCTGTCGTCCGTGGGCCGGTCGGTGAACAGCGAAGGCATGCTCGCCGGGCTATGGGCAGTGGTGTACCGCACGGAGCTGATGCCCCAGTCCTGCGCACCGCGGATGAAGTGGGCCAGACTGGCGAGGTACTGGCGCAGTTGGGGGCTGCCGTGGTCCGACAGGTACTCGGTGAGGCGCATGAACAAGCACATCACCCGGTCCCGCTGGGCGATGGCGGTGCGCAGTGCGTTCCGGGCAGTGAGTCCCTCGTGCTCCTCCAGCACCCGCAGGACGTTGAGGTAATAACCGGACCCGCTCTTCTCCTTGTGGTGCGAGAAGATGTCGTTGTCCCAGGTGATGATGAAGGAGGCCATCTCGGCCGCGGCGCGTACCGCCGTACGGTCCCGCTCGTGCGGCTGGAGTTCGTACCCGTAGCCCATTTCCAGCAGGGGCAGGACCACGGAAGTCGCCCCGTCGTACAGCCGCATGAGGGTGTAGTCGTCGAGGTTTGGAACGGTGCCGTTGCGGCGGTGGGACGCCTCCCAGACGACCGAGAAGAAGTACTCGCGCAGGGCGTCCACCCAGCGGGCCGTCTGCCCGGACGTCCCGTACCGGCTGATCCGCAGGCGCAGGTCGCGCAGACCGGCCGCGAGCGGGTCGCCCTGGAGGACGGGGGCCTCAGGGTTCTGGGCCACGCGCAGCAGCCGGTGGAGCATGCCGGCCAGTTCGCCCGGCCGGTGCCCGAGCTCACCTTCCTCGCAGTGACCGTCGTCCACGCCGAAGAGCCACAGGACGAAGTCGGCGAGGAGGGAGACGACTTCCTGGCGGCCGCCCGGCAGGATGCGGGCCGAGAACGTGCCGATGGCCTGTTGCACGAGGCGGCCACGCAGCTCGTCGGACCCTATGTGAAACGTTTCTGCCCAGGCGGCCGTCTGCACGTCCGCTTCGGCGTGACAGGGATGGATCGCCGGTGGGATGGGGGAGTAGATCGGCGGAACGATGAGCCCGGGGCCCACAGCGGCCTCCCTCTTGTCACGGGACGCGACGTGTGCCCCGGCGGCACTGGCGGCACACACGTCTCTTGCACCCCAGAGTGATCAACTATGGCGCATAGTAGTCACCCGTGACAGTTGATCCAATAGGACAATAGCCGCGCTGTGCTGCCTGGAACGCGGTGCCTCAGCGCCGGGACCGGAACAGCCGGGCCCACCACGACGTACGGGCACGCTCCCGTCCCACCGGCGCAGAGCCGGGCTCGACGGCCGTAACCGGAACCACCTCGGGCAGGGGGCCGGGGCCTGTGGTGGCGACGTCGGACCGGCCGGCTTCCCCCTCGGCCGCCGAGCGCGGTGGCGTGAACCGTACGGGCATCGATTCCAGCCGCTTGGACAGCCACGCCGCACGTGTCCGGAGGTCCCCCTCGGCCACGGCGAGCTGCAGATCGGGCAGCCTCGCCAGCAGCGTGTCGATGCCGGTGTCCGCAATGGCCCTGCCGATGTCCTGTCCGGGGCACTCGTGGGGACCGCTGCTGAAGGACAGGTGGGCACGGTTGCCCTGCAGCGGCGCGGACAGGTCGGGGCGGATCTCCGGGTCGACGTTCCCGGCCGCCACCCCCAGCAGGAGCATGTCGCCCGCCTTGATCCGCTGACCGCCGAGAAGGGTGTCGCCCGTGGCCCAGCGACCCGGAATCGCGGAGAGCGGCGGCGCGTCCCACAGCACCTTCTCCAGAGCGTCCGGCAGCGTCATGTGGCCACCGGCCAGGTTCGCCCGGAAGCGCCGGTCGGTGAGGACCAGGTGGAGCGTGTTCGCAATCAGGTTCACGGTGGTCTCGTTGGCGGCCACCAGGACGAGCCGCAGATGTTCCAGGACCTCGTTGTCGGTCAGCCCGGCGTCGTGACGGATGAGCCAGCTGGGCAGATCGTGCCCGGGGCTGACCTTCTTGCGTTCCGTCAGCGTCCGGAGCGTCGAGACGAGGAAGTCGTTGCTCGCGAGAGCCGTCTTGCTGCCCTTCATCAAATCCAGTGCCGCGTCGACCAGGCGCGGCCCGTACTCCTCGGGCATCCCGAGGAGCTGCGTCATCACCAGCATGGGGAGCTTCTCGGCGAAGTCCCCGATGAGGTCCGCCTGTCCGGTCGCGGCGAAGGAGTCGACGAGCTGGTTGGTGTACCGGATCACGTACCGGCGGATGCCCCGGCGGTCGAACTGCTCCAGGCTGCCGGTCACCGCACCGCGCAGGCGCTCGTGCTCCCGGCCGTCCGCGAAGACGCAGATCGGTTGCCACTGGATCATCGGACGGAGCGGCGAGTCCGGGGCCACCCTGCCTTCCTGGAACATGCGCCAGTTGCGCGAGTCACGGGAGAAGCGCGACGGAGAGCGCATCACCTCCAGGTTCTCCCGGTGGCCCAGCACCAGCCACGCCGGCAGGTCGCCGTGCAGCAGTACCGGCGCCACCGGGCCGTACCGGGCGCGCAGCGTCTCGTACAGCGCCTGCGGGTTCGACTCCGCGGCCGGGCCGTACAGCCGGTGCAGGGCTTCGGGGCCCATGCCGTGGGCCGGGCAGCCGGGGGGCGGGCCGGGGAGGGGGCCGGAAGCGGTGTCGGCCGTTGTCATGACGCCTCCTGCGTCGTGGCGAGGGTCTGGAGATAGCGCATCAACGTCATCAGGACGTCCTTGCCGGAGCTGCGCTGCCGCGCGTCGCACGGCACGATCGGCACCGAGGGCGGCAGGTCGAGCGCGCCGCGCAGCTCCTCGACCGGATACGCCGGGGCGTCCGGGAAGGAGTTGACGGCCACCACGAAGGGCACGCCGCGCTCCTCCAGCCGCCCGATCACGTCGAAGCTGACCTCCAGGCGGCGCGTGTCGACCAGCACGACCGCGCCCAGCGCGCCCTCGAACAGGCCGCGCCACAGGAACCAGAAGCGTTCCTGGCCGGGCGTGCCGAACAGGTACAGCACCAACTGCTCGTTGATGCTGATGCGGCCGAAGTCCATGGCGACGGTCGTCGAGGTCTTGCCGCCTATCCCGGCGGTGTCGTCCACCCCGACCCCGGCCTGGGTCATGGTCTCCTCGGTCGTCAGCGGCCGGATCTCGCTGACCGAGCCGACGAGGGTCGTCTTGCCGACGCCGAAGCCGCCCACGATCACCACCTTGACCGCGGTGGTGGCCGTCGCCGGCAGCACGTCCTCGCTCCGCGGCCCGCGCGCGAGCGCGCCTGCCGGCTCAGAGCTTCTGAAGTCCATCGATCACTGCCTCAATCAACGCGCGGTCGGGGAGTCGGGCGGGTGGGACGGGTGCGCGGGCGACGACCCGGTTGTCGGCGAGGAGGTCGCCCAGCAGGACGGTGACGACACTGACCGGGAGACCGAGGTACGCGGAGATCTCGGCGACCGACAGCGGCGCCTGGCACAGCTGGACGATCGCCGCGTGCTCCGGCTGCATCCCGGGCTTCACGCCCGCCCTGGCCACGATCAGCGTGACCAGGTCGAGCGCGGCGGGCGCCGACGTACCGCTGCGCCCGCCCGTGATGACGTACAGCCGCTCCGGGCTGCTCTCCTCCCAGTGCGCGCCGGTCCCGCCGCCCCCGTTGCCCGCGTCGCTCACTCGGCGTCCCGGCGCGGCGGGCTGCTCAGGTGCTCTCCGATCCGCAGGACGAGATCGCGCATGCGCTGGCCCATGAGCCCGGCGTCGACGCCTTCCCCGGCGAGCACGGCGAGGTACGCGCCGGTGCCGGCCGCCATCAGGTAGAAGAAGCCGCCGTTCATCTCTATGACCACCAGCCGCATCCTGCCGTCGCTGCCCGGGAGTTCGGTGGCGACGGCACCGGCCAGCGACTGCAGGCCGGCGCAGGCGGCGGCCAGCCGGTCCGCGGTGTCGTCGTCCGTGCCGTACTGGGCCATGCGCAGACCGTCGGCGGAGAGCACGACGACATGCCTGGTCTGCGGCACGCCTTCCGCGAGGTCCTTGAGCATCCAGTCCATATTGGCCTGCTGCTTGATCATGGCTGAGTGTTCCCCTTGCTTGCGTCGTTCGGCTCCCCGGTCAGGCCGCTCTGGAAGGCGGCCAGCCACATTCCGGGCTGCACCTGAGGTGAGGGCTCCGCGTCGGGAGCGGCGGTGGGCGCCGGTGCGGCCGGCGCGGAGGGTGCGGCGGCCGCACCGGCCGGCGGCGTCACCGGCTTCTTGCGGCGGCGCTGGGGCAGCCCGTTCGGGGTCCGCCCGGTCACGACCGGCGCGTGGTCGTCGGTCACCGGCCCGGTGGCCGAACGCGGCGCCGGGTCGGCGGCCGGGCCCGGGAGGGCCTCCGCGGCCGGGACGGTCGCACGGGGCACGGAGGAGGCACCGATGCCGTGGGCGAGGCCGCTGGCCGACGCGACGGTGGTGATCAGCTCCTGGGGTACGACCACGACGGCCCGGACACCGCCGTACGCGGACGGGCGCAGCGAGACCTGGAAGCCGTACGCCTGCGCCAGCCGGCCCACCACGGCGAGGCCGAGGCGCGGGGTCTCGCCCAGGTCGTTCAGGTCGATGCCCTGCTGGGCCTGGCGGAGCATGCGCTCGGCGCGCTTGCGGGCCTCCTCGCTCATGGAGACACCGCCGTCCTCGATCTCCACCGCGATGCCGGACTGCACGTCCACGGCGGTCAGATGGACCTTGGTCTGCGGCGGCGAGTAGCGCGTGGCGTTGTCGAGGAGCTCGGCGAGGGCGTGGATCAGCGGTTCGACGGCCGGGCCCGTGACGGCGACCTCGGTGACCGAGTGCAGCTCCACGCGCTGGTAGTCGAGGATGCGGGACATGGCGCCGCGCAGCACGCTGTACAGCGGGACGGCGCGGCTCCACTGGCGGCCCGGGCGGGCGCCTCCGAGGACCGCGATGGAGTCCGCGAGCCGCCCGATCAGCGCGGTGCCGTGGTCGATCCGGAGCAGGTCGCCGAAGACCTCCGGGCTGTTGCCGTGGCGGTCCTCCATCTCCCGCAGCTCCTGGGCCTGTTGGTGCACGATGGCCTGGACGCGCCGGGCGATGTTCACGAAGGCGCGCTGCGCGGACTCGCGCAGGTCCTCCTCGGCGACGACCGCGTCGACGACCACGCGTACGACCGCCTGGTGCTCGTCGGGCGCGGTGAGCGAGGCCAGCACGTCCTCGGGGAACTCCCCGCGCCGCAGGCGCTCGACGGCGTCCGGCAGCAACGTTCCGGCCAGATGCGCGGTCTCCGCGTGCCGCCGGGCCAGGGCGGTGTCGCGGGCGGCGACGGTGCGCCGCAGCTCTTCGATCACCCGCCCCCGGCGGGCGGCCGCCATGCCTGTCGCGGCGAGCGCGAGGGCGGCCAGGGCCCCGATGGCGCCGACCGGGACGCGCGCGGAAGCGGACGCCAGGGCCGCGGTGACACCGGCGGCGACGGCGGTCAGAGCGGCGGGCAGGAGCCACACGAAAGAGGCCGCGGACCGCGGGCTTCCACTTCCGGGCGACGATGTCTCACGGACCATCAGCACCATCAAACCCATCGAACGAGAAAGATCATATGACGACGGGCGGGAGCATAGCCCGTTGCAGTCAAGGGGTTTGACGGCGGGTCACCGCGTTGGCGTGATCTGTTCGGTGCCGCTGAAGCGGAGTGAGTACCTCCGCCGGTGGTCCCCGTAGGCCTCGGGATCGGCGCACGAAGGGCGGGGTGGCAGCGCCACCGCCGCGGCGGAATGCGGGCCTGGAATGGCGGCCGGGGTCGGGGGCGCCGGTTCAGGGGCGGGTGGCGGCCCGGGGGCGCTGGCGCCACCGGCTCGGCGGCGGGTGGCGCCCCGAGGGCCGGCCGGGGGGATCCGCGGGGTGCCGGGCCGTCACCCGCGCATCGGCGCGGCGGCAGCGGCGCGGTACCCGCGCGTGGCCAGGGGCACGCGGCAGCGGCACGGCACCGGCGCATCGGCAGCGCCCCGGCACCCGGCGCCCCCGCGCCCGGCCCGGCGTGGGGGTCAGGGCCGGTCGAAGTCGCCCGCGAGTGCCGCCGCGACGCGCAGGTGCGTTTCGGCTTCTTCGTGCCGTCCCTGCCGCTGGAGCGTGCGCCCCAGCATCAGCCGGGCGTAGTGCTCGACGGGGTCGCTCTCCACGACGGCGCGCAGCTCGGCCTCGGCGCTGCGCAACTGGGCCGAGTGGTAGTAGGACCGTGCCAGCAGCAGCCGCGGTCCCGTCTGCTCCGGCACTTCGTCGACCAGCGCGCGCAGGACGAGCGCGGCGGCCGCGTAGTCCTTGGCGTCGAAGAACAGCCGCGCCCGCTCCCAGCGCTCGGCCGGGGTCCCGTGGTCGTAGTACGTCGCGTTCACTCCAACCTCCTCGGCGCCGTCAACGAGCCACACCGGTTGAATATTCCACTACCTGACCGGCGTGGCTCGTGTGCGGCGGTGCTAGCCCTCGACGACCCCCAGCTGCCGCATCAGGCCGAGGTCGTCGACGTTCCACCAGCTCTCGGCGATCTTGCCGTCCTTGCAGCGGAACGTCGCGTGGCCCGTGCCGGCGACGTCGCGGCCGGTGGCCTCCAGGCCGTGGTACGTGCCCACGTGGCGGCCGGTGAACGTCATCCGCAGACAGACCAGGTCGCCCTCGGCGACGAGGCTCTCGATGGTGCACGTCGGCCGGAACCCCTCCATGATCTCCCGGTTCTCGGCCTTGGCGGTCTCCAGGTCCACGTCGTACGACGAGAGCGAGGGGTCGTGCTCGCGGTAGTCGGCGCTGCACAGCGAGTCCGCCGCGTCGACGTTCCCTGCGTTGATCACGTCGTCGACGAAGCGCTGCACCATGAGCTTGTTGAGCTGCTGGTCGCCGACGACGTCCAGGTCGGTGAACGACGGTTCGCCGTCGCAGAGCGCCATCAGCTGCTCGTAGATCCGGTTGGTCTCGGGCAGGTTCGAGTTCTTCATCGCCTCCTCGTACGAGGGGAACTCCACGATCTCCACCACGTGGGTGCTGTCGGAGCGGTCCCGTCCGACGATCGAATGCGTGGCCGTCCGCTTACCCTCGGTCGCTTCGATCCACTGGTCCATCAGGCCGCGTAGCTCGTCGACCCGGTCCGTCTTGAGGTCGATGACCTGGACGAATGACATGGTCCCTCCTGTGCTCGGATCGCTGGGGCAATTTCAGAATATGCCCGTTATGAGATGAATGTTCGGCTCCATGGCGGGGGTCTCCGGGCACGGCCGGGTCCGTGGCCGCTGAACGCGACGGCCCCGCCGTCCGTACGAAGGGGCGGACGCGTCCCCCCGGCAGCCGTCGGCCGCCGGAGTCCGAACGACCAGCAGGAGCCACCGAGTTGACCCACAGGCGCATGACCAAGCGAAAAGCCGTCCTCGCAGGAGCCGGAGCCACCGGCATCGTCGCCGCGGCGATCCTGCTGCCCAACGCCAATGCCTCGCAGTCCCCAGCCGGCTCCGGACCGGTCGTCGCCCGGAAGATGACCGCCGCCTCCGCCGCCGGCGTCGCCGAGAAGCTCGGTGAGCGGCTCGGTGACGCGTACGGCGGGGCGTACTACGACGCCGGCAAGCAACGGCTCGTCGTCAACGTCGTCGGGGACGACGACGCCGCCGAGGCCGCCGTCGCACAGTCCGGCGCGGTGCCCCGCGCCGTGCGCAACAGCACCGCCACCCTGAAGTCCGCGGCGGGCACACTGACCCGCCGGGCCGCCATCCCGGGCACCGCCTGGGCCGTCGACCCCCGTACCAACCAGGTGATCGTCACGGCCGACCGCACGGTCACCGGCCAGAGATGGGACCGGCTGGAGACGGCCGTGGAGGCCCTCGGCGAGGGTGTCGCGCGGATCCAGAAGTCCAAGGGCGAGTTCAAGCCCTTCGCCGACGGCGGCGACGCCATCTTCGGCGGCGGTTCCCGCTGCTCCCTCGGCTTCAACGTCACCACCCAGGACGGAGGGCGCGGCTTCCTGACCGCCGGCCACTGCGGTGTCGCCGCCGACCGGTGGACCGACGAGAACGGCGCGGCCCTGGGCACCGTCCAGGCCGCCACCTTCCCGGGCGAGGGCGACTTCGCCCTCGTCACGTACGACGACCCCGGCGCCGACGCCCCCGACGTCGTCGACGTGGGCGGCGGGCAGACGGTGCCGATCCGCGGCGCGGCCGAGGCCGCCGTAGGCCAGCAGGTGTTCCGGATGGGCAGCACCACCGGTCTCAGGGACGGCCAGGTCACCGGCCTCAACGCCACGGTGAACTACCCGGAGGGCACGGTCACCGGCCTGATCCAGACCGATGTCTGCGCCGAACCGGGGGACAGCGGAGGCGCGTTGTTCACCCGCGACGGGGCCGCCATAGGCCTGACCTCGGGCGGCAGCGGGAACTGCGACGTGGGCGGCGAGACGTTCTTCCAGCCCGTGACGACCGCGCTGGACGCGGTCGGCGCCCGCATCCCCTGACCGCGCTCACCCGTGCCCGTACGGCGGGAGCGGCGGCGCCAGCCGCAGCCGTACGGGCACGGTCGGGGCGGGCTCCGGCAACCGCAGAGCGCGCCGGCCCGGGGTGATCGAGCCCAGCACGCTCGCATGCCGGGCACCGGTGCACGCCGGTACCGTACCGGCCAACCCGTGGGCGGTCAGGAAACCGAGAACCGCGAAGGCATACGCCTCCTTGGCCGCCGACGGCAGCCCCAGCTCGCCGGACCCGCGCAGCGGCACTCCGCCGAGCGCCGAGCGCAACCGGTCCATCAGTACCGGATTGCGGGTGCCACCGCCCGAGGCGAAGACCTCGGTCGCCCCGACGGAGCGGACCGCGTCCGCGACGGTACGGGCGGTCAGCTCCGTGAGGGTGGCGACCACGTCCGCCGGACGCAGGGCGTCCCGCCCCTCCAGCGCCGCCAGCAGGTACGGCAGGTGGAACAGCTCCTTGCCGGTCGTCTTGGGCGGCGGCGCCGCGTAGTACGGATCGCCCAGCAGCCGCCGCAGCAGCTCCCCGTCGACCCTGCCGCGCGCCGCCAGGGCGCCGTCGGCGTCGTAGGCGAGCCTGCCGCCCGTGAAGTGGAGCACGGCCGCGTCGATCAGCGCGTTGGCGGGACCGGTGTCGAAGGCGAGCGGCGGCGACCCGGCCGGGCCGCCGGCCGCCGTGATGTTGGCGATGCCGCCGAGGTTCAGCGCGACGGGCACGCCCGGGCGCCCGCGCAGCCACAGCACGTCCACGATGCTCACCAGCGGCGCGCCCTGACCGCCGGCGGCGACGTCCCGGGTGCGCAGGCCGGAGACGACGGGACGGCCGGTCGCCTCGGCGATCCAGGCCGGCTCACCGAGCTGGAGGGTGCCGTGCACCCGCCCGCCCTCGGCCCAGTGGTGGACGGTCTGCCCGTGGGAGACGACCAGCTCGGCGCGGCCCCCGCACAGCTCGCGGTCCGCCCGTACGGCGAGCTCCGCGAACGCCTGCCCGATGCGGGTGTCCAGCAGGCAGACGTCCTTCAGGGTGGTGGCCGCCGGAGGCAGCGCGGCGGCCAGGGCGGACCGCAGGCCGTCGTCGTACCGGGCGCTGACCATGCCGAGCGGGCGCAGGACGACACCGTCCCCGTCGAGCGTGATGTCCGCGGCGGCCGCGTCGACCGCGTCGTACGACGTGCCCGACATCATGCCGATGATCCGCACGGCGCCGCCCTCCCCTCAGTCGCGCAGGGCGCGGCGGTGGCCGTCGCCGGGCAGGGTGGCCAGGGCGAGCGCGCTCACGGCGCACGTGGCGGCCACGTAGTACGCGGGGACGTCGACGCTGCCGGTCCGCTCGATCGTCCAGGTGACGATCAGGCCCGCGCAGCCGGAGAACACCGCGTTGGACAGCGCGTACGCCAGGCCGAGCCCGGTGTACCGGACGTGCGTGGGGAACATCTCCGCGAGCATCGCCGGTCCCGGCCCCGCCATCAGGCCGACGACCGCGCCGGCGGCGATCACCGCGAGGCCCTTGGCGACCGCCCCGGCCGAGGGGTCCCGCAACAGGCCCAGGAGCGGGAAGGCGAGGAGGACGGCGAGCACCGCACCGGTCACCATGACCGCGCGCCTGCCCACGCGGTCGCTGAGCGCCCCCGCCGGGAGGATCGTGGCGGCGAAGCCCAGATTGCCCAGGACGGTGGCCACCAGCGCCTGCCGGAAGGAGGCGTTCAGGCTGCTCTGGAGGTACGACGGCAGCACGACGAGGAAGGTGTAGCCGGCCGCCGACCAGCCCATCAGCCGTCCGGCCGCGAGCGCGATCGCCCGGGCCGCCTCGCCTGTCGCGGCGGGGGCGGTCCGGGTCGCCTTGCCCGTCGCGGCGGCGGCGGACCGGGTCGGCTCCCGCCGCCGGAACGACGGTGTCTCCTCGAGGCGCAGCCGCAGCCACAGGGCGCCCAGCCCCATGGGCAGCGTCAGCAGGAACGGCACCCGCCACCCCCAGTCCTCCAGCTGAGCCTGTGTCAGGACCGTCGCCAGCGCGGCGGCCACCCCGGCACCGCCGAGCAGCCCCAGCGCCACGGTGAACGACTGCCACGCCCCGTACAGGCCGCGCCTGTACGGTGGGGCGAACTCGGTCATGACCGAGACGGCGCCCCCGAACTCCCCGCCCGCGGACAGCCCCTGGACGGCCCGCAGCAGGGTGAGCAGCCACGGTGCGGCGGCGCCCAGCGTCGCGTACGTGGGCAGCAGGCCGATCAGGGTGGTCGCGCCCGTCATCAGCAGGATGACGAGGATGAGTGTCGGCCGCCGGCCGGCCCGGTCGCCGATCCGGCCGAACAGCGCTGCCCCCACCGGACGGAAGAAGAAGGCCAGCGCGAAGGAGGCGTACGTCTTGACCAGGGCCTCGGCGCCGCCCGTGCCCGCGGGGTCGAAGAACCGGGCGGCGATGATCGTGGCGAACCAGCCGTAGACGCCGAACTCGTACCACTCGATGAAGTTGCCCACCGAGCCCGCCACCAGGGCACCGCGCGACCGCGGCGGCACGGCCGCCCCGCGGGCCCCGCCGGGAGGTGCGGAGGTGGTCGTGTGCCGGCTCTCCATGAAAGTTCGTTACATCATCGCAGCCTTTCGCTGTCAACAACTTTCACCGGCGCGGTGCGGCGAACCTTCCCGGCGGTGCGGCACCGCCCGCCGGCGGCAGGGCGGGGCGACGCTCGTGATGCACGGCCGCACAGTCGCACCTACGGTGTAAAAGTAACCCGTATGGCGCATTCGGGTCCTCTGGAGGCGAGACCATCGGCAGGTCAGCGTGGAGACGATCACCCGTCGTGAGAAGTGGCTCCGGCCGAACGGACGCTCCAGCCGCCCTATGCAATGCCTGACGGTCTGTTACCTCCTTGTCGTGATACCGCCGGTCGTCGTCCACCTGACGGTCCCGGCCCTGCACACCGGTATGTCGGCCCTCGTCGGACTCGCGGGCGTCGCGGCGATACTCATCGGCATCCGTATCCACCGCCCCGCCCGACGCCGGCCGTGGCTCCTGCTCGCCGCGGCGAATCTCGCCTTCACCGCCGGGGGCACCACGTACAACCTCCTCGAAGCCGCGTTCGGCCAGTCGAACCCCTTCCCCTCCCTCGCGGACGTGTTCCACCTGTCCACCTATCCGCTGTTCGCCGCGGGCGTCCTCGGCTTCGCGCAGCCAGGCCGGCTTCCGCATCCGGATGACGGCCCTCAACACCGACGGGCAGATCGACCGGCTCAATGCCGCCCTCACCGAACTGGCCGAGCGCTTCCCGCTCAAGCGGGCCGGGGTGAGCGCCCAGCCCGACCGCGTGCCGGGCGCCCGGCGGACGCGAACGCAGGCGCGGCGAGAGCGAGCCGGGAGAGGCGGGAGGCCGGGAGAACCAGGAGGGCCGGGAGGACCGTGGGCCGGGGGAACCGGAAGGGCGGGAGAACGGTGGAGATCATGGCAGCAGCAGTGACCGGGACGACGGACGGGTGGCGGGCATGACACCCGGCCCGCCCAGCCCCCAGGGGCACGACGACGACGGACACGAGCCCCGGTTCAACGCCGACGCGGACTGGGACCGCTGGCCCGTCACCGCGTACCTCACCGAGAACTACCGGCGGATGCACAGCTCGGACGCCACGGTCATCCGCCACCACGCAGCCTTCTACCGGGCCTTCGCCGCCGGCAGCGTCGGCCGGTCCCTGGAGTTCGGGGCGGGGCCGAACCTCTACCCGCTGATGCCGGCCGCCGCCGTCGTCCGCGTCATCGACGCGCTGGAACCGGGGGCCGGCAACGTCGCCTACCTCGCGGGCCAGCTGGAACGCCCCGACGAGAGCTGGCGGACCTTCTACGACCTGTGCCGCGAGCTCGACCCCCGGCTCCCGGTCTCCCTCACCGAGGCGCTGTCCCGGGTCCGCGTCCTGCACGCCGACGCGACCGCCGTGCCCGAGAGCGCCTACGACCTCGCGTCGATGAACTTCGTCGCCGAGAGCGTCACCGAGGACGCGGAGGAGTTCGCCGAACTCTGCGGTCTGTTCATCCGCGCCGTACGCCCTGGCGGGCACCTGGTCGCGGCCTTCATGGAGAACATGCCCAGCTACCGGATCGGTGCCGGGCTGGAGTGGCCGGCCTTCCCGGTGGACTCCGCGACGGTACGGGAGGTCTTCGGCCCGCACACCACGGACCTGCACCTCACACGCGTCGACAAGGACCCGGGCCTGCCCGACTACGGGGACACCGGCATGGTGCTGCTCCGCGCGGAGCGCGCTCGGCCGACCAGCTCCCGGTGAGGCGCGCGTCCCGCCGGTCACCCGTCAGCGCCCGTCGGGCCTGTCCGCGCCGCGCCCCTCCGCCACCGTGACCCTGCCCCGGCGGGCCCGCCCGTCCGGTCGGCCGCACATCGAACCCCGCCCGTCGCCGGGGGCGGCGCTCCGGTGGCCGGCGGCGGGCGGGACGTCTCACCGGCGGTGTCCGTCCAGCCCCTGGACGGACACCGCCGGGCAGGCGGCGCGCAGCGGCAGCGCCGCCTCCGCACCGGCGGCGCGGGCGGGGTGGCGGCACCGCCCCGTGTCCCGCGCCACCGGGACGCCGGCAAGGTCACGCGGACCGGTGATGCGGCGCCGGCCGGCGTGCCGGCAGCCGCTGAGGTGGACGAGGCGTACCCGGTCGACCAGGCGCACCTGGTGCACGAGGCGGTGGTCGACCAGGTGCACGTGGTGGACGACGACAGCACCGTGGCCGTCCCCGCGAGGTGCGCCGCCACGGCGCCCACGGCGGCGGTGGCGGCGGTGCCGCTCACCGTGCGGGCCTTGCGCACCCGCGGGATGGAGACGACGGCCACGGTGGCCCCCCACTGGCTCGGCCGGCCTCGCGGCCGTCCGGCCCGGCGCACGGCCGCCCGCCCGTCCCGGCGGCTCGCATGCGGCGTACGGGCGGGACGGGCGGGGGCGCGGGGCACCGCGGACGCGGCTGCGGGGCGGAGTACCAGGACCCGGACCCGGTACGGCCCGGGTCGGTGGTGACGCGGGTGCGGCAGGAAGCGGCAGGGGGCGGGCCGGCCCTGGTCCGGCCGGGCCCCGGTGCCCGGCGCCGGGCTGCCGGGAGCGTCCGGCCCGTCGTCGCCGCCGGCCGGGCCGCCGGAATCGTCCGTGCGGCGGCCGCACGTGACGCGCACGGCCACGCGGGACCGGTGTCGGCGGGGTGCCGAACAGGGCCGGTGTACGGGCGCGCGGCGGGTGGTGGTGGCGGCGCGCGACAGCCGGTCGGACGCCCTGCGGGCGGGATGCCTGCGACCGGGAGCCCTTCTGTCGCAGCTACGGCTCCGCGAGCCGGCGGCAGGCCAGTCGGTCACCCGCCGCAACGGGTGCGGAACCGAAGGCGCCGAGAGTCGGCCGACCGGGAGCGAGGACACCGCGGGCCTCTTCCTGCGATGGTGCAGACCGGGAGACGACCTGCCGGACATCAACGGTAAGCACATGGCTTTTGCCCGGTCAATCCGTGCCGGCCGGGCTTGCGCGGCGGCCCGGACGCGCATGCCCGGCCGCCGGGAGGGCGCCCGTCACGGTCGATCCCGCCGGGCGCGTGCCAGGGGCCCTCGCCGGTTCCGGCCCCCATCCGCTCCGGCCCTCACCCGGAGCGCCCCGGCGGACCCGGTCACCGAGCCCCGGCACGGCAACCACCCGTGCTCGGCACCGCGCTGACGAAGCGCCAGAAAAAGGCGGAGCGGCGCGAGTCGAGGGCGCGCCGAAGCGAACACGCCGTGCGACCGGCGCGAGGCGCTGCCCGGTCGACCCACAAAGAATCACGGAAAGTGGAACCTATGGCCACTGCTGTCCCTCTTCCTTCCCGACACGCGCGCGCTGCCAGCTGAAAGAGACGACCGCACGAAGAGAGCACAGCCATGTTCAGCAAGGCCCTCGCGCCCGAGTACCAAGGGGCCCTCAGCGCCCTGTCCGTCAACTCCTCCCTCACCGACGTGCTGGCCGCCGCGACCGAGCAGCTGACCGCCGCGCAGCGCGCCGGTGACGCCCGCGAGACGGCCCGCGCCGCCCTCGCCGTCGCCGAGGCACACCGCCGGCTCGGCGACGTACAGGCCGCCGACCGGGCGTGGAAGGCCGGTTACCGCACGGCCCGTGCGGCCGGGGACCTCTCCGGCATGGCCTGGGCCCTGTGGAGCGGCGGCACCCTCGCCCGCCAGCGCGGCGCCCTGGCACTCGCCTTCCGGCTCCTGCGGTACGCGGCCGACACGGGGAAGCGCGGCGGCGATGTCGTGGCCCACGGCTACTCCCTCGCCGGACTGGCCGAAACGGGCCGCATCCAGGGCGACTACGCCGCCGTGGAGGCCCTCCACGACGAACTGCTGGCGGAGGCCCGCCGCCGCGGCGAGGCCCGGCACACCGTCTGGGCGCTGGAGGGCATCGCACAGATCCACCGCAACACCGGCCGCTACGACAGCGCCTATGCCCTGTTCGAGGAGGCCGCCGGGATCGCCGAGCGCGCCGACGACCGCCGCGGCCACGCGTGGGCCCTGCGCGGCCTGGCGGACATCGTCTCCGTGCGGGACGGCGATCCGGAGCGCGCCCTGGACCTGCTCGCCCGCGCCGAGGCGACCTGCCGCGAGATGAACCTCTCGAGCGCGCTGGCCTACAACCACAAGATGCGCGCCAACGTGCTCTACCGGGCGGGCCGGTACGCGGAGGCACGCGAGACCTACGACCTCGCCCTGGCCGAGTTCCGCGAGATGGGCGAGCCGCGCGGCGAGGCCCTCTCCCGCCTCGGTGCCGCCAAGGCCCGGGCGCGGCTCGGCGCCGACCCGGCGCGGACCGCCGCCGAACTCGCCGAACTGCGCGGCGTACTGGACCGCCTGGGCCTCCACCACGCCCGCGCCATGGTGGACCGGGCCCACACCGAGCTGGGCCTCGACACGACACCGGTGACCGCCCGATGACCCGGCCCGTGTCCACGAGCACGGCCGTGTCCGCGACCCCGGCGCCCGCGACCCCGGCGCCCGCGAAGCCCGTCACGACGGGCCCTGTCGCGACGGACCCCGTCACCGCGAGTCCCCGGACCACGGGCCCCGTCACCGCGGGCTCCCCGACCACAACCCCCGAGCGGACGCTGGCCCGCTGCCGCGCGCTGGTGGAGCCCGCTCTGCGCGAGCGTGTCTCGGGACTGCACAACTGGCCCGCGGAGATGGCCGCCTACGCCTTCGGCTGGTGCGAGGTCGGCGGGGCACCCCGCGCCGGCGCGGCCGGCAAGGGGCTGCGCCAGGCACTCGCGGTGCTGTGCGCCGAGGCCGCCGGAGCGCCCGGTGACCTCGCGCTCGACGGCGCCGTCGCGGTCGAACTCGTCCACACCTTCAGCCTGGTGCACGACGACATCATGGACGGCGACGAGACGCGCCGGCAGCGCCCGGCCGTCTGGAAGGCGTACGGCACGGGCCCCGCGGTGCTCGCCGGGGACGCGCTCTTCGCCCTCGCCTACGAGGTCCTCGCCGGGGCACCCGGCCCGCACGGCGCGGCGGCCGTGCGCCGGCTCTCCCGGGACATGGCCGACCTCGTCGAGGGTCAGGCCGAGGACCTGCTCCTCGAGAGCCGGCCGTGGACCGGACCCGGTGCCGTGGAGGTGGGGGCGTACCTGCGGATGGCCGAGCAGAAGACGGGTGCGCTGCTGGGCTGTGCGTCCGCGCTCGGAGCGCTGCTGGCCGGGGCTCCCGCGCCGGTCGTGGACGCCCTGTCCGCCGCCGGGCGCCACCTGGGCGTGGCCTTCCAGGCCGCCGACGACGTGCTCGGGCTGTGGGGCGACCCCGCGGTCACGGGCAAGCCCGCCCACGGCGACCTGCGCCGTCGCAAGAAGACCCTGCCGGTGCTCACCGCCCTGGCGGCGCCCCACCCCGCGGCCGCCCGGCTCGCCACGCGGCTCACGGCCCTGGGACCGGGAGGCGGGGAGCCGGGTGACGCCGTGCTGCGGGAGCTGGCCGGCCTGGTGGCGGAGGCGGGGGGACGGGAGGCGGCGCTGGCCGAGGCGCGACGCCGCCTGGACCTGGCCGCGGAGGCGCTGAGCAGCGTCCCCCTGGCGCCGGCGCCGGCCGCGGAACTGCTCGCCCTGCTGCCGTTCGCCATCGGCCGCGTCAGCTGAGCGGACCGCCGGCCGGAGCACCGCCGGGGCGTGAACCCTGGTGCCGGCGGCGGCCGTTCGCGGACCCTCAGCCGCTGTGCGCCGTCGGGTCGACGGCCCGCAGCCAGCGCAGCAGGGCCGATGCGGCGAACCCAGCGGTGAGCGCGGCACAGGTCACCGCCGTGGCACTTGCCCACGCGTACGGCCCGCCGAGGCTGCTGACCAGCAGATCCGTGTCGCCGACGCCGGCCGTCGCGTGGAGGGCGACGATGCCGACACCGGTCGCGGCCGCGGCCGCCCAGATCCGTACGGTGTCGCGCAGGGTGAGCCAGGCGCCCGCTCCCAGGCAGAGCGCGGTCACGCCGACAGCCAGCAGGCCGGTGCTGTCACCGGCCCGCAGGCCGGGGAGGTCGGAGGGCAGGTGGACCAGGCCGCAGACGAGGAGCACGAAGGCGGCGGGCCAGCGCAGGGCGGAGCGCAGGCCGTGGGTGACGGCGTCACCGTCGCCCGGTGCGGCGGAGCGGATCCGGGCGGCCGCGACCGCCGGCCGCTTGCGCTCCCCGTCCCTCCTGCCGTCGCCCTTCGTGCCGGCGGCCTCACCCTCCTCGGCCTTGCGGCCGTCGGCCTTCCTGTCGCCGGGCTTGCGGAGGAAGACCCTCTTGTCGCCCGCCCGGAGGGCGGTGGTGGTCCTGCCGTCGGCGGCCTTCCCCATGTCCGCCGGGCTGTCGCCCGCGGGCGTCGGGGCCGCGTCCCGCGCGGTGTCCTCGGTGGTCCCGGCGCTCCGGGGCCAGCCGCCGCCGTCCTCGGTGCAGAGGATGTCCACCAGCCGGGCGACCTCCTCGATGGGCCTGCCGACGGCCGCGGCGCGCAGCGTCGTGTCGGCCTCGTCGAGGTGATGCGGAGGTTCCCCCAGCATGGCGACCAGTTGCCGGACCTCCTCCAGGGGGCGGGCCACGGCGGCGGCGCGCAGCGCCTCGTCGCCCGGGCTCGACACCTCCCTGGTCCGCTTGAGCAGACTCACCAGTGCGGCGACCTCTTCCAGCGGCCGGTAGGTGGCCGCGGTCCACAGCAGGGTGCGTATCGGCTCGTCGGTTACTTCCACGGGCGGTCTGACCTGCTCCTCCCCGGCCTCCGGCGGGGGAGGGGCGGGGGGTGTTGTCGGTCGGTCGGTGGTCATGGCGCGGCTCCATTCGCCGAACGTTCGGTGAGGCACACACCGTGTCGTTGGACCATCTAAGGGGCATGCCGGACCATTGCGCCATCCGGGAGCAGCAGAAGGGGGTACGCCGCCGGGAGGAGCCGTGACCGCGCCGGTCCGCGCGCCGGAGGCCGACCGGCGGCCCAGCAGCCCGACGGGGCCATGCCGGCCGTGGACGTCATGCCGGAGGGCGACCCCGAGGAGGTCTTCGACATCGTGTACCACTCCACCCTGGTCGCCGCCTTCGCCTCCCTGCCGGCGACCTCCCGGGCCCTGGCGCGGATGGCGGAGGCATGACCGCCGCACCGCACCGGCCGTCGCTGGGCCGCACCGCCGACGGGACGGAGATCGAGGGCCGGCTCGACGAGGCCGTCCGGGCCGTCCGGGCCCCCGACGCCGTGTTCGCCCTCTCGCAGGACGGCCGCCGCACGGTCCGCTGCGTCGGTACGGCGCCGCCCCCGGCCCGTCCCGCGCGACCGGCTGCGGTACGAGCTCGGGTCGGCCTCCAAGCCGTACACGGGGCTGCTCCTGGCCGAGCTGGTCCGTACCGGAGCGCTGTCCGGCGCCGACCCGGCCGTCGTCCACCTGGGCCCGGGCCGTCCGCACCCGCGCCGGTCCGCCATCACCCTGACCCACCTGATCACCCACACGTCCGGGCTGCCCCCGCTGCCGCGCGACTTCTACCGGCAGGGCCTGCCCCACTGGTCCACCAACCCCTACGCCGGCTACCCGGCCGAACGGGTCGTGCGGGCCTTCCTGCGCAGCCGGCCGGTCCAGCCCCGGAACCCGCTGGCGGTACTCGAACTTCGGGGCCTCCGTCCTCGGCCACGCCCTCGCGGCCGCCACCGCCACCCCGTGGGAGGAGCTGCTCACCGGCCGGATCCTGGAGCCCCTGGGCCTGACGGCCACGGCACTGGCGCCCGCCGGCCGGCCGGACACCGACGCCACCGGGCACCGCGCCGACGGCACGACGCCCGTGCCCCCGCTGCTGATCGGCGGCTTCCAGGCGGCCGGGGCGGTACGCGCCACCCCCCACGACCTGCTCTCCTTCCTGGAGGCGCACCTCCGCCCGGACGGCACCCCGCTGGCCGGCGCCCTGCGCACGGTGCAGCGGCCCGTCCTGCGGCGGGGTCTCGGCCACCGGCACGTGCACACGCTCACTTGGTTCCGGCACCCCACCGACCAGGGGCCGATGTACTTCCACGCCGGCGCGACCAGCGGGCAGCAGGCGTTCCTGGGCTTCCGCCCCGACACGGCGACGGCCCCTGGCCGCCGTCTCCACCCGCCGCCACACCGGCCGCGACACGTTCGTCGCCACGGCGTACGGGCTGCCGGCGTCCCTGCCGCCCCTTGATCGCGAATAGCTCACCAGTTCGATATCGGTCTAGGCTGGAGGGCATGGCACAGCACCTCCAGGGCTCGCTCTTCGACCAGAGCGACGAGATCCGGCTCGGCCCGCTCACCGGCGTCCGCCGGACCGTCCTCGGTGCCGGGGCGTGGATCGACCTGCTCCCCGGCTGGCTGACCGGAGCGGACGCCCTCTTCGGCGAACTGGTCTCCACCGTGCCCTGGCGGGCCGAGCGGCGGCACATGTACGACCACGAGGTCGCCGTGCCCCGGCTGCTCGCCTTCTACGGCGCCGACGACCGCCTCCCGCACCCGGTGCTCCAGGAGGCCCGCGCCGCCCTGTCCGCCCACTACGGCGCCGAACTGGGGGAGCCGTTCGCCACGGCGGGGCTGTGCTACTACCGCGACGGCCGCGACAGCGTCGCCTGGCACGGCGACCGCATCGGCCGGGGCTCGCGGGAGGACACCATGGTCGCCATCCTCTCGGTCGGCGAGCCGCGGGACCTCGCGCTGCGGCCCCGCGGCGGCGGCGCCGCACCGATGCGGCTGCCGCTCGGCCACGGCGACCTCGTCGTGATGGGCGGCTCGTGCCAGCGGACCTGGGAGCACGCCGTCCCGAAGACCTCGAAGGACGTCGGACCCAGGATCAGTGTCCAGTTCCGGCCCCGGGGGGTGCGCTGAGCACCCCCGGGGTACCCCCGTACGGCGGCCCGGCGCCCCGGCCGCCGGGTCAGGCGACGCGGTGGACCAGCTGGCTCGCCAGCTCGTAGCGGGCGCCGACGACGGCGAGCGCGCCCGTCTCCACCCGGGCCGCCAGATCGGGCTCGGCGGCGAGCCGGGTCGCCACGAGCCGCACCTGCGCCGTGATGGTCGCGTCGACGCGGGCCGGACCGCTCTGCCCGCGGTCGATCGCGGGCCGGATCTGCTCCGCGACGTACGCGATGTGCGCGGGCAGCTCCTCGCCCGTCTCGTCGGCGTGCACCGCCGCGCCGACCGCCCCGCAGGACTGGTGGCCGAGCACCATGACGAGCGGGATGCCGAGCTCCAGTACGCCGTAGGCGATGCTGCCGAGCACGGCCTCGTCGAGCACCTCGCCCGCCGAGCGGACGGTCATCAGGTCGCCCAGCCCCTGGTCGAAGATGAGCTCGGGCGGGACGCGCGAGTCGATGCAGCCGAGGACGACGGCGAACGGGTGCTGCCCGGCCACGGCCGCTACCCGGTCGGCCCTGGCCTCGTGCGGATGGGACTGGTGCAGGGCGCGCCACCGTTCGTTGCCGTGCGCCAGGGCGCGCAGCGCCGCGGCGGGGGTGGCGGGCCGCTTCCCGGGGGCGCCCGCGCCGGTCCGTGCGGCCGCGGACGGGGCGCCGGCGACCAGGCCGGTGGTGAGCGCCGCGGTGCCGCCGAACGCCGCCCGGAGCAGGCTCCGCCGGCGTGTCCCGGCCGTGGTCGCGGCGTCGGCCGGGTACGTGGATATGTCGCCTGGGGTCGAAGTCACGCCCGGGAACGTACGCCTGGTCATGATGTTTTCTGTTCGACTTTGATCAGCGTTGGGTCCTTGTTGGGCGAATCCTGGACTCCGCTGACGGCGGGTGTCCGGACGGCAACCTTCGGTCACACATGGTCGCGGCCGGGTGTGCGGTGTTAAAAATGAGCGTGGTCAACGTTCGCGACCGATTCCGTGGTGCCTCGGTTCGGTCCCTGGCCGAAAGGCGTCCGCGGAGTGTCGCCGGGCAGGTCTTCGTCCTGCAGGTGGCGCTCGTCGTACTGCTCGTCCTCGGCGCGGTCCTCGCGCTGCTCCTCCAGTCGCGCAGCGACAGCGACCGCGAGGCGCGCAACCGATCCGTCGCGGTCGCCGAATCGTTCGCCCACGCCCCCGGCATCGAGGAGGCGCTGGCCTCGCCCGATCCGTCCCGCGTGCTCCAGCCCCTCACCGAAGCCGCCCGCAAGGCGGCCGGTGTCGACTTCGTCGTGGTCATGGACACCCGCGGCATCCGCTACACGCACCCCCAGCCGGAGCGGATCGGTGGTCGCTTCGTCGGCACCATCGAGCCCTCCCTCGAAGGCCGCGTCCACACCGAGAACGTCAGCGGCCCCCTCGGTGACGAGGTCCAGGCCATAGTGCCGATCCGGGACCGCGACGACGGGCGGGTCATCGGCCTCGTCTCCGCCGGACTCCAGATCAAGAACGTCACCGGCGTGGTCAACCGCCAGCTCCCCGTCATCCTCGCCACCAGCGCGGCCGGCCTGGGCCTGGCCACCGCCGGGACGGCCCTGGTGGCCGGACGGCTGCGCCGCCAGACCCACGGCCTCGGCCCCGCCGAGATGACCCGGGTGTACGAACACCACGACGCCGTCCTGCACGCCGTCCGCGAGGGCGTCGTCATCATCGCCGGCGACGGCCGCCTCCTCCTCGCCAACGACGAGGCCCGCCGCCTCCTGCAACTGCCCGCCGACGCCGAGGGCCGCCTGATCGGCGAACTGCCGGGACTCGACCCCGGCATCGCCGAGCTGCTGGCCTCCGGCCGCCTCGCCACCGACGAGGTCGTCCTCGCCGCCGACCGGCTGCTCGCCGTCAACCAGCGCCCCACCGACCGCAACGGCGGCCCGGCCGGCACCGTCGCCACCATCCGCGACACCACCGAACTGCGCGCCCTCACCGGCCGCGCCGAGGGCGCCCGCAAGCGGCTCAACCTCCTGTACGACGCCGGCGTCGGCATCGGCACCAGCCTCGACGTCGTCCGCACCGCCGAGGAGCTCGCCGAGGTCGCCGTCCCCCGGTTCGCCGACTTCGTCACCGTCGACCTCGCCGACGCGGTCCTGCGCGGCGAGGAGCCCACCGGAACCGGTGCCGACATGCGCCGCACCGCCGTCGCGGGCATCCGCGACGACCATCCCCTCTACCCGCGCGGCAGAATGATCGGCTTCCTGCCGTCCACGCCGCAGGCCCGCGGCTTCGGCACCGGCCGGGCGGAGCTCGTCCCCCACCTGTCCCGGGCGCCCGGCTGGCAGGCCCAGGACCCCGAGCGGGCCGGCCGGATCGTCGCGTACGGCATCCACTCGCTCATCGCGGTGCCCCTCAAGGCCAGGGGCGTGGTGCTGGGCGTCGCCAACTTCTGGCGCTCCGAGAAGCCCGAGCCGTTCGAGGAGGAGGACGTCGCGCTCGCCGAGGAGCTCGTCACCCGGGCGGCGGTCTGCATCGACAACGCCCGCCGCTACACCCGCGAGCACGCCATGGCGGTGACGCTCCAGCGCAGCCTGCTGCCACGGGCCCTGCCCGAGCACAGCGCGCTGGACGTCGCCCACCGCTACCTGCCCGCCCAGTCCGGCGTCGGCGGCGACTGGTTCGATGTCATCCCGCTGCCCGGCAGCCGCGTCGCCCTGGTCGTCGGGGACGTCGTCGGGCACGGCCTGCACGCCGCCGCGACGATGGGCCGGCTGCGCACCGCCGTGCACAACTTCTCCACCCTCGACCTGCCGCCCGACGAGATCCTCGGCCGCCTCGACGACCTGGTCGGCCGCATCGACCAGGACGAGAGCGATCCGGTCACCGGACAGCCCGCCGGCGACCCGCCGGACGCCGGCATGACCGGCGCCACCTGCCTGTACGCCGTGTACGACCCGGTATCGCGCCGCTGCGTCATGGCCCGCGCGGGACACCCGCTCCCCGCCCTCGTCCACCCCGACGGGCTGGTGGAGTTCCCCGACCTGCCCGCCGGCCCGCCCCTGGGCCTGGGCGGCATCCCGTTCGAGACCGCCGAACTCGAACTCGCCGAGGGCAGCCAGCTCGTCTTCTACACCGACGGGCTGATCGAGGACCGCACCCGCGACATCGACGTCGGCCTGGAACTGCTCCGCCGGGCCCTCTCCGCACCGGACCGGACCCCCGACGAGAGCTGCCGCGCCGTCTGCGAAGCACTGCTGCCCGCCCACCCCAAGGACGACGTGGCCCTGCTGATCGCCCGCACCCGCGCCCTCGGCCCCGACCGCGTCGTCGACTGGGACGTCCCCTTCCACCCGGGAGCCGTCGCCAAGGTGCGCGCCGCCGCCGCACGGCAGCTCGACGAGTGGGGCCTGTCCGAACTCGCCTTCACCACCGAGCTCGTCCTCAGCGAGCTCATCACCAACGCCATCCGCTACGGCGCCCCGCCGGTCCGCGTCCGCCTCCTCCACGACCGCGGCCTGACCTGCGAGGTCTCCGACACCAGCAGCACCTCCCCGCACCTGCGGTACGCCGCCACCACCGACGAGGGCGGCCGCGGCCTGTTCCTCGTCGCCCAGCTCTCCGAACGCTGGGGCACCCGCTACACCCCGCAGGGCAAGGTCATCTGGGCGGAGCAGCCACCCCCCGACGCGAGCCGGGAGGCGGCCGCCGACGGCGCGCTGTTCCTCGACATCCTCGACGCCGACCCGATCTAGCCGACCCCATCCAGAAGATCCCTGGCGCGGCGCCCCGGCGCCCGCCACCCGGGACAGCTCAGCCCGACACCGCCCGCAGGGCCCCCGGGCGGCGGCCGGTCAGCCGGTCCGGCGCCGCCGCGGCGGCCCCGTCGGCGGGCAGGTGCACGATCAGCCTCAGACCGACGTCGCCGGGCAGCTCCAGCGTCTCGTACGCCAGGCGCAGCGCCCCCGCCTCCGGGTGCGCCGGCCGGGTGACGCCCGTGGCCGCCGGGAGCCCCGGCAGGGTGCGCACCCGGTCGGCGAAGTCCCCCCCGGCCGTGAAGGCCGGCTCGTCGGCGAACGCCGCGACTTGGGGGGTCGGCCCGGAACAGCCCCTGCTTGAGCGCGGACCTGCTCGTCGGCTACCCGGTCCCGGTCGGGGAAGACGGTGTGCCCGCTCGTCGGCCGGCATCGCCAGTTCCGCCCGGCGCAGCCCCGGCGTACGGCGGCGGACCGGTGGGCAGGCCGGCCTCGGCGGGGTGACCGCCTCGCGGCGCGTCCGCAGGAAGAGTCCCAGCTCGTTGTCGCTCAACCGGCACCCGGAGGAGCACGCCACCGCCGCGAAGACCATGCTCGACCAGCCCGACTGGTGGGGCCGGGTGCTGCGCGACGCCCGCCGCGAGCGCCCCTACGCCGGCCGGTGGCCCCGGCCCGCCGATACGCTGGACGGCGATGTTCACAGCCAAGGGCCCGACCCTCCGCGAACTCGCCGTCCAGGCGCTCTCCTCCACCGAGCACGGCTACGACCTGCTGGCCCCCTCGTTCGACCGGACGCCCTTCCGCACCCCCGACCGGCTGCTCGACGCGGTCACCGACGCGCTGCGGCCGCTCGGGCCGTTCCGCGCCGGCCTCGACGTGTGCTGCGGCACCGGGGCGGGCCTGCGCGTGCTGCGGGAGGTGTGCCGGGAGCAGGTCACCGGCGTCGACTTCAGCGCCGGGATGCTCGCCCGGGCCCGCGCCGCCCACCCGCGCACCACCGCCGGGCCGGTGCCGCACTGGGTACGCGCCGACGCCCGCGCGCTGCCGTTCCGGGAGGGCTTCGACCTGGCCGTGAGCTTCGGCGCCTTCGGGCACTTCCTGCCCCGCGAGCGTCCGGCCCTCTTCCGCCAGGTGCACACGGCCCTGCGGCCCGGCGGACTGTTCGCCTTCCCCGTCCCGGCCCCGCCGCCGGTGGGTTCACTGCCCTACTGGGCCCTGTGGGGCTTCGACTCCGCGATGCGGGTGCGCAACCTCCTGTGGCGGCCGCGCTTCATCATGTACTACCGCAGCTTCCGCCTCCCGGACGTCCTCGACGACCTGGCCCGCACCGGTTTCACGGCCGGCACGACGGCGCTCCCGGCGCTCGGCACCCGCCCCGACGGCGCTCCCCGCTGCCGGCTCGTGGTGGCACGCCGGTAGGTTGGGCGGCGCCCCGCCCCGCGGGGGGCCGCACCCGGCCCCCGGGGGCTCACCCCGACCGACCCCGTCGGGCTGCCCACCAGGAGAAACGTGTCCGCCACCGCGCCCCGGCCCCGGCTGCTGTACGTCACCGACCTCGCCTACCAGGCCCGTGGGCGGCGCTACTGCGACGAGGACATCTTCCTGACGTCCCGGCTGCGCGACACCTTCGACCTGGCCCTGTGCCACCCGGCCGACGCGGCCGCCCTGATGGCCTCCTTCGACGCCGTCGTCGTACGCAACAGCGGCCCGGTGCTGCACTACCGCGCCGCGTACGACGACTTCCGCGCCCGCGCCCTGGCCGGCGGGGTCCGCGTGTACAACCAGCTCACCGGCAAGGGCGACATGGCCGGCAAGCAGTACCTGCTCGACCTGAGCGCCGCGGGATACCCGGTCATCCCCACCGTCGACCGCCCGGAGGACCTCCACCTCCTGCCCCCGGCGGACACCTACGTCGTCAAGCCCAGGACCGGCGCGGACTCGATAGGGCTGGAGTTCGTCACCCCCGACCGCCTGCCCGGCCTCGCCGCCGGCGGCGACGTCCTCGTCCAGCCCCGCATCGACTTCCGCTACGAGGTGTCGTTCTACTTCGTCGACCGCACCTTCCAGTACGCCCTCCACGCCCCCCGCCCCGACCGGCGCTGGGACCTCGCCCCGTACGCGCCCACCGCCGCGGACCTGGCCTTCGCGCAGCGGTTCGTCGACTGGAACGCCATCGACCACGGCATCCAGCGGGTCGACGCCTGCCGCGCTCCCGGCGGCGAACTCCTCCTGGTCGAGCTGGAGGACCTCAACCCCTACCTCTCCCTCGACCTCCTCGACGAGCGGACCCGCGACGCCTTCGTCACGCGGATGACCGCGTCCCTGCGCCGCCTCCTCGGCGCAATCTCGGCCGCCTGAGCGCTCCTGAGGTTGCGATCCGGCAATACGTCCGGGCGAATGGAAACGACACCGCGAGAAATCCCCTCTTGGGTGTCGGACCAGTGGTTTTCCGAGAGGCAGTGAACAGAGCATGTCCGTCGGCGCAACGAGTGTCACCATCCCCCGGGAACCGGGCGACAGCCCGGGGGCGGGGCCGGGGAAGGACGGGGGAGGACCGCGCCGGTCGTGGACCACCGCCTGGACGACGGGCCTGGCGCTGCTGCCGCTGGGCCTCCTGGCCGCGGCGTCGTACCTGGGCCGCTACGTCCGGCCGAGCGCCGACGAGTGGTGCTTCCTGCCGGTCGTGCGGGACGGGGGCATCTGGGGACTCGTCGGCAAGTTCTACTCCACCGACAACGGGCGGATCGCCAACGGCCTGCTCGTCGGGCTGTACGCCGAGTTCCCCGTCGCCGGCCACCAGTGGTACGCCGTGATCAGCGGCGTCCTGATGCTGGTGCTGCTGTGGGCCGTCACCGTCCACGCCCTGCGCGCCACCGGCCGGCAGGTGCCGCGTGGCGTGCCGCTGCTCGTCGCCTCCATGATCACGGCGATGTTCCTCTTCGCCACGCCCAACACGTACAAGACCTTCTTCTGGCCGGCCGCCTCCGTCTCGCACACGCTGGCACCCGTGCTGGCGTGCGCGGCGGCCGTGCCGCTGATGCGCGCCCGCGGCCGCCGGGGCAGGATCGCCGCCCTGGTGGTGGTGCTGCTCGCGGGCGTCTTCATGGGCACGCTCTCCGAGGAGGCGTCCGTCGTCGCGCTCGTGGTGCTCGCCGTCGCCGCCGTCTGCGCGAACCTGCTGTTCACCGCGCGGGTGCGCGCCATGGTCCGCGTCTGGGCGGTGACCGGTATGGCGGGCGTCGCCATCGGCACGCTCCTGCTCGTGACCTCCCCGGGTTCGCGCAACCGCCGTCGGCGGTACGACGCCGAGACCGTCTCCATGCTCGCCCCCGAATCGCTGATCGGGTCGCTGCGCGCGTACCTGCGCATCCTGGAGACGGTCTTCACGACGTGGGAGTACGTGGGCGCGGTCGCGGCCGGCGTGCTGCTGGGGCTGTTCGCGCGCCGCCGGGCGGGCCACCGGCCGGTGCTCAGGCCGTGCCGCCCGCTGCTGCTCGCCGCGCTCGGCACGCTCACCTTCCTCGCCTGCGGCTACCTGTGCACCGCCATCACCTACCCGGCCTTCGGGGAGCGCGTGGTGCGCACCGAGCGGACCTGGAACGACTGGCTGCTGGTGTACGTCGCCCTGCTCGTCGGCATCGGCGCCCTGACCGGCCGCGCGGTGCGGCTGCGCACCGCCGCGTCGGGCAGCCGCAACCGCCTGGTGACGGCGCTGGCCGCGGCGGTGTGCGCGGTGTCCGTCCTGGGCCTGGTCGCACCGCTGTACGACCTGGGCCACGACATGAAGGTGCGGGCCCAGAAGTGGGACCGCCAGGACCGCTGGCTGCGCGAGCAGGCCGCCGGCGGCGCCACCACGGCCCCGTACACGCCGCTGTCCGTCGGCCGGATGCTGGAGCCGTTCGGCAACGGCGGGCGCAACGTGTGGCCCGCGCAGTGCGTCGCCGACTACTACCGCCTGGACAAGGTCACTTACGGGACGCGCCTTCCGTGACCCGGGTCGCCTCCTCCGCCCGCGGCGGCCGGGACCCCGTCCGACGGGTCGCGGCCGCCCCGGAGGTGATGGCCCATCGGGCCAGCAGGAACGACAGCGGTGTGACGGCGACGCCGGCCGCGAGCGCGGCGAGGTTCTCGTTCATGCCGAGCCGGGTCACGGCGAGGTGGAGGAGGACGCCGCTGCCGACGACGTTCACCGCTCCGGAGAGCGGATAGCGCGCGAAGGCCCGCCAGGTGGGCCGGGTGCGCAGGGTGAGGTACGAGTTGAGCAGGAACGAGCCGACGACGCTCACCGCGTACCCCACGACGTGCGCCGCCAGATACGGCAGCCAGATGTTCAACGAGGCGTACACGGCGTAGTAGACCGCCGTGTTGGCCAGGCCGATCGCCGCGAAGGCCGCGAACTGGCGCAGGCCGGCCGCGCTCGGCCGGCGCAGCACCGCGCGGCCGCCCGGGCGGTGCTTCACGACTCCGGCCGGGTGCGGCCGGCGGCTTCCAGCCGGGGCGTGGCGCGGGCGGCGGCACCTTCCGCGGCGCCGGGGGCGGTACGCGCCTCCGCGGGCTCGTTCGTCTCGCGCACGACGTAGTGGGGGCGCCGCTTGGCCTCGTGGTAGATCCGGCCCACGTACTCGCCGATGACGCCGAGGGTGGCGAGCTGGACGCCGCTGAGCGCCACGATGGCGGTGATGAGCGTCGCGTAACCCGGGGTGTCGACCCCGTCCAGGATGACGTTGGCGATGATCCACAGCGCGTACGCGACGGCCGAGAGGAAGAGCCACAGGCCGGTGTGGATCGCCAGCCGCAGCGGGCGGCTGTTGAAGGAGAGCAGCCCGTCGATGCCGTAGTTGAGCAGCCGCCGGCCGCCCCACTTCGACTGCCCCGCGGCCCGTTCGACGTTCTGGTACGTGAAGCTGACGGTGTCGAAGCCGATCCACGAGAACAGGCCCTTGGAGAAGCGGTTGCTCTCCGGCAGGGACATGACCGCCTCGACCGCGCGGCGCGACAGCAGGCGGAAGTCGCCGGCCCCGTCCACCACCTCGACGTCCATGAAGCGGCGCACCAGGCGGTAGTAGGCACGGCTGAGCGAACTGCGCACGGCGCCCTCGCCCGTGCGGTCGCGCTGGGCGATGACCTGGTCGTAGCCGTGGCGGTGGAGCTCCAGCATGCGGGGGACGAGCTCCGGCGGGTGCTGGAGGTCGGCGTCCATGAGGACCACGGCGTCGCCCCGGGACATGTGCAGGCCGGCCAGCATGGCCGACTCCTTGCCGAAGTTGCGGCTGAAGGAGGTGTAGCGCACCCGCGGGTCCGCCGCCGCGAGCGCGCGCAGCCGGTCCATCGTTCCGTCGCGGCTGCCGTCGTCGACGTAACAGACCTCGAAGGTCGTGCCGGCCGGTTCGAGAGCCGCGGTGAGGGCGGCGTGGAACGCCTCGATCACCTCGCTCTCGTCGAAGCACGGGACGACGACCGAAATATGGACCATTGCCTACTCACTCCATGCACCGTTGTGCGGGGCGGCGGACGCACGATCGGAGCCCGCCGCACAGGGAGGATGGCGATCGGCCGGCCGGGGTTGCCTTGCCGTGCGGAGGACTTCGGCACATGTGCCGCCGCGTTCCTCCCCAGTGGAGCGCGCGCGGGGGCGCGGCACCGTCCCACGCCGTCCACTCGGGTGACCCCCGGACACGGCTCCGCCCCGCGGTCCCGCGGCGGGCGGCGGGGCGGACGGTCCGGGTCGGCTCAGGACTCCTTGCGCACCTCCTTGTTGACGGCGGCCGGCGAGTCGTACTCCTTTTCCGGCAGCGACTTGAGCGCCTCCATGACGTCCCGGCCCGCCTTGTGCTTCTGCGCCGTGCCGACGATGTCCTGCTTCGACGCGGGGTAGTGCACACCGCCGAGAGCCTTCTGCATTTCAATGGGGTTCACGTTCATATGCGATGAATACCCCCGTCATAGGAAACATCACCGGAAAACGGGCGATCACGGTCTGTGTCCATGCTGGGCGGATCCGTCACGGTTGCATCACAATGTCGGTTGAGGAGCGGAGCGCGCGGGCACATCCAGGTGCGGGGGATGGCGTCCCGGCAGGGGACTGGCGCGACCGGCCTCGGGAGGGAGGCCGGCATCGGCATCCCTCCCACCGTGTGCTGTGTGGCGTGGAAAGGCAGGTACGTTCATGCTGTTGGCGCATCCCGCGGTGCTGCAGGAGCTCGTGGCCCGCTACGAATCCCTGTGCACCGCCGCTCAGGGGCTGTCCATCGCCCCCGACCTCGAACGCCGGCTCGAGGACGTGACGTACACGCTCTGCGTGACGACGGGAACGCGCCAGCTGGATCAGGCGCTGGCCGCCGCCCGGGCGCGACTTGCCGCCACTGCCGCAAGTACCTGACCGGCCGAATTGAGGCGGCCCCGGTCCAGGGGTTGACCGGGGCCGCCACGGGCATCCGAGGGGAGACGGAGTACCCGGTGGGAACACCCCCCGACCGGCGCGAGGAGGGAGCGCCGATCGGGTCGTGTTCTGTTTCAAGGCCCTGCGGGCAGGGCTTTGAGGGGTGTGCCGGGGGTGCCGCCGTGACTGTCATCCGGCGGCCCCCGGTCGTTCGAGCAGTAAATATATTTACCGTCGAGTAAGCAAGTGCATGAAAAATTTCATGCGGGCCGGTGGCGTGAAAACACCCCCGGCGAGGCGTCGCTCCGACGTCGCGGGGGTCAGTCGTCCAGGAAGAAACTGTGCTGTTCCGCGGCCTGTTCGTACCCTTCCAGCCGCAATTGGGTCCGCTCGGGATTGGCATCGGCCATCGCCTGCAGCACCGAGGCCGACAGCACACCGGGCGCCGCGTACGAATCGAAGACCAGGCGTGATCCCGTCCCCGCGGTGAGCGTCACATCCGCCTCGTCCACCAGCGGCCCCAGCGTCAGGTCGGTGATCAGCGCGACCCGCAGCCCGGTGCGCCGCGCCGTCCGCAGAGCCGCCAGCGTCTCGTTGGCGTGCCGGGGCATCGCGAACGCCAGCACCCACGTACCACCCGCCTCCCGCGACTGAAGCAGCGCGTCGTAGGCGACGCTGCCACCGCGGGTCACCAGCCGCACGTCGGGGTGGATCCGGCGCGCGGCGTAGGCGAAGTACTCCGCCAGCGACACCGAGATCCGCAGGCCGAGCACCGTCAGCGGCACCGAGCCGGCCAGCTCCCGCCCCACGTCGAGGATCTGGCCCGGGTCCGCCACGAGCCGGCGCAGCGCCTCCAGGTTCTCGATCTCCGCGTCGACGGCCGCCTGCAGCTCGTTGCGCCGGACCTCCTCGGCGGCGTCGGGCACCCCGGCGACCGCGCTGAGCGCGATGGGCTGGAGCGCCTCGCGCAGCGCCGGGAAGCCGCTGTAGCCGAGGGAGGTGGCGAACCGGGTCACCGAGGGCTGGCTCACGCCCACCCGCTCCGCCAGGTCCGTGATCGACAGGAACGCCGCCTCGGTGAGGTGGTCGATCATGTACTGCGCGATGCGGCGCTGCGCGGGGGAGAGGCGGTGGCCGCCGAAGAGCGCCAGCACCCGGTCCGAGGGCGACGGCGGCGCGCCCGGCCCGTCCTCACCGCCCTGCCCCGGCGGAGCCTGAAGGCCCCGCCGGATCGCGGCCGCCTGTGCGCGTGCCTGCTGCCCTGATGGCACCGGCGTGCCTCCTTCCAGTCCCGATCGCCCTCAACATACTTCACCCTCCGCAGCCGCCGGAGTGCGTCGTGAGCGGCACCGGACGGCCCCGGCGCCCACCGATGTGCGCCACCGGCCGGGCCGGGAGCATGCTGGGGGTGTCGCGTCCGTCCCGGCAGGCGCGGGACGCGGCGCCCCCGGGCCGGATCCCGCCGAGTGAGGGGGGACGACAATGCCAGACGGACCGCACAGCGATCCCCGCCCGGCCGAGCGCCGGACGGCCGCCGACGGGCGCCCCGGGGAGGCCCGGACCCCGTCCGGCGGCGGGCCGTCCGCCCCGCACCGCCCTGCCCCCGGCGGCCCGTCCGCGTCCGCCGCGTACGCCGGCCTCCCTCCCGCGCCTCCCGCGGCTCCGGACGGCCGGGTCCCCCAGGGGCGGCCGCTCCACGAGCACGCGACGGGCGGCCGGGGCGGTCCCGGGCTCGCGCCGGCCGGGCGGGACGAGCTCGGCGCCGTGCTCGCGCAGGCCGCGGTGAGCGCCGTCGAGGCGGCCGGCGGGTACGCCGGAGGGGTCTACCTCCGCACCGGGACCCCCGGACTGCTGCGGCTGGCCGTTCTGAGCGGCCTGCCCGGACCGCTGTTCCGGCCCTGGTGGCGCATGCACATGAACCGCCCCTTCCCCATCGCCGAGGCCTACCGCTCCGGCCGGACCGTCGCCCTCGCCGACGCCGAGGAGGCCATGCGCCGCTTCCCGCAGCTGATGGCCGGGCTGCCGTTCCCCTTCGGCTCCCTGTACACGCCGGTCACCCACGGAGGCGACCGTTTCGGCGTGCTCGTCGTGCTGCGCCCGGCCACCGCGGGGCGCCGGGTCGAGGCGGCCGACCTCGACCGGATGGCCGGCATCGCGCAGCGCCTCGCCGGACGGCTCGCCGACCTCACCGCCCGGGGCGCCTCCGTCGCCTGGGACCGCGAACCCGACTGCGTCCAGCTCCCCGCGACGGACACGCCACCGGTCCGGGTCGGCCACCTGCAGTGGAACCTCGACAGCGGGGCCGTCACGGTGGACGAGGAGGCGCGCGCCATCCTGGGCGGCGGACCGGGCGGTCCGCCCGGCGAGGGCGTCCCCGGCACCGCCGGACAGGGCCGTACGCCCGGCCGGAGCGTCCCGCGCACCGCCGACGAGCTGATGGCCCTGCTGTCACCGGAGGACGCCTCCGGACTGCGCGTGCTCGCCGCCCGGGCGGCGGAGTCCGAGCAGTCGGTGCCCCGCCGGATCTGGGTGCGCGGGCCCGACGGCCGCCCCCGGCTCCTCGAACTGACCGCGGACCGCCCCGGCCGGCTGTCCGGCCGCCTCGTCGACCCCGGCACCGGTCCCGTCATCGCGGCAGCGGCCGACCGCCTGCCGCGGGGCATGCTCTCGGCCGACCGGCTCGGCCGGGTCACCTTCGCCAGCCGCACGGCCGAGACCCTGCTCGGCAGCCCCCGCACCGAACTCGTCGGGAAGTCCCTCTACGAGGCGCTGCCGTGGCTCGGCCACCCCGCCCACGAGGAGCACTTCCGGGCCGCGCTGCTGTCGGAGGACCCCGTCCACTTCCTGGCCCACGTCGCCACCGGCAGCTGGCTGTCCGTCTCCCTCTACCCGGGCCACGACGGGCTGACCGTCATCCTCGCCGCCGAGGAACAGCCCGTGTACACACCCGGCTCCGTCAGCGCGCCCGGCGGCGGCCTGGCCGCCGGCCTCGGCTCACCGGCCGACCGGGCCTCCGTGCTCTACCGGCCCGTCGCCCTGGCCATCGCGCTCACCGAGGCGGTCACCATCCGCCAGGTCTCCGCGGTGGTGACCGAGGAACTGCTGCCCGCCTTCGGCGGCCGCCAGCTCGCCATCTACCTCCTGGAGGAACGGCACCTCCGGATGGCCTGGGAGACGGGCTTCCCGCAGGGCTTCCTCGACCGGTTCGACGGCGTCGCGCTCGACGCCCGGCTGCCCGGCGTCGAGACCCTCACCACCGGCCGGCCCATCTTCTTCGAGTCCATGCAGCGCCTCGCGGACGCCTACCCCGGCATCCCCCTGGACGCCCACGTCGGCGCCCGCGCCTTCCTCCCCCTGATCGCCTCCGGCCGCCCCATCGGCTCCTGCATCCTCGGCTTCGACCAGCCGCGCGGCTTCAGCCCCGAGGAGCGCACGGTCCTCACCGCACTCGCCGGGCTCATCGCGCAGGCCCTCCAGCGGGCCCAGCGCTACGACTCCGAAGCCGCCCTCGCCCGCGGCCTGCAGGACGCCCTGATGCCGCACCGGCTGCCCCGCCTGCGCGGCGTCGAGACCGTCGGCCGCTACCTGCCGGGCACCCAGGGCATGGAGGTCGGCGGCGACTGGTACGACGTCATCGACACCGGGCGGGCCATCGCCCTGGTCATCGGCGATGTCCAGGGCCACGGGGTGTCCGCCGCGGCCACCATGGGCCAGCTGCGCAGCGCCGTCCGCGCCTTCGCGCTCAGCGGGCACGACCCCGAGGAGGTGATGAGCGGCACCAACAGCCTGCTCATCGACCTCGACCCCGGGCAGTTCGCCAGCTGCTGCTACGCCGACCTCGACCCCGCCACCGGCGTGGTCAGGGCTGTCCGCGCCGGGCACCCGCAGCCGCTGCTGCGGCACCCCGACGGCCGGACCGAGGTCCTGGACCTGGCCGGAGGGGTCGTCCTCGGCATCGATCCCGACGCCTCGTTCCCGGTCACCGAGCTCCGGCTGCCGCCCGGCGCCGTCCTCGCCCTGTTCACCGACGGGCTCGTGGAACGGCCCGGAACCGACATCGACCTCGGCATCGAACGACTCCGCGGCACCCTCGCCGCCGTCGGCCGCGCCTCCCTGACCGACGCGGCGGACCGGCTCGTCCACGAGGCCACGGCCGCCACCGACCGCCCCGACGACATCGCGCTGCTCCTCGCCGCCCGCCCGGAACCGGGCGGCGCGCCCCGTACCCGGTGAGCGCGGTTGTGGAGCCCGCACGGCCGGGCGACCATCAGGAGACGACGAAGGCAGGTGCCATGAGCGCGGTGAACGCAGCCGAGGGTGCCGACTTCCGGGGCCCCCTCGACGTCACGAGAGCGGCGACGGCCGTCCTGGACGCCGGCGACACGGTCGTCGGCTGGAGCCCGGCGGCCCACGCGCTCCTGGGCTACCCGGCGCACGAGGCCGTGGGCCGCCCACTCGGCACCTTCGTGGTGGACCGGGCCGGTGCCTACCACCCGGCCGCCGAACTGCCCGGCGCCTCGAGCGCCCGCCGCCGGATCCTGCACATGCGCCACTGGGACGGCCGCATCATCCGTGTCACGTCCGCGACGCTGCCGCTCTTCCACACCAGCGAGGGCCCCGGCGCCGACGCCGGCCCCGCCCGGCTCCTGGCCCTGGCCGACGCCGACGAGACCGAACACTGGGAGGCCCTGCAGTCGATGCTGCGCGGGCTCGCCACCCAGTCGCCCGTCGGGCTGGCCATCTACGACACCGACCTGCGGGTCGTGTGGACGAACCACGCCCTCTTCCGAGAGATGGGCACCAGCCAGTACGCGGGGCTGGGGCCCGACGAGATGGTCGCCGACGGCGAGATCCTCTCCGCCGGCTACCCGCCCACGCTGGCGGAGACCATGCGGCGGGTCGTCACCACCGGCGAACCCGTCATCGAACTCCACTACCGGGGCCGGCCGCCCATGGACCCCCTCCACGACCACGTCTGGTCATGCTCGTACTACCGCCTCCAGGACGCGGGCGGCGCCACCCTCGGCGTGTGCGAGGAGACCGTCGACATCACCGACCGCTACCTCGCCCAGCAGCGCCTCGACCTGCTCGTACGGGCCGGCGGACGCGTCGGCACCACCCTCGACATGGTCCGCACCGCACAGGAGCTCTCCGCGGTGACCGTGCCGCAGTTCGCGGACGCCGTCACCGTCGACCTGCTGGACGCGGTACTCGAAGGGGACCAGCCGGCCCCCGGCACCGCACCCGCCCGCCGCGTCGTCCGCGTGTGGGACGGACCGGCGAACGGCGCCGCCGTACCCGGGCCCGCGCCCCGCCGCCCCGTGGACTACCCGCCCGACGCGCCCCAGGCGCGCTGCCTGGCCACCGGACGCCCCGTGCTCGACAGCCCGCCCGACGCGGACCCGGCCTCCTCCCGGCTCGTGGTGCCGCTGCGCACCAAGGGCCCCGCCCTCGGCGTCGTCACCTTCGTCCGGGACCACCACCCCGACCCGTTCGGCGCCGCGGACCTGCCCGTCGCCGACGAGCTCGTCGCCCGCGCCGCCGTCTGCATCGACAACGCCCGCCGCTACACCCGCGAACACACCGCCGCCCTGATGCTCCAGCGCAGCCTGCTGCCGCGGAACCTGCCCCGGCTGTCCGGCGTCGAGATCGCCCACCGCTACCTGCCGGCCGACATCACGACCGGCGTCGGCGGCGACTGGTTCGACGTCATCGCCCTGTCCGGCAAGCGCGTCGGACTCGTCGTCGGCGACGTGGTCGGCCACGGACTGCGCGCCGCCGCCACCATGGGCAGGCTGCGCACCAGCGTCCACGTCCTCGCCCAGCTCGACCTGCCGCCCGACGAGCTCCTCACCCGGCTCGACGACCTCATCACCCAGACGGCCCAGGAGCGCACCGCCGTCGCCGGCGCCCCCGCCGGCGACGCGGAACCGGACCCGGTGCCCGACGACGCCGCCCTCGGCGTCACCTGCCTGTACGCCGTCTACGACCCCGTCACCGGCCGGTGCAGCATGGCCCGCGCCGGCCACCCGCTGCCCGCCGTCGTCGACCCGGACACCGGCTCCGTCAGCCACCCCGACCTGCCCGCGGGCCCGCCCCTCGGCCTCGGCGGCCTGCCCTTCGAGAGCGCGGAGATCACCCTCCCCGAAGGCAGCCTCCTCGCCCTGTACACCGACGGCCTCGTGCAGGGCCGCGGCCGGGACCGCGACATCGAGCTCGACGCGCTGCGCGGGGTGCTCGCCGACCACCGCGGGCCCCTGGACGACCTCTGCGAGCGGACCGTCGCCACCCTGCTGCCCGGACCCGTCGAGGACGACGCCGCCCTCCTCCTCGTCCGCACGCACCTCCTGGACCGCGGCCAGGTCGCCACCTGGGAGCTCGCCGACACCCCCGAGATGGTGGGCCGTGCCCGTTCCCTGGCCACCGGGCAGGTCGGCGCCTGGGGCCTCGACGGCGAGGTCGCCTTCACCACCGAGCTCGTCGTCAGCGAACTCGTCACCAACGCCATCCGGTACGCCTCCGGGCCCGTCCAGCTGCGGCTCATCCGCGACCGCACCCTCATCTGCGAGGTGTCCGACACCGGCCACACCTCGCCCCACCTGCGCCGGGCCGGCAACGACGACGAGGGCGGCCGCGGTCTGTTCCTCGTCGCGCAGATGACGCAGCAGTGGGGCACGCGCTACACCGCCACGGGCAAGACGATCTGGGCCGAGCAGACCCTCCCGCCGTGACGTTTGTCCCCGGTGCCGACCGGAAACCCGGGGGGCGTCCGCACCGTCGGGAGGTATGCCATGGCAGCGTCCGGACAGATCAGCGCCGAACTGTGGGACGAGTTCCACACCGTCGTCAACATGACCTCGCGCGAACTCCAGGAGTGGCTGAACGTCGCGTCGGCGGGCGAGGAGACGGAGGAGCTCCCCGACCGGGCCGGGAAGGCCACCGGCCGCCGGGTCCTGGAGATCCTCGGCAAGCGCCGTACGGACCTCACGGAGGACGACGTCACCGTCATGGAGCGCGTCTGCGGCATCGTCCGCACCCAGCGCGGCCCGGACATGGAACCCACGGCCGGCGGCGAGGGATGGCGCCACGGCCTCATGGACATCGGGCACGACCCGCTCAAGCCCGTCTAGCGTCCGTCAGGCACCGGCGCCGGCGTCCGCGGACCCTCCAGCGGCCGTCCGGGCGGCCCGAGGAGGATCCCTTGCGTCTGCACCACACCAGGCCGACCGACCCCGGCTGGACCCGCGTCCGCCACGGGCGCGGCTTCCGCTACCCGGACGCCCAGGGGCAGCCCCTGCGCGACCCGGCCGCGCTCGACCGGATCCGCGGGCTGGTCATCCCGCCCGCCTGGCGGGACGTCCGGATCTGTGCCCGGCCCAACGGCCACCTCCAGGCCGTGGGCACCGATGCCGCCGGGCGCCGCCAGTACCTGTACCACCCGCAGTTCCGCGCCGAGCAGGAGCAGGCCAAGCACGACCACGTCCTCGACGTCGCCGAGACCCTGCCCGCCCTACGGGAAGCCGTCGAAGGGCACCTGGGGGACCGCGGACCGACCCGCCGGCGCGTCCTGGCCACCACCGTGCGCCTGCTCGACCTCGGCTTCTTCCGCATCGGCAGCGACCGCTACGTGGAGCTGAACAACAGCTTCGGCCTGACCACGCTGCTGCGCGAGCACACCCGCTGCCAGGCCGGCGCGGTCCTCTTCACGTACAACGGCAAGCACGGCAAGGAGATCGTCCAGAGCGTCGTGGACCCCGCCGCCTGCCGCAGCCTCACCGCGCTGCTGCGCCGCGGCGGCGGCGGTGACCGGCTCCTCGCCTACTGGGAGCGGCCCGAGTGGCGCGAGGTGACCAGCGCCGACGTCAACGCCTACCTGAAGGAGCTCGCCGGGCTGGAGGTCACCGCCAAGGACTTCCGCACCTGGCACGCCACCGTCATGGCCGCCGTGGCGCTGGCCGTCTCGCAGTCCGTCGCGCGCAGCGAGACCGCCCGGCGGCGCGCGATCTCCCGGGCGTGCCGCGAGGTCTCCGGCTACCTCGGCAACACCCCCGCGGTGTGCCGGGCCTCCTACGTCAGCCCGCGGGTGATCGAGCTGTACGAGGAGGGCGTCACGGTCGCGGCCGCGCTCCCCCGCCTCGGGGACGAGGGGGCGTACGGCATCCCGGCCACGCAGGGGCCCGCCGAGCGGGCGGTACTGCACATGCTGCGGACCGGGCGCTCCCCGGAGAACGTCTGAGCGCGCCCGGTGCGAGGGCCTGCCGGCTCACGGCCAGGACGGCTCCTTGCGGGGCACCACCACCAGCTCCGAGACCGCGCTGCCCGCCGGCACGGACAGCGCGTACAGCACCGTGTCGGCGACGACGTCCGGGCTCTGCAGCAGCGAGACGTCGGCATCGGGGAAGCGCTCAAGGATGAACGGCGTCTCCATGCCGCCCGCGATGATCCCGGTGACGCCGATGCCCGGGCAGTCCCGCTGGGCCTCCTTGAACAGCGTGTGCGTGAAGGCCCGCAGCCCCGACTTGGCCGAGGAGTACGGGCCCGCCTCGGTCCACGTGCGGTTCGACGCGGTGGACAGGATGTTCACGATGTGGCCGCCGCCCCGGGCGATCATGCGGCGGTAGGTCTCCAGGCACAGGTACATCGGCCCCAGCAGGTTCGTGGCGACCACCCGCGTGACCTCGTCGGCGGTGAGGTGCTCGATCGGCTTCGAGACGTCCACGGCGGCGTTGTTGACCAGGACGTCCACGGCCTGCCCGTCCTGCTCCAGTTCCCGGAAGACGTCCGCGACCGCCGCGGCGTCCCGCACGTCCAGCTCCACGAACCGGGCCTCGCCCGGTGCGCCGTTCCGGTCGAGCTCCTCGCACAGCTCCCGCGCCTGCTCCTTGCGGACGTCCGCCACCAGCACGGACGCCCCCGCGCCGGCCAGGCGCCGGGTGATCGCCGCACCCAGCCCGCGCGCGGCGCCGGTCACCAGCGCCTGCCTGCCCCGAAGGTCGACCCGCTCTCCGCTGCCGCTCATGGCTGCCTCCTCCTGCCGCTGCTTGCTGCCTTCCACTGTGGCCCGCGCCACTACGGAAGGCATGCCGGGCCGTCACTGTGAGCAAGCACACCAGGAGCGGCGTACCAGCAGGTCAAGCGGCACACGAGGGCTGCCCGGGCCGCTGGGCGGGCCCCTCGCCGGGACCGGCGCGCGCACCACTTCTGCCACCATGGTCGACGCTGCGGGACCGCCTCCGACAAGGCGCGCAGCAGCAGACAGTTCCGGTGGACCGGCCCTTGCAGCGCAGCAGGAAGCCTCCCCTTCCGCCGATTCCGCCATCCGAGTCCACCGGCTCGTCACCCCCCACCTCACCGTGCCTCCTTCCTCCGCGCCGTCCACGGCTCCCGCGCCTTCCGCGCCCGCATCCGCCCCCGCCGACCGCTCCCCGTGGCGTTCGCTCCGGTACCGCAGCATGCGCTGGTGGTCCGTCGGGAACTTCGTCTCCAACGCCGGCACATGGATGCAGCTCACCGTCCAGAACCTGCTGGTCCTCCAGATCACCGGGTCCGCCGCCGCTACGGGCCTGTCCCTCTCGGTGCAGGCCGCGCCCGGGCTGCTGATGAGCCTCGCCGGCGGCGCCGCCGTCGACCGCTTCCCCCGCAAGCTCACCGCCGCCGTCAGCCAGGCGCTGCTGGGCGCCGTCGCGTTCGTCACCGCGTTCCTCGTCGCGTACGACCAGCTCGGTCTCGGCGTCCTGATGGCGCTGGCCGCCGTCACGGGCCTCATCGCCACCGTCGACGGCCCCGCCTGCGCGCTGCTCGGCAACGACCTGGTCCGCCCGGAGGACGTGCCCTCCGCGATCGGTGTCGGCTCCCTGGTGCACAACGCCGGACGCCTCGCGGGCGCCGGCCTGGCGGGACTCGCCGTCGGGGTCTTCGGTACGGCCGCCGCGTACGCCGCGAACGGTCTGTCCTTCCTCTTCGTCACCGCGGTGATCCCGTTCCTGCGCCCGGTCGCGACGGCGGTCACCACGCGCCCGCCCGCCGCCGCCCCGCACACGACGGACAGCGCACAGAGCGCCGACAGCGCGGACGGCATGACGGTGCGGGAGGGGCTGGCCTTCTTCGCACGCCGTCCCCGGCTGGTCGCCCTCGCGGGCATCACCGGCATCAGCGCGGTCTTCGGCCGCAACTACGGCCTGACCCTGGCCGTCCTGGTCACCGGCCCGCTCGCGGGCGGCGCCGGCGCCTTCGGCACCGTCTCCACCGTCCTCGCCGCCGGCGGCATCGTCGGCGCGGTCCTCGGGGCCCGGCTGCGCAAGCCGTCCGTCCGGATCGTCGGCCTGCTGGCCGCCTCCGGCGCCCTGCTCCAGGTGGCGGCGGGCCTCTCGCCGTCGCTCGCCGTCCTGCTGGTCCTGGTGCTGCCGATGGCCGTCGCCGAGTCGGTCTCCGACACGGCCGGCACGACGGTCCTCCAGACCGATCCCCCCGCCCACCTGCGCGGCCGCGTCCTCGGCGTGTGGGGCAGCATCCGCACCGTGTGGTCCCTCGCGGGCCCTCCGGCGCTCGGTCTCCTCATGGAGCTCGCCGGTGCCCGCGGCGCCCTCGTCACCGGCGGCCTCGTCATCGCGGGCGCGATCGGTGCGGGCCACTTCCTGCGGGACCGCCGCCCCGTCCCGGCGCCGGTGCTCGTCCGCACCCCGGCCCTCACCGACCGCCCGGCCCTGGGCACCGCGGCTTAGGGGTGTCCTTGTCTTGGGGGGGGGGGGGGGGGGGGGGGGGGGGGGGCGGGGCCCGCCCGCGGCCCGCGGGGGGCGCGCGCCCCACCCCCCCGCCGCCGGCGCGCCGCCGCGGGCGCGCGCCGTGGCGTGGGGGGCCCGCCCCCCCCCCGCCCCGGGGGCCCCCCCCCCCCCCCCCACACCCCACCCCTGGGCCGCGCTCCGCCGACCGGGCGGAGCGCGGGGCGGCGGGCTGCCGCCCTCAGCGGCCCGGAGGGCGGATGGGCGCCGCCGCTTCGGCCGCGCGGCGGGCCAGCAGGGTGGTGGAGCGGCCGTCCAGGTAGGGCAGGACCACCGCCTGGCCGCCCCAGGTGCGCAGCACGTCCGCCTCCGGGAGGTCCTCCGCCGAGTAGTCGCCGCCCTTGACCCACACGTCCGGGCGCAGCCGGCCCAGCACCTCCACGGGCGTGTCGCCGTCGAAGACCGCGACCGCGTCGACGCTGCCGAGACCCGCGAGGACCCGCACCCGGTCCGCGAGCGGATTGAGCGGCCGGCCGGGGCCCTTGAGACGTCCCACCGAGTCGTCGGAGTTCACGCACACGATCAGGCAGTCGCCGATGCCGCGGGCGCTCTCCAGCAGCCCGACGTGGCCCGCGTGCAGCAGGTCGAAGCAGCCGCCGGTGGCCACCACCGTGCCGCCCTGCGCGCGGATCCGGTCCGCCAGGGCGAAGGCGTCCGTCTCCGGCGCCTCATGGCCCCGGACCGGCGGCGCGGCGCGCCACAGGCCCCGGTTGCCCGCGCCGCCGGCCGCCACGAACGCCGCCGCCTCGGCGACCGCCTGCTGCACGGCCTCCTCGGGCAGCGCACCGTCCGCGAGCGCCGCGGCCGTCGCGGCGGCGAAGCAGTCACCCGCGCCGCACGGGTCGCCCTGCGCCCGGTACGGAGCCGGGACCAGCATCGGCGTGTTGGCGCCCGGCCGCGTCAGCAGCACCCCGCGCTCGCCGAGCGTCACCGCCACCGTCGCCACCCGCCACCGCTCGGCCAGGTCGCCGCCCCGCTCGGCGTACGCCCGGAGGGACTCGCCGTCGCCGCGGCACAGCGCGCGCGTCTCGGCGGCGTTCGGTGTGACGATGCGGCAGCCCGGCACCGGGGCGTCGCCCTTCAGGTGCGGGTCCCACACGACCGGCACCTTGGGGGCGACGGCGGCCAGGTGCTCCCGTACCGCGCCCGCGGTGTGCCGTCCGTAGTCCGCGACGAGCACGGCGTGCGCGTCGGCGAGCGTGTCGCGCACCGCGCCGTCCGGTTCCCCCGGGTCGCCGCCCCCGCGGTCGATGCGCACCAGGGGCCGGCCGCCGGCCAGCACCCGCGTCTTCACCGGCAGCGTGCCGTTGAGCGGCAGCTCCACCACGCGGACGCGGCCCCGCAGCGTGCGGCGCACCGCCTCACTGGCCGGGTCGTCGCCGAGCGCGGTGACCAGCACCACGTCCCGGCCGCCGCGGGTGGCGAGCAGCGCCGCCAGACCCGCGCCGCCGGGGCGGCGCTGGTCACCGGTGACGTCCACGACCGGCGCGGGCGCGTCCGGCGCCAGGCGGGTGGCGACACCTTCGATGTCCTCGTCGAGCAGTACGTCGCCGACGACGACGAGGGGCTTGCGTCCGGTCATGACATCCTCCGATGGGCCGCGACGGGCGCCGACGCGCCCGCCGCCCGCGCGGGCCGGCCGCCGGCCCCGGTCACCGCCGCGTCGAAGCACGCGCACAGCAGGTGCACGGCGACGAGGTGCGTCTCCTGGACGGTCGCCGTCGCGTCGGCCTCGACGCACAGCGCCTCGTCCGCCGCCTCGGCCAAGGGGTTGGGTCCCGGGCCGGTCAGCGCCCACACGCGCAGCCCGGCGGCCCGGCCCGTGACCGCCGCCGCGACGAGGTTGGCGCTGCGGCCCGAGGTGGACAGCAGGACCAGGACGTCACCGGGGCGGCCGTGGGCGGCGACCTGCCGCGCGTACACCTGGTCGAAGCCGTAGTCGTTGCCGATGGCGGTCACGCTGGACGTCTCCGCGTGCAGCGCGATCGCCGAGTAGGCGGGGCGCTCGTCCTTGTAGCGCCCGACCAGTTCGGCGGTGAGGTGCTGGGCCTGCGCGGCGCTGCCGCCGTTGCCGGCGGCGAGCAGCCGGCCGCCCACGGGCAGGACGGCGGCGAGCTCGCCGCCCCACTGAGCGATCCGTTCCAGGTGCTGCCGGCGGAACCGGCCGAGCGCGTCCTGCAGCGACCGGCAGTGGCGCTGCGCGGCCTCGAGTGCGAGGGGAGCGAGGGGATCTGTCATGGGCTTCCGGGCGCGGCGCGTCCCAGCGGACGGCGGCGGTCCCGCACCTCCTTCGAAGGTCCAGTGGGGCCGGGGGCGGAAGGCGGAGGGCGTTCAGGCCACCTCCGTGACGGCGGTCCGTGCGGTGAGCACCGCGCCGTACACCGCTTCGGTGGCCGCCGCGACCCTGGCCCAGCCGTACCGGCTCAGCACCCGCCGGCGGCCGGCCTCGCCGCACGCCGCACGCCGCTGCGGGTCGGCGAGCAGCTCACCGACGGCGGCGGCCAGCGCCTCGGGGTCGCCCGGCGGCACCAGCCGTCCGGTGACCGGGTCGTCGACGGTGTCGAGCTGGCCGCCGACCGCACTGGCGACGACCGGTCTGCCGCACGCCATCGCCTCCAGCGGCACGATGCCGAACGGCTCGTAGTCCCCCGGGCACAGCACCACGTCCGCGCTGCGCAGCAGCGGCGGGACGTCCTCGGCGGCCACACCGCCGGTGAACCGGACGCGGTCGGCGACCCCGGCGGCCCGGGCGAGCTCGCGCAGCCGGCGTACCTCCGGGTCCGCGTCGAGCAGGTGCGGCGGCGGGCCGCCGACGATGAGGAGCTCGGCACCGGGCAGCCGCGACAGGGCCTCGACCGACACGGCGGCGCCCTTGCGGGGCACCAGCCGGCCCAGCTGGAGCAGCCGGTGGCGCACCGCCGGGTCCCGGTCGGCGACCGGCCCCTCGGGGCGGAACAGACCGGTGTCGACGCCGCACGGCACGACGGCGACCTTGTCGGGCGGAATGCGCATCCGGGCCAGTTCGAGGACCTCGTCGTGGCAGGTGGCGATCACCCGGTCGCAGCCCATGCCGACCTCCCGCTCGCAGGCGATGCGCTCCGGCGGGCTGGTGTCGGCCTGCTGCTGGTGGCGCCGCTTCACCGTGCCCAGCGCGTGGTACGTGTGCAGCAGCGGCAGCCGCAGCCCCCGCGCCGCCTGCAGGGACGCCACGCCCGACATCCAGAAGTGCGAGTGCACCACGTCGGGCGGCCGGATGCGCCACTCGCGGGCCATGTAGCGGCCGAACGCGGCCATGTACGGCGGCAGTTCGTCCTTCGGCACCGGCTCCGGGGGGCCGGCGGGGACGTGGTGCACCTCCACACCGGGGCGCAGCGCCACCCGGTCCGGCAGGTCCGGCGTGTCGCGCCGGGTGAAGACGGTGACCCGGTGGCCGCGGTCCGCGAGGGCCGCCGCCAGGTGCGCGACATGGACGTTCTGGCCGCCCGCGTCCACACCGCCGAGCGCGGCCAGCGGACTCGCGTGCTCGGAGACGAGCGCGATCGCCAGGTCGGCGGCCCGGGTGCCGTCGTCGAGCGAGGTCGTCGATGTCGATGTCATGCCCGCACCTCCGCGATCACGCGCTCCCAGTCGGCCAGGAAGCGTTTGAGCCCGTACCGTTCGAGGGCCGCCTGCCGGGCCCGCGCGCCGTCCTCGGCGGCGGCCTCCGGCTCGTGCAGGTAGCGGCGGGCGGCCCGGGCGAGCACCTCGGGCCGGGTGGACAGCGTCCCGGCGCCGGACGGCACCGCCTCGACCGCCTCCGTGGTGGCCAGCGCCACCACCGGCATGCCCAGGTGCATGGCCTCCAGCAGCGACAGCCCCAGCGACGTCCAGCGCACCGGGTGCAGGTACACCCGGCGCTCCGCCATCGCCGCGTGCAGGTCGCGCTGCGGCAGGTCGGCGGTGCGGCACCGCTCCTCGGACAACCCCAGATGGGCGGCGAGGCCCTCGGTGCGCATCCCGAAGACGTCCAGCGGCGCGGCCGCGGACAGCTCGGTGAGCAGGTCCGTGCCGGTGTAACGGCCGCGCCGGACCGGTTCGTTGACCACCACGGCCGCGCGCGGCACCCGGCCGGTGTACTGGTGGCCGGGGTCGACGATGCCGTGCTCGATCACCTCGGTGCGCGTCGAGCCGTTGTCCCAGAACAGCCGGTTGAAGTGGGTGACGTGGACCAGGGTCAGATCGTCCCGGTCGGCGCAGGGGTGGCGGGTCTCGGGGACGCCGCCGTCGGGCGCGTTGTGCTCCAGGTACACCGCCGGTACGTCGCGTCCCGGGCGCCGCCCGCCCAGCCAGCGTTCCGCCAGGGCGGGTTCGTGCGGACGCTGGAGGAACACCAGGTCGACCGGCGCGTCACGCAGCTCCCCGGGGGTGACCTCCCGGACCGAGTCGGGCCAGGCGAAGGTACGGGCCCGGCCCAGGCCGTCGGCGTCCCGCTCCGGTGTCACGGGGACGAGGTAGGTGTGGGGCCCCTGGACGAACGCCGTCGTCCAGGAGCCGTGCACGTGCCACAGCAGGATGTTCATCGGCCGGCTCCTCGGCTCACCGCGCCGGTCGCCGTGCGGCGTCGTCGGCGTCGTGGGAGAAGAACGCCCCGCGCCGGACCGCGTACGGCCCGATGGCGAGCAGGTCGACGGGGGAGGACCCGAAGCACTCCAGGGCGTCGCGCGGATCGTCCACCATCGGGCGTCCGGCGGTGTTCAGGCTGGTGTTGACGACCACGGGCAGTCCGGTCAGCCGCTCGAACTCGCTCAGCATCCGCGCCACCAGCGGCTCGGCCTGCCGGTCGACCGTCTGGATCCGGGCCGTGCCGTCGACGTGCACCACCGCCGGGATGCGGTCGCGCCACTCGGGCGCCACGTCGTGCACGAAGAGCATGTACGGGCTGGGCAGCACGCCGGCGAAGATGTCCGCGGCCCGCTCGGCGAGCACCATCGGGGCCACCGGCCGGAACTGCTCGCGGCCCTTCACGTCGTTGAGCCGCTCCAGGTTCCCCGCGTGGCCCGGGTGCGCCAGCAGCGAGCGGTGTCCGAGCGCCCGGGGCCCGTACTCCGAGCGCCCCTGGAACCAGGCGACGATCTGGTTGCCGGCGAGACACCGGGCGACGGTCTGCGCGATGTCCGCCGGCCGGTCGAACGGCACCGCGGCCGTCTTCAGCCAGGCGCCGAGCTCGCTGTCCGACCAATCCCGGCCCAGGTCCGCGCCGGGCATCGGGGAGGGGTCGTCACCGCCGGACGCGGCCAGCAGGAGCGCGCCGCCCAGCGCGGTGCCCGCGTCACCGGCCGCGGGCTGCACCCACACCCGGTCGAACGGTCCCTCGCGGGCTATGCGCGAGTTCGCCACGCAGTTGAGGGCGACACCGCCGGCGAGCGTGAGCAGCCGGTCGTGGGTCTGGCCGTGCAGCCAGCGGACCAGGTCCAGCAGCACCTCCTCCAGCACGGCCTGCGCGCTGGCGGCGATGTCCGCGTGGTCCTGGGTCCACGCCTCGTCGGGCCGGCGCCGCGGGCACAGCTCCGCCCACGGCACCCCGGCGGCGTGGAAACCGCCGTCACCGGTGGGGAAGACGTACCGGCGCAGCTCGGGCAGCATCCGGGGCCGGCCGTGCGAGGCGAGTGCCATCACCTTGAACTCGTCGGAGGACCGGAGGAACCCGAGGTGCTCGGTCAGTTCCTCGTAGACCAGGCCCAGCGAGTGCGGCAGCTCCTGCGCGTACAGCGGCTCCAGGCGGTCGTGCACGCGCCGCGCCGCCAGGTGCGAGGCCCGCTCGCCGCGGCCGTCGAGGACCAGGACGGAGGAGGTGTCGGCGCCCTCGGCGGCGAACGCGCCGGAGGCGGCGTGCGCCATGTGATGCGGCACGAACCGCACGATGCCCGGGTCCAGGCCCGGAAGGGCCGTCCTCAGGAAGCCGGGGGCCTCACGGGCGTAGGTGACCCGCAGGTGGTCCCACGGGTCGTGCAGGCCCATCCGGTCGGCGGGCCGGGAGAGTTCGGGGTCGAAGGAGTACGCCACCGCGTCGAGGTCCTTCGGGCGCAGGCCCGCCCGCTCCAGGCACCATGCCGCGGCCTTCTCGGGCAGCTCCCAGGCGGAGAACGGCAGCGGGCGCTTCCCGTGCTTGCGCCGGGAGAACCGCTCCTCCTCCGCCGCGGCTACGGTCCGTCCGTCGATCACCAGCGCGGCGGCGGGATCGTGGAAGAGGGCGTTGATTCCGAGGATGCGCATGGCGGTCCCATGCCTTTCGGCGAGTCGGGAGGCCGGGCCCGTGGAGTCCGGGCGCACGGCGGGGTGAGAGGGTCGGTGGCCGTCGGGAAGGACGGGGGCGGACCGGGTGACGAGGGTCCGCAGGCCCCCGGCAGGGGAGCGGGCGGCCGTCAGGAGCCGTGGGCGCGGAACCAGTCGATGGTGCGCCGCAGCCCTTCCTCGGCGCCCACGCGCGGCTCCCACTGCAGCTTGTCGCGGGCGAGCGTGATGTCCGGGCAGCGCACGGCCGGGTCGTCCGTCGGGCGCTCGATGAACCGGATCTCGGACGGCGAACCGGTCAGCTCGATGACCAGCCGGGCCAGTTCCAGCATGGTGATCTCGGTCGGGTTGCCGATGTTCACCGGGCCGCGCAGCCCGTGCGCCGCGGCGGCGAGGATGCCGCGGACGGTGTCGTCGACGTAGCACAGCGACCGGGTCTGGTTGCCGTCACCGGTCACGGTGAGCGGCTCGCCGGCCAGGGCCTGGCGCACGAAGGTGGGGACGGCCCGGCCGTCGTGGCCGCGCATCCGCGGGCCGTAGGTGTTGAACAGCCGCACGATGCCGGTGTCCGTGCCGTGCGCCTCGGCCTGGGCGGTGGTGAGCGCCTCCGAGAACCGCTTGGCCTCGTCGTACACGCTGCGCGGCCCGACCGGGTTCACGTTGCCCCAGTACCGCTCGTTCTGCGGGTGCTGCTGCGGGTCGCCGTACACCTCGGAGGTGGAGGCGAAGACGAAGCGGGCGCCGGAGCGGTGCGCGAGGGCCAGCGCGTGCCGGGTGCCGAGGCTGCCGGCCTCCAGCGTGTGCAGCGGCAGCCGCAGGTAGTCGGCGGGCGAGGCGGGGGAGGCGAAGTGCAGCACCAGGTCGGGCTCGCGCTCGACGGTGAACGGCTCGGAGACGTTCGCCTCCACCACGGTGAAGCCGGGGCGGCCGTGCAGCCCGGATATGTTCTCCGGCCGGCCGGTGCTGAAGTCGTCGACGCACGTGACGGCCGCGCCCGCGTCCAGCAGCGCGGTGCACAGGTGCGATCCGACGAAGCCGGCGCCGCCGGTGACGACGGCGTGTTCCCAGCTGCGTGAGAAAGCGGTGTTCATCGCATCTCCTCCGTACGTGTACGAACCGTCGACGACGGACCGGTCCCCTGCGCCCTGCGACCAGACTCGGCCGAATGGGGTCGCGCGGCGCGGTGGTATGGGCCGTACGAGTGGTTCACGGAGGGTGAGATCAGGCTCCGCACGCCTGTGACCAGCGGATTCAGGGAGCGACGGTCTCCGTGACGAGGAGGTCCGTCAGGGCCGGCAGACCGCCCTCGGCGAGGACGCGGCGCTGCCGGTCGGCCGGGGTGCCCTCCTGGAGGAGCCGGTGGACGAGCGAGGTCACCTCACGGCTGTCGCCGGTCTCGTCCAGGGCAGGTGTCAGGGCGTCGAGCAGCCGGGCGAGCACGTCGCCCGCTCTGCGGGAGACTCCTTCGGGGTCCACCAGCAGACCGCTCAGGCCGTGCCGGGCCGCGTGCCAGTTGGCCGCCTGGAGGAGCTCGGGCGGGCACCGCGGCACGGGCGCGCCCTCCTTCTCCTCCCGGATGGCCGTGGCGATCATGGCGCGGATGATCCCGGCGAACATCACCGCCGAGTCGGCGCGCAGCTGCACGTCCGCGCAGCGCACCTCGATCGTCGGGTAACGGTCGGAGAGCCGGGCCTGCCAGTACAGCTGACCGGTGTCGGTGATGACCCCCGAGTCCAGCAGGGTACGGATCCGCGCTTCGTGGTCCTCGGGATCCGCGAACTGCGGCGGCGGCCCGCTCACCGCCCACCGGCCGAAGATCACCGTGCGCCAGCTCGCGAACCCCGTGTCGTTGCCGTCCCACAGGGGCGAGTTGGCCGACATGGCCACCAGCACCGGCAGCCACACCCGGACCCGGTTCATCACGGCGACGCCCATCGCCCGGTCGGGCACCGCCGCGTGCACGTGCATGCCGTTGACCAGCTGCTCGGCGACGAGCTGCGGCGCCTGGGAGCGCATGGCGAGGTAGCGGGCCTTCTCGGTCACCGGGACGGGCACCGCCTCGCGGAACGGCGCGGTGCCGCAGGCGGCGATCCGGCAGCCGTTCTTCTCCGCCGCGGTGCCCACCGCGTGGCGCAGCCGCAGCAGGTGCCCGCCGACCTCCTCCAAGTCCGTGCAGACCGGGGTGGCGACCTCCACCTGGGCCTGCAGCAGCTCCGACTGGACCTCCTGGTCGTCCAGGATCGGTTCGAGACCGGCGGCCGCCCGTACCCGTTCCGCGAGCGGTACGGGCAGACAGGTGACCGGGTCGACCAGCAGGTACTCTTCTTCGACCCCGATGGTGATCATGCCGTGCCGGGTACCCGTGCCCTCAGCCGACATAACGCCGCGCCGTCGAGTTGCGCTGCGCCTGCGTCAGTGCCCCCAGCCGTTCCTCCACGTCGGGCGGCACCACCCGCCGCTCCCGCAGGACCCACGGCAGCCCCGCGACGGCCTGGCCGAAGGCCCGCAGCGACGCCGTGTCGTGCGGCACGGTCCGGGCCAGGTCCAGCGTCCTGCGCAGCGCGGGCCCGACGGGGCGGCGCAGCCAGCAGAACCACAGCGTGTTGCGCAGTCCGTGCACCCGCCGCAGCGTCGCGTCCCGCGCCGGCGACGGCGCGTGGTGCGCGGTCAGCTCCCGCACGTACGCCAGCCACCAGCCGCGCGTCGCCAGGTCGGTGGCGAGCAGTTCCTCCTCGCCGCCCAGCCACAGCCGTGCGCTGAAGCCGCCCGCGTCGAGGAACGCGTCCCTGCGGATCACCGTGGCCGCGGCGAGGAACGACCCCAGCGCCGGGCCGGGCAGCCAGTCCGGCCCCTGGACGGGGGAGTCGCGCAGCTCGGCCACGATGGGGTCCTCCGCGCCGCCCGGCTCCACCACGATCCGCGCCGTGACCGCCACCAGCCGCTCGTGCCGGTCCAGCAGGTCCGCGGAGCGCTCCAGGGACCCCGGCTCCCACCACGAGTCGTCGTCGCAGAAGGCGATGTACGGGGTGCGCGCCCGGCGCACCGCGAGGTTGCGGCCCACGGCGCCGAGGTTGCGGCCCGGGGTGAGCAGGGTGACCTTCGGGTGGCGGCTGCGGACCGCGTCGGCGGTGCCGTCCGTGGAGGCGTTGTCGGTGACGATCACGGGCGGGCGCTCCGGCAGCCGGGCCAGCTCCCCGAGGGTCCGCAGGAGCTCCTCGCGCCGGTTGTGGGTGATGACGACGACGGTGGTGCGGGGATCGGTCACGCCACTGCTCCTTCGAGTTCGAGGCGGCGGGCCGCGGCCTCCACGGACGCGGGCAGCGGCCTGCGTGCCCGCAGCGCCGCCGGCAGCCGCTCCAGCAGCTCGCGCAGCGCCGCCCGCGCCTCCGGGTCGCGGCGCGCCTCGGCGGCCAGGGCGCCGGTGTGCCGCAGCGCGACGGACAGCGGGCGGCGCAGCCACGCGGTCAGCACGGCGTTGCGGCGCTGCCGCGCCGGCCGCCCGGACCGCACCCCGCCCGTCGGGCGGTGCACCGCGACCACGTCGGGGACGTGGCACACGCCCCAGCCGCGCGCCGCCAGGTCGTACGCCAGGCAGGTCTCCTCGCCGCCGAAGAACAGCACCGGGTGGTAGCCGCCCGCCTCCAGGTAGGCGTCGCGCCGCGCGACCGCCGCGCAGGCGAGGAAGCCGAGCACCTGCGGCCCCGGCAGGCCGGGCGCCGGGCCGAGCGGCGAGCGTGCCAGCAGGCCGTTCAGGGGGTCCGGCACGCCGTCCGCGCCCACGCTGATCCGGGCGGCGATCAGCCCGAGCCGCTCGTGCCGGTCCAGCAGGTCCGCGGCGCGCTCCAGGGACCCCGGCTCCCACCACGAGTCGTCGTCGCTGAACGCCACGTACGGCGTGCGGGCGCGGCGCACCCCCAGGGTGCGGCCCACGGCGCCGAGGTTGCGGCCCGGGGTGAGCAGGGTGAACTGCGGGTGTCGGCTGCGGACGGCGTCGGCGGTGCCGTCCGCCGACGCGTTGTCCACCACGATCACCGGGGGCCGCTCGGGCAGCTCCGCCAGCCGGTCCAGAGTGCGCAGCACCTGGTCACGCCGGTCACGGGTGATCACGACGACGCTGATGCGGCTCACGGGCGGAGTACCTCCGGGTGGTCGGACAGGGCTGCGAGGACGTCGGCCGGCCGGATGCGCAGCAGCCGGGGGTCCGGCTCCCGCCCGTGCGGATCCCCGGGCGGTCCGGGAGACCACAGGGCCACGTGCCGCGTGCCCTCGGGCGGTCCCCACCACCGGGGAGGCACCGGGCCGAAGAGGGTCACGGAGGGGGTGCCGTACGCCACGGCCAGATGGGCGATGCCGGTGTCGCCGCTTACCACGGCGGCGGCGCCCGCGACGAGCGCGGCGAGCAGCGCGTACGGCAGTCCGCCGGCGTGCACGTCGAGCCGCGGGTGCCGCGCCGCGCCCGCGATCCGCCCCAGCAGGGCGTTCTCGCCGGGGCCGCCGGTCAGGGCCACCCGGTGGCCGCGGTCCAGCAGTGCGCGGACGACCGCCGCGTACCGGTCGGCGGGCCAGCGGCGGGCGGGGGAGTCGGCGCCCGGGTGGACGACGACCGCGCCCGGCGCGGGGGAGGGGGCCGCGGGCGGCGGCAGCCGCAGGTCGCCCGGGTCGGCCGGGATGCCGTACCACTCCAGCAGGCGGCACCAGCGGGCCCGCTCGTGCTCGTCCGCCGTCCACGCGGGGCCGGCGATCTCGGGCGTCCCGGGGTGGGCGAACGCCAGCAGCCGCCCCGGCCGCATCCGCTGCAGCAGCCGGTGGCTGGACGGTCCCTTGCCGTGCAGGTCGACGGCCACCTCCGGCGGCGGCCCGGTCCAGTCGAGGCGGACCGGTACGGCCCTGCCGGGCGCCGACGCGGGCAGCAGCCGGTCGACCGCTCCCGACGCGGCGGCGGGCCCGGCCAGCTCCGCGGGCGCGGCGAGGACCGTCTCGTGCTCCGGGAACGCGCGGCGCAGCGCCCGCAGCGCGGGCACGCCCGCCAGCAGATCGCCGAGCCCGAGCGCGCGCAGCACGAGCACCCGGGGCTTCACGGGGCGGCCCCCGGCCGGGTCGGCGCAGTCCCGTCCGCCGCCCGTCGACACCCGGTACGCACGCTCACCGCGTCGCCGCCGCCCGCCCACGGCCCCCGTTCGCCCTGCGGCCCCGGTTCGCCCTGCGGGCGGTGGCGGAGGGTTCCGCCGTGCGGCGGCACGCACCGGGCGCCGCCGGCCGCGCCCCGCGGGCGGACGACGGTCCTGCGCCAACACGCCGCGGGGCGGTGACTCCCGAGCCCCGCGCCACCTGGCGTCACGCGTCCGCCTCCAGCAGCTTCTCCACGGCGGCGACCACGTCCTCGGCCGTCACCCCGTTCAGGCACGGATGCCCGGGTACGGGGCACTCCCGCGCCCTGCTGTCCGCGCACGGCGCCCGCTGGTCGCCCAGCAGGACGTGCGGCACGCCGTACGGGCCCCAGCGCTCCGCGGGCACCACCGGCGAGAAGAGCGAGACGACCGGCGTACCGACGGCGGCCGCCAGGTGTGCCGGCCCGGTGTTGCCGGTGACCACCGCGCCCGCCGCCGCCAGCACCGCCGCGAGCTGCGGCGGCTGCGTCCGGCCGCCCAGGTTCACCCCGTGCCGGCCCGCCACCGTCCCGGTCAGCTCCCGCTCCCCGGCGCCGCCGGTGACGACCACCCGGTGCCCCGCGGCCGCCAGCAGCCGCACCGTATGGGCGCACCGGGCGGGGCTCCACCGGCGGGCGGCGACGCTCGCGCCCGGGTGCACGACCACGTACGGCCCCGACCCGGTCAGGTCCGGCGCGCCGCCCGCCGCGTACCGGACCCGCAGCCGGCCGTCGTCGCCCGGCGGCCGGGGGAAGCCCGCCGCCTCCGCCAGGTCCAGCGCCGCCTCGGCCTCATGGGCGTGGGGGGCGCGCCGGTGCCGTACGTCCAGCAGGGAGCCGGGGAAGTCGACACTGTCGGCCGCGAGGCGCCGCACCCCCGCCATGCGCAGCAGCAGCGCGGCCGGCAGCGGGCTCTGGTGGAACGACGTCAGGATCAGCGCGGTGTCCGCGCGGGCCGCGGCGATCCGGTTCACCACGCGGTCGATGTCCGGGCGGACCACCGGCGGCGGGTCGAAGCCGACCCACGGCGCCTCCCACACCAGCACCTCGTCCACGCCCGGGAGCATCCGCGCGGCCGGCGCGCCCCGCGGACCGCACAGCATCGCCACCCGCTCGGCCCGGTGCGCGACCGCCCGCACCGCGGGCCCGGCCAGTACGACGTCACCGAAGCTGTCCAGCCGGACGACCAGCGCTCTCATGACCGCCTCCTCACACCGCCGGGGCCGGTCGCGCCACCGGCGCCGGCGGGTCTGCGGCCCGGGCCCCGCCTGCCCTCCAGGTGGTCCCCGCGTCCGGGCGCACCGCCCGGCCGGCCGTCCAGCACGAGCCGTACCGCGCTGAGCAGGTCGGGGCACACGCAGGGCGCGGCCGCCACCTCCCCGGGCAGCGTCCGCGCCGTCGGCACCAGCACCCCCGCGGCGCCCGCGGCCCGCGCCGCGCCCATGTCCGCGCCGATGTCGCCGATCACCACGCACGCACCGGGCGGTACGCCCAGCCGCCGGGCCGCTTCGAGCACCAGGCCGGGCGCCGGCTTGCGGCAGCCGCAGCCGTCCTCCGGCACGTGCGGGCAGTGCACCCAGGTGTCCAGCGGGCCGAGCAGCGCGTCGATGCGCGCGTTGACCTTCCGTACGGCGGTCTCGGTCAGCAGCCCGCGGCCGATGCCCGACTGGTTGGACACCACCCCGGCCGGAATCCCGTGCGCCCGCAGCAGCCGCAGGGCCTCCCGCGCCCCCGGCATCGGCCGTACCCGCTCCGGATCGCCGTTGTACGGGACGTCCACCACCAGCGTGTCGTCCCGGTCGAAGAGCACGGCCGCCGGCCGGACCGGCGGCGCCGACACCGGGCGGTTCACAGCGTGCCGTCCCAGCTCCCGGCCCCCCGGTGGCGCAGCTCGCCGCCCAGCCGGTGCCAGGTCGCGACCGCGGGGACGATCGCGCTGGTCACGGTCATCGTGAGGATCTCGTCCAGGGTGCGCGGCCCCGGGGCGATGCGCGCCCGCGCGAACTCCGCGGTCCCCAGCACCCAGCCCGCTCCGGCCAGCGCCGCCGCCCCGCGGCGCCCGGCCGCCGCGAGGACCAGCGCGCCGAGCCCCGCCGCGGTGACCGCCGCGTGCCGGCGGATGCGCCCGCGGGGCGCCGAGGCCCGTTCCCACCAGTCCCGCCCGTGCAGCCGGGCCATGAGCGCGTCGTCGGCGTTGCCCTTCTGGACCCGTACGGACACCCACCGGTCGGCGGGGCGCACCGGGTGTTCCGTGCGCCGCTCGCCGCGCCGGATCAGCCAGCCCGCGTCGATGATCCGCAGCGCCAGGTCCGCGTCCTCGCGGAAGGCGCGCGGGAACCGCTCGTCGAAGCCGCCGACGGCCTTCAGCACCTCGGTCCGGTACGCCATGTCGGCGGTCGCCCACTGCGCGTCGCGCAGGCCCGCGGTGTTGCGCTCCCAGTCGGTGGGGCGGCGGTCGGCGGGCAGCGGCACCTCCAGGACGCCCTGGACGCCGCCGGTGTCGGGGGAGGCCTCCGCGAGGTCGCGGGCGAGCTGCTCGCGCCAGTACGCGCTCACCCGGACGTCGTCGTCGAGCAGGACCGTCCAGGGCTCGTCCACCACCCGTACCCCGGTGTTGCGCGCGGCGGCGGGGCCGCGTCCGCCGCTGCGCAGCACGAGTGTGCGGTCGGCGAGCGGCCCCAGCGTGCCGACCGGCAGCTCCGGGCCCGGCGGGCCGGGCCGGTCGTCGACGAGCACGATCCGGCTCGGCTCGGGACCCTCGCTGGCGGCCAGCGCGGCGAGGCAGGTGGCGAGGCAGGGCCGGCCGACGGTGGGGACGACCACGGCGTACGAGGCGAGCGGGGGGATCATGCGTCGGCCTCCAGTTCCGGGAGATGGGCTCCGCAACGATGTGCGGAATGTCCACCGTTCCTCACTTTAAGCACACATGCCCGGGTCCGCAGGGCTCACCTCAGCCGCTCAGGTACCGCTCCATCCAGTCCGCGGCCGTGCGCCGGAACAGCCGCCGGCTGTCCGCCCTGCGGAACTGGTGGCCCTCGTCCCGCAGCACCATCAGCTCCGCGGTCAGCCCCCGCTCCCGCGCGGCCCGCACGAACTGCTCGGACTCGCCCGGGGGCACGTTGGTGTCGTGCTCCCCGTGCACCGCGAGCACCGGCACGCGCAGGGCGTCGATGCGGCTCATCGGGGACAGCGCCCGCAGCAGCTCCCGGTCGCGCTCGGGGTGCCCGTACTTGTACGCGGCCGACTCCGCGAGCCACGGCTCCGTCCCGGCGAAGAACGTCGCGAAGTCGGACATGCCGCACACCGCGACGCCGGTACGGAACAGCTCCGGGTGCCACACCAGCGACGCCAGCGTCAGATAGCCGCCGTACGACCAGCCCATCACGGCCAGCCGGCGCGGGTCGGCGCGCCCCGACAGCACCGCGTGCGCCGCGCAGGCCGCGACGTCCTCGATCGCGTCGAACCGGCCCGTACCGAGGTCCGCGTCCACGAACGAGCGGCCGTAGCCCGAAGAGCCGCGCACGTCCGGCGCGAAGACGTCGAGGCCGCGGCCCAGCAGCTCGTGGTACAGCGGCTCGAACGCCGGCCGCTCCTGCTCCTCGGGACCGCCGTGCAGGTGGAGCACGCACGGCGCCGGCTCCCCGGCGCCCCGCCCGGGCGCCCGGTAGTACCAGCCGCCCAGCTCCAGCCCGTCCCGGGCGATCACCCGCTCCGGCACCGGGCGCACGGGCGGCCGCCCCGGCGGGACGGCGTCCTCGTCCCGCGACGACCACGGCGTGCGCACCGGCGGGCCGCCCGCGGCGGACCACCACACACCGGGCCGCCGCTGCGAGCCGGCGAGCGCCAGCACCATCCCCGCGGGCCCGCCGCGGGTGATCCGGGTGACCACCTCGTGCGGCAGCCCCAGGGGCCGGGGTTCCCCGCCCGCCTCCAGGTCCAGTGCCTCCAGTTCGCTCGCGCCGCGCACGTTCCACGCCAGCGCCGCCGTGCGGCCGTCCGCCGTGAACGCCAGCAGTTCCAGGTCGCAGTCCGGCCGCTCGGCGAGGACCGAGAGGTCCTTCTGCTCGCCGCCCGCGTCCAGGGCGACCGCGAGCAGCGCGGCGAACTCGCGCTCGTGGTCGCTGCGCAGCCACACCGTGCGCCCGTCGGCCGAGAACCGCCCGATCCAGGGGTCGGCGTCGGCCACCCGCAGCACACAGCCCGGCCGCAGGTCGTCCGTGCGCAGCACCACCGCCTCGCGCCGGCCGCGCGGCCCCCGGCGCAGCAGCGCGAGCCGCCCGTCGGCGCTGAGGTCGCACACCCGCAGCGTGGCCGCCCCCGTCTCGGTGGCCAGCAGCACCGGCGAGCCCGGCGCGTCGGGGTCGACCAGGTACGCCGACAGCCGGTCCCGGGTGCCGCCCCGGTGCCCCACGTCGCCGAGCCCGGCGCCGCCCAGCAGGGTGGCGTGCCCGTCCCGCTCCGCCCAGCCGTCGGGCAGGCCGGCCAGCCCGGGATCCGGGTCGCGGTACGAGGACGGCGGCTCGGCGACGGTGACCGCCACGGCGGAGCCGTCCCGCGCCCAGCAGCCGAGGTAGGCCGAGCTGCCGGCGTCGGCGCCCGCGAGGACCCGGCGGCCGCTGCCGTCCGGGCGCACGCACAGCACCCTGCTGTGCTCACCGCCGCCCGGGTTGACGGTGTAGGCGATCCAGCGGCCGTCCGGCGACCAGGCCACCTCCGTCACGGGCTCCGGGTCCGCGTCCAGCAGGTGCACCTCCGCGCCCCCGGCCGCGGGCCCCGTCCACAGCTGCGGCACGCCGCCGCGGTCGCAGATGAACGCCACCTGCTCCCCGGTCGGGTCCGCCGACGGGTACCAGCACCCGTGGGAAACGAGCGGCTGGGGCGTGTCCAGCGGCCCCGCCGCGCCGACGAGCGCGACGGGGACGGGGCCCGCGGCGGCCGAGGCCGCGTCGATGGTCAGCTGATGCCGTGCGTCTGCAGCCATAGCTCCAGCAGTGCCACTTGCCACAGGGTGTTCGCCCCCCGGTTCGTACGGTGGCCGTCGGGGTCGGAGAGCAGCTCGGCCACGTACTCCTCCCGGAAGATGCCGCGGGCCCGGGCCTCCGGCGCCGTCAGCGCCTGGCGGACCCGCTCGAACACCGGACCCGCCATGTGCATGATGGCCGGCACCGGGAAGTACCCCTTCGTCCGGTCCACCACCTCCACCGGCAGGAGCTTGCGCCCCACGTCCTTGAGGACGCCCTTGCCGCCCTGGGCCAGCTTCAGCTCCGGCGGGCAGGCCGCCGCGAGCTCGACCAGCTCGTGGTCGAGGAACGGCACCCGCGCCTCCAGGCCCCAGTCCATCGTCATGTTGTCGAGCCGCTTGACCGGGTCGTCGACCATCATCACGTGCGTGTCCAGCCGCAGCGCCGCGTCCAGCGCGGTCTCGGCGCCGGCCGCGGCCATGTGCTCGTGCACGAAGCGGCGCGAGACGTCCTGGGCGGGCAGCACGTCGGGGTGGAGCATCCGCGCCAGGTCGGCGTGGGAGCGGTCGAAGTACACGTCGGCGTACGTCTCGGGCTCCTGCTCCCGCGGGACGGCGGCCATGGCCGGGTACCAGCGGTAGCCGGCGAACACCTCGTCGGCGCCCTGCCCGCACTGGACGACGCTGACCTCCTTGGAGACCTGCTCGGACAGCAGGTGGAAGGCGACCGCGTCATGGCTGATCTGCGGCTCGCTCATGGCCGCGACCGCCGCGTCCAGCGCCGTCGACACCCGGTCGGACGGCACCATCAGCTGGTGGTGCTCGGTGGCGAAGCGCCGCGCGACGAGGTCGGAGTACACGAACTCGTCGCCCTCCTCGCCGCCCTCCGTCTCGAAGCCGACGCTGAACGTCGCCAGGTCCCGCTGCCCCTGCTCGGCGAGCAGCGCCACGATCAGCGACGAGTCGAGGCCGCCGGAGAGCAGCACGCCCACGGGTACGTCGGCGACCATCCGGCGCCGCACCGCCGTCCGCAGGGCGTCCAGCACGGCGTCGCGCCAGTCGGCGGCGTCCATGCCCGCGTGCTCGGGCCGGCGGGTGTACGACGGCTGCCAGTAGCAGTGGTCGCGGTACGTGCCGTCGGGCTCCAGCACCCGCACCGTGGCCGGGGGCAGCTTGCGCACCCCGGCGAGCACCGTGCGGGGCGTCGCCACCGTCGCGGACCAGCTCAGGTACTGGTGCAGCGCGACCGGATCGAGCGAGGTGTCGATGCCGCCGCCGGCGAGCAGGGCGGGCAGCGTGGAGGCGAACCGCAGGTATCCGGCCCCGTGGGCCAGGTAGAGCGGCTTGATGCCCAGCCGGTCGCGGGCCAGCACCACCCGGCCCGTGTCGTTCTCGACGATGACGAGGACGAACATCCCGATGAAGTGGTCGACGCACCGGGTGCCCCACTGCCGGTAGGCCTTGAGCACCACCTCGGTGTCCGAGGTGGAGAAGAACCGGTGCCCGAGGCCCCGCAGCTCCTCCCGCAGCTCCTGGTAGTTGTAGATGCACCCGTTGAACACGCCGGTCAGCCGGGCCTCGCTGTCGGTCATCGGCTGGGCGCCGAGCTCCGACAGGTCGATGATCTTCAACCGGCGGTGACCGAGGGCGACGGGCCCCTGGGACCATATCCCGTGCCCGTCGGGCCCGCGGGCCGCCAGTCTGTCGGTCATGCGTTCCACGGCCGCGAGGTCCGGCCGCCGGTCGTCGAAGCGGATCTCACCGCTCAGACCGCACATGCGGCACCCCCCTTCCGGCCCGCCGCGCCCGGTATACCGGCCGTATCCGGCGCCTCGGCCCCCTCCTCGACCGTTGTGGATGTGGATGTGCTGTATGTCACGACTTACTCCTTCACGACGGTGATCCCCGGGTTCCCCGTTGATCGCGGAGTAAGCCCGCGCCCCGCGGCGACGCCCCCGGCCCGCGCGGCCGCGGACCGCACGACCGGCCCCATGACCAGGCCCGATACCAGGAACAGCCCGCCCAGCACCAGCCAGCCGGCGGCTCCCCAGCCGATCACCAGCGTCGTCAGCACCGCCGGGCCGAGCATCCGGGCCACCGGGACGCCCGTGCCGAAGAAGCCCTGGTACAGACCCTGCCGCCCGTCCGGCGCGAGCTCGAACGAGATCTGCCACGCGCCGGCGGACTGCCGCATCTCGCCCCACACCTGGAACACCGCACCCCCCAGCAGTGCCGCCGTCGCCGCCCACACCGGAACGCCCCCGCCCCCCGACAGCGCGAACACGGCACACGAGACGAGCATCAGCGCGCCCCCGGACCGCACCGCCCGCACCGCGCTCGGCAGCCCCGTCACCCCGGCCGCCGTACGGACCTGGAAGAGCATCACCGCACCCGTGTTCAGCACCAGCAGCGCCGACACCGTCCAGCCCGGCGCCGTCGTGCGCTCCACGACCCACATCGGGACGGCGAGGCTGATCAGCGGCATCCGCAGCAGCATGACCGCGTTCAGCACGGTCACCAGCGCGTACGGGCGGTCCCGCAGCACCGCGAGCCGCCGCCCGCCTCCCGGCCCGTTCCCTGTCCCGCTCCCGGCTCCGGCACCGCCTGCCGCCGAGCCGCCGGCCGCCACCACCACGGGAAGCCGCCCCAGCAGCGCCGCGCACCCCGCGAAGGCCACGGCGTCGACGGCGAGGACCGAGAGGTACGCGGCGGCCGTGCCCAGGTGCAGCGCCACCGCGCCGATCCCGGCGCCCACCGCGATCCCCGCGTTGCCCGCCGCCTGCAGCCGCGCCAGCACACCGGTGCGCTCCCCGGGCGGGACCAGCCCGGCCAGCAGCGACTGGCGGGCCGCCGCGAGCCCGCACTGCGCGGTCGCGTACGCACACGCCACCACGAGGAACGCCCCGTACGACCGGACGAACAGCAGCCCGCCGACCGAGGCGGCGGTCGCCGCCGCCAGCAGCACGGCCGCCCCGCGCGGCCCGCGCCGGTCCGCCAGGTGCCCGAGGGGCACGCCCGCGAGCGCACCGACCGCCCAGGCGAGCGTCAGCCCGAGCCCGATCCGGCCCGCCGACAGCCCAACGACGCGCGAGAAGTACAGCGCCGAGCAGACGTAATAGGCCCCGTCGCCCACCGAGTTGACCCACTGCGCGAGCGCGAGCCCCCGTCCCGGACCGGTGGCCGGGAAGAGCACGGACAACAGCCGACGCGACATGGGACTCCTCGGAAGGGGGCGGGAATTCCCCTCAACCTAGGGCTCCGGGCGGCCCGGTTCCCGGGCCAATCGCCACCGCTGCGACTGGGCCACTTCACGCCCGCGCGGTGCGGGCGATCGGCCCCCCGCGGGGCCGCGCTGATCCTGCCCGGCTGGCGTCGTCCGGCACCGCGCCGCGCCGCGTCGTCGTCGGTCGCCGCTGCGCCGTGCCATGAGCGGCACCGGACACTTGCCACCGATCCGCTGCTCGACGACAGGGCCTAGGCTCGTCCCGTGGCGAATCTCGACGTGATGCACGACCTGATCGACTACCCGATGTACATCGTGACGGCCGCGGCGGACGGCGACCGCGCGGGCTGCCTGGTGGGCTTCGCCTCACCGTGCTCCATCCGCCCGCCCCGGTTCGCCGTATGGCTGTCCACCGCCAACCGCACCTTCCGGGTGGCCTCCCGCGCCACCCACCTCGCGGTCCATCTGGTCTCCCGCGACACCCTCGCCCTGGCCGAGCTGTTCGGCGGCGAGACGGGCGACGAGACCGACAAGTTCCAGCAGGTCGCCTGGGAGCCGCGGACCGGCGGCGCACCCGTGCTCCGGGACGCCGCGGCCTGGTTCGTCGGCCGCGTGCACCGCCAGGCCGACGGGGGAGACCACGTGCTCTTCCTGCTCGAACCGGTCGAGGAATCCCCGCCCGCGCCGGAGCCGCACCCCCGCATCGTCATGTTCCACGACGTCGCGCGGCTGGACCCGGGCCATCCGGCCTGACGGCCCCCGCTCCGCCGGCCGCACGTGGCGGTGCCCCGCCCCCCTGTGGAGGACGGGGCACGCCATCGGCCCCCGCCGGTGCTCCCCCCGGCCCGACGGGTCCCCCGAGGTGCCGGCCACGACCTTACGGCCGCCCGTGCGGCCCGCCATCCCGCCCCGGGTTGAACTCCCCGCCCACCGCACGCGGTAGCCGGGGCGGCGCCCGCAACCAGCGCGGTAGGCCGAACGGCTGACGTAGCGCCGTCCGCCGCGCGTTACGCTGCCGCGATGCCGATCCGCCCCCCTGTCGCCGACGTACTGGTCGCCGTGGCGCCGACCAGCGTGGCCGTGCTCCTCGCGCAGGAGGCCGCACGCCAGGGCTGGCCCCCGCTCGACCTGGTCGGCTACCTGCTCGTGGCGCTGGTCAACCTGCCGGTCGTCCTCCGCAGCCGGGCGCCCGTCACCGTCTGCCTCGTCGTCCTCGCGCTGTGGACCGTGTACGTCACCGCCGGCTACTGGCCCGTCGTGAACTCCTTCGCCCCCATGCTGGCCGTGTACACCGTCGCGTCCCTGCGCCCCCTCCGTACCGCCCTCACCTGCGCGGCGCTGATGAGCACCGTGTGGATATACGCGGGTGTCATCACCGACGGCTCCCACATGCCGTCCGTCGTCGGCCAGGCCGTCGGCTTCTCCGCGGTACTGCTCCGCAACGGACACGTGGCCCGGCGCTCCGCCGAACTCGCCCGCCGGCTGCGGGAGGAGCAGGAGGAGCGGGCCCGCCGCGAGGTCGCGGAGGAACGCGGCCGCATCGCGCGTGAGCTCCACGACGTGGTGGCCCACCACATGTCGGTGATCTCCGTGCAGGTGGGGCTCGCCCGCTTCGTCTTCGACTCAGACCCCGGCACGGCCCGCGCCGCGCTGGGCACGATCGCCGACACCAGCACGGAGGCGCTGGAGGAGCTGCGACGGGTGCTGAAGGTGCTGCGCACCGACGGGGACGGCGGCCCCGTCGCCCCGATGCCCGGGCTCGCCCGGCTGGCCGAGATGGCGGAGCGGGTCCGCGCCGGGGGAGTCCCCGTCGACCTGCGGGTCGAGGGCACGCCGCGCCCCCTCCCGCCCGGCGTCGACCTGTGCGCGTACCGGGTCGTGCAGGAGGCCCTGACGAACGTCCTGAAACACGCGCCGGGGGCGAACGCCCGGGTGGAAGTGCGCTACAAGGAGCGCCACGTGGAGGTGGCGGTCACCGATGACGGCAAGGGGGTGATTCAGGACAGAGTGCGGACCGGCAGCGGCCACGGGTTGATCGGCATGAGGGAGCGGGCCAAGCTGTACGGCGGGACGATCACCGTCGGCCCGCGGAGCGAGGGGGGATTCGCCGTCGGGCTGACCCTGCCGACCTCCTCCCACACCGCCCGGCGGAAGGACGCCACGACGGAATGACCAGGGTGCTCGTCGTCGACGACCAGTTCCTCATCCGGGCGGGGCTGGTGGGGCTGTTGCGCGCGGCGCCCGGGGTCGAGGTCGTCGGCGAGGCCGCCGACGGCGAGGAGGCCGTGGCCCTCGTGGAGCGGACCCGCCCCGACGTGGTGCTGATGGACATCCGCATGCCCGGCATGGGCGGCATCGAGGCCACCGAGCGGATCCTCGCCGGGGCGCGGGACCCCGCGCCCCGGATCCTCGTCCTGACCACCTTCGACCTCGACGAGTACGTGTACGGGGCACTGCGGGCGGGCGCCTCGGGCTTCCTGCTGAAGGACTCGGGCCCCGAGCGGCTGCTCGCGGCCGTCGCGGCGGTCGGCGGCGGCGACGCGCTGTTCGCGCCCAGCGTCACCCGGAGGCTGGTGGAGGCGTACGCGCGGCAGGCCGCGGTCACGCCCGCCGAGGCACACCCCGACCTCGCGGCCCTGACCGGCCGTGAGACCGAGGTGCTGCGGCTCACCGCCCGCGGGCTGAGCAACGCCGAGATCGCGGGGGAGCTGTTCATCAGCGAGGCGACCGTCAAGACCCACCTGAACCGCGCCATGGGCAAACTCGGCCTGGACAGCCGGGCGCAGGCGGTCGTCGTGGCATACGAATCGGGCCTGGTCACCCCGGGCTCGGGCCACACCTGAGGCCCCGGGCCCGGCCTCGGCCCCCTGGCCCGGCCTCGGCCCCCCGGCCCCGCCTCGGCCCCCCGGCCCCGCCCGGCGCACGCCGGCGGGCGGGCACGCCGCCCCCGGCCTGCCCGCCCGCCGCCTACTCCTCGCCCTTGCCCTCGCCTTCCGGCTCCTCCGTCTCGGCGGCGCGCTCGCCCTCCGCCTGCGACGGGGTCGTACGGGCCACGTCCGGGTGCTGGTCGTTGCCCGGTTCCGGCTCCCGCTCGCCTTCCGCCTGGGAAGGCGTCGAGTAGCTGTACGGATCACTCATGGCTGGACCTCCGGGAATCGTTCCGCGCCCGCGCCCGCGCTGCCGGGGCGGGATCCGACGGGTACCCGGGAGCCGCCGGTGCTACCGCCTCCGGCAGCCGGAGGAACAGGGTCATGGCGGCGCTCGCCAGGTACAGCGCGGCGAAGATCCACATCACGCCCTCCACGCCGAGCGGCCCGAGGAACAGTCCCACCAGCGCCGGACCGAGGAAGGTGCTGGCCCCGGCGCCGAGGTTCAGCGCCGACATCGCCTGTCCCTTGTGCGCCGGGTCCAGGGACGGCATCAGGGCGGACAGCGGCACGTACCCGGCCAGGGTCGCGCCGAACAGGCTCACCAGCACCATGGCGAGCGCGTAGTGGTCGCCCGCCGACACCGTCCCGTAGTACAGCAGCAGGGTGGTCACCGCGCAGCCGACTCCGCCGCACCAGGCCACGGTGCGCTGCCAGCCGATGCGGTCCCCGACCACCCCGAAGATCAGGTTGAAGAAGATGTTGGTGGCGAACATCGCCGACAGCAGCTGGAGCCACTCGCTGAGCGTGAAGCCCAGGGTGTCGGTGAAGTACACCGGCAGGAAGACCAGGAAGCCGAACTGCGGGGCCGTGTTGATCGCGCGCACCACCGCGCCCGTGCCGATCCGCGGGTTGCGCCAGACGATGGCGAGCGAGCCGAGCAGGGTGGCGACCGGGCGCTCCCCGGCGGGCGCGAGCCTGATCCGGCCGGTGGGTTCGCGGACGAGCAGCAGCGCGATCAGCCCGCCGGCGAGGACCAGTCCGAGCGAGAACCACAGCGTGCGGTACGCGCCGATCCACGGCACCGCGAAACTGGCGACGAGCGAGCCCAGCGTGGGCAGTCCGCCGGTGAAGGCGAACCAGAACCAGCCCACCGCCGAGCCGAGTCTCCGCTGCGGCGTCACCGCCGTCACCCACACCAGGAAGCCGTAGGCGAAGAGCGGGTAGCCGAAGCCGCGCAGCCCGTAGCTCACCAGCAGCAGCGTGAAGTCGGCGGCGGGGACCGCGAAGACCAGGAACACCACCTGGAACGCCGCCCAGATGCCGAGGCCGAGCATCATCACCCGCCGCGGCCCCCACAGGTCCGACAGCGCGCCGGAGAACCAGGCCGCGATGCTCGCGGTCACGCCGTAGACGCCGAACAGCAGCGCGACCCGTTCCCTGGACATCCCCTCGTCCAGGAGGTACGGCGACAGGTATCCGGATTCGACACCGTCGCCGATCATGAAAATGAGAAGACCGAGGTATCCCCACGCGAGGGACGCGGGAATGCCGATCCTGTCCAGCCAATTCCCTGGGGGCTTTTCCTCGGCCGAGGACGACGGATCCATGACGACGGCCACGCGAACCACCTTTTTCTGCGGAGCGGCGGGAGTGGGGGGTGCCTGAGGCGTCACGATGAAACGGCCGTGCGGCAGGGCGGTCAATGAGCGCGCGGAATACCTCGCCGGCGTCGGCGGGCCCGGCGTGACATCGATCAGCACCGTGTCGGTACGGGGTCGTCTCCGGACGTGTCCGCGCAGCTCAGCGCGGTACCGACGGCATGCTGCCGGGCCACCGCCCGTGTGATGTCCGTGTGATGTTCACGTGAGGTCCCGGGACGCCCGCGGGGCGTCCCACGACGTGCGCACCCGTCAGGCGGAGGAGTCGACCGTCCGCACGTCGACGCCTATCTCCCGCAGCCGCCGCACCTCGCCCGCCGGTGCCGCCTGGTCCACGAGCACCAGGTCGAAGTCGGTCAGCGGTGCCAGCGCGTACAGCCCCTGGTTGGCGAACTTGGTGTGGTCGACCAGCAGCACCTTGCGTCCGGCCGACGCCATCATCGCCCGCTTGACCTGCACGGTCTCCGGTGACATGTGGTAGCAGCGCCCGCCGGTCACGGCCGTGGTCGACATGAACAGCACATCGGCCCGGAAGGACTCCACCGTCTGCGCCGCGTGCAGCCCCATGAAGGCGTCGTACGCCGGGAAGTACGTCCCGCCCAGCGCGATCAGCGACACGCCCGGCTCCCGCGCCAGCGCCGAGATGGCCGGCAGCGAGTTGGTGATCACCGTCAGCGGTGTGCGGTCGGCCATCTGCTGCGCCAGGCTCAGACAGGTCGTCGAGTCGTCCAGCATCACGATCTGCCCGGGCGCCAGCAGCCCGGCGGCCGCCCGCGCCAACCGGTGCTTGGTCCGCGCCATCGTCGTCATGCGCTCGCCGACACTGCCGTGGAACTGCGTCGACGGCAGACAGCTCGCCCCGCCCCGCACCTTGCGCAGCCAGCCCTGCGACTGCAGCGCGTCCAGATCGCGGTGCACGGTCATCACGCTCACGCCGAACTCCTCCGCCAGGTCCGCGGTGCGGACGAACCCCTTGGCGGTCACCAGATCGCGCAGCCGGCGCCGGCGCTCCTCCTGGGCGTCCGGACGGGTCATGGCGGCCGGCTCCTTTCCGGTTCACTCCGCCGCGCGGGGTGGACAGGCGCGCGACACGAGCGGGAACGTGTGGGACGAAGAGGTGCGAACCTCACGTGAACTTAACACGACGGGGGCGCGCCGCCGCCGGTACCGCCGGTGCCCGGCCGCCATCTCACACCACCGTCACGTCCGGTCACGGGATGTTTCCGTGACCGATTGACGCCCCGTCCGGCTCCACGTTTCCCTGGCGTCCGCAAGTGCGAAGGGGCAGGTATTCCACTCATGGCGGTTCTCACCATCGACGTCGGTACGTCGGTCATCAAAGCGGTCGTGTTCGACGGCCAGGGACAGGAAATCGCGCTTTCCCGCATCGGCACCGAAGTGCTGCGGCCCCGCCCCGGGTGGGCCGAGCAGGACATGGACGCGGTGTGGGACGGGGTGGTCTCCGCCGTGCGCGGTGCCCTGTCCCGGCTCGGCCCCGGCCACGACCCCGTGCGGCTGGTCTCGTTCACGGCCCAGGGCGACGGCTGCTGGCTGGTCGACGGCGACGGGCGCCCCACCGGCCCCGCCGTCCTGTGGTCCGACGGACGGGCCGGCGACCTCCTCACCCGCTGGGCCGCCGACGGCGTCCTGGACGAGGCGTACCGCCGCAACGGCTCCCTCACCTGCAGCGGCATGCCCAACGCGGTCATCAGCTGGCTCGCCGCGCACGACCCGGGCCGCCTCCGGCGCTCGGACACGGCCCTGACGGCGGCCGGCTGGCTGTTCCTCAAGCTCACCGGCGTGAGCGCGATCGACGAGTCCGACGCGTCGGCCCCCTTCCTGGACCACTCCACCGGCGCCTACGACCCGGCGATCGTGGAGCTGTTCGGGCTCGGCCCGTACGAACGGCTCCTGCCCCGGGTGCTCGGCGAGCACGAGCGCGTCGCCGAGCTCACCGCCCGCACCGCCGGCGACCTCGGCCTGTCCGCCGGCCTGCCCGTCGTCATGGCCCCCTACGACATCGCCGCCACCGCCCGCGGCGCCGGCGCCGTCGACCCCGGCCAGGCGTGCGCCATCCTCGGCACCACCCTGTGCACGGAGATCGTCTCCCGGACGGTGGACGCCACCGGCGAGCCCTGCGGCATCAACATCGCCTACGGCGGCCGCGAACGCATCCTGCGCGCCTTCCCCACCCTCTCCGGCACGGAGGTCCTCGACTGGGCCTCCCGCACCCTCGCCGTCGACGGACCCGCCGCCCTCGGCGCACTCGCCTTCGGTACGGAACCGGGCGCCGGCGGGCTGGCGTTCCTGCCGTACCTCTCACCCGCGGGGGAGCGCGCCCCGTTCCTCGACCCGCGGGCCCGTGGAACCTTCTGGGGCCTCTCCCTCGACCACACGCCCGCGCACCTCGCCCGGGCGGTCTTCGAAGGCCTGTCCCTCGTGGTCCGCGACTGCCTGCGGGCGTCCGGGACGGACGTGCACGAACTGCGCCTGTGCGGCGGCGGCTCGGCCAGCGACGCCTGGTGCCGCCTCATCGCCGACGCCACCGGCGTGCCCACGGCCCGCAGCGCCGACACCGAACTCGGCGCCAAGGGCGCGTTCCTCACCGGGCTGGTGCTCACCGGAGCCGAGAGCAGCATGCGGGACGCGGCCGCGAAATACGTCCGGATGCGCTCCCGCTGGGAGCCGGACCCCCGGCGCGCCGCGCTCTACGACGAGCTGCACGAGGCGTTCCTGACCTGGCGCGGCGCCGCCCGCGCCGCCGGCTGGAAGCCCGCCCTCACCCCCGGTCCCGACGCCGTACGGAAGGCACCGCATGCCTGACGCACCGACCGCCGACGCCGTCCACGTCGGCCTCGACCTCGGCACCCAGAGCGCCCGCGCGGTCGCCGTCGACGGCACCGGCCGGCTGCTCGGCGCCGCGTCCCGCCCGCTGGCCGGCCGGCGGGACGGGCCGCGCCACGAGCAGGACCCCGAGCAGTGGTGGGCGGCCCTCGCCGGCGCCTGCCGGGAGGCCCTCACCGGCATCGACCCGGTCCGCGTCCGGGGCGTGGCCGTCGACGCCACCTCCGGCACCGTCGTCCTCGCCGACCGGCACGGCACACCGTTGACCCCCGGCCTGATGTACGACGACGGGCGCGCCCGCGCGTACACCTCCCGCGTCAACGCCGCGGGCGCGACGGTCTGGCAGGAGCTCGGCTACCGCACCATGCAGCCGTCCTGGGCGCTGCCCAAGCTCCTGTGGCTGCTCGACAACACCGACTTCCCCGGCGCCCGGCTCCTGCACCAGGCCGACCTCGTCACCTGGCGACTGGCCGGACACCAGGTGGCGGCCGACGCCAGCCATGCCCTCAAGACCGGCTACCACCTCGTCGACGAGCGCTGGCCCGACGAGGAGCTCGCCGCGCTCGGCGTCCCGGCCGGGCTGCTGCCCGACGTCGTACGGCCCGGCACCGTCATCGGCACGGTCTGCGCCGACGCCGCCGCCACCACCTCCCTGCCCGTCGGCACGCCCCTGGTCGCCGGCATGACCGACGGCTGCGCGGCGCAGATCGGCGCCGGGGCCCTCACACCCGGCGCCTGGAACTCCGTCCTCGGCACCACGCTGGTCTTCAAGGGCGCGAGCCCCCATCTCGTCCGCGACCCCGGAGGAGTGGTCTACTGCCACCGCGGCCCCGGCGGCACCTGGCTGCCCGGCGGGGCCTCCAGCAGCGGCGCCGGAGTCATCGCCCGCCGCTTCCCCGGCGCCGACCTGGACGCCCTCACCGTGCGGGCCGCCGCCACCGCATCCACCGCGGTCGCCTACCCGCTCACCGGGGCCGGCGGCGAACGCTTCCCGTTCCGCGCCCCCGACGCGGTCCCCTTCGTCCTCGGCGAGGCATCCGGCGACGCCGAGGAGTTCCACGCCTGCCTGCTCGGCGTCGCCTGCGTCGAACGCCTCTGCTTCGACTACCTCGACCACATCGGCGCCCCCGTCGACGGCCCGCTCACCCTCACCGGCGGCGGCGCCCGCAACCGCTACTGGTCGCAGCTGCGCGCCGACGTCCTGGGCCGTACGGTCGCACTCCCCGAACACGCCGAGAGCGCCACCGGCATGGCGGTGCTCGCCGCGACCGCCTCCGGCGCCACGCTGGAACAGGCGGCGGCCGCCATGGTGCGCGTCCGCGAGGAGCTGCACCCGGATCCGTCCGCCACGGCCCGGCTCACGCCCGCCTACCTGGACTTCGCCGACGAACTGACCCGACGCGGCTGGCTCGACCCGGCCGTCGCGGCGCACGCCCGCAGAAAGGCCGAGCAGTGACCGACTTCGTCCTCGTCCGCCACGGCGAGACCGCCTGGCATGCGGAGAACCGCTACGCGGGGCGCACCGACGTACCGCTCACCGAGCTCGGCCACCAGCAGGCCGCCACGCTCGGCGCCTGGGCCGCCGGGCAGCGGCTCGACGCCGTCCTGTGCTCCCCGCTGTCCCGCGCCCGGCTCACCGCCGCACCCGCCGCCACCGCCCTCGGCCTCACCCCGCGCGTCGACGAGCGGCTGTACGAGGTCGACTTCGGACGCGGCGACGGGCTGACCCGCGCGGAGATGGCAGAGGAGTTCCCCGACGAGCTCGACGCCTTCCTCACCGACCCGGTCGCCCACCACCTGCCCGGCGGCGAGGACCCCACGGAGGCGGCGGCCCGCGCGATCGCCTGCCTGGAGGAGGTCGTGAGCGAGCTGCCCGACGGCCGCGTCCTCGTCGTCGCCCACTCCACCCTCGTACGCCTCGTGCTCTGCGCGCTCCTCGGCATCCCCCTCGCCCGCTACCGCGAGGTCTTCCCCGCCCTGGAGAACGGCGCCCTGACCGAACTGCGGCTGCTGCCCGGCGGACGGGCGTCGCTGCTGAGGCTCAACGCCCCCGCCACCACCGACTGACTGGAGCACCACCGTGACCACCACCACCGTCGTCGCCGCCGGCGACCACTTCGTCCTGCCGGACCTGCTCACCCGGGAGCTGCGGGCCGCCGCACCCGGCGGAGCCGACCTGGACGTCCGCGAGATCCGGCTGCCCTGGCCGCACACGCCGTTCGGCAGGGTCGCCGAGGTCGACGAGGCGTCCGGCACGGAGGAGGAGATGATCGAGGCGCTGCGCGGCGCACGGATCTGCGTCACCCAGATGGCGCCGCTCACCGAGCGGATCCTGGCGGCCTGCCCCGACCTGGAGCTGTTCTGCGTCAGCCGCGGCGGCCCGGTCAACGCCGACCTGGAGGCCGCCACGCGCCACGGCGTGGCGGTCTGCTACGCGCCCGGCCGCAACGCCGTCGCCACCGCCGAGCACACCCTCGCCCTGATCCTCGCCGCCGCCCGCGGGATCGGCGACGTCCACACCGACCTGAAGCACGGCGTCTGGCGGGGCGACTACTACGACTACCGCAGCTGCGGCATCGAGATCGAGGGCTCGGTGGTCGGACTGGTGGGATTCGGCGCGATCGGCTCGCGCGTGGCCCGCGTCCTGGCGGCCATGGGGGCCACCGTCCTCGTGCACGACCCGTACGTGAAGCCCGAGGCGGTCGAGGGCATCGCGCAGCTCGTGCCCCTGGGCGAGCTGCTGCGCCGCTCGCGGATCGTCTCGCTGCACGCCCGCGTGACGGACGAGACCCGCGGCATGATCGGGGCCGCGGAGATCGCGGCCATGCCGCCCGGCTCCGTCCTCGTCAACTGCGCCCGCGGCGCGCTGCTCGACTACGACGCCGTCTGCGACGCCCTGGACGCGGGGCAGCTCGCGGGCGCCGGCTTCGACGTGTTCCCCGTCGAGCCGGTCCCGGCCGGCGCCCGGCTGCTGTCCACCCCGGGCGTCGTCCTCACCCCGCACATCGCGGGCGGCAGCCGGGAGGTCGCCCACAGGGCGGCCCGTATCGTGGCGGGCGAGGTCGGCCGCTTCCTGCGCGGCGAACCGCTCGCCCACTGCGCCAACCCCGACGTCCTGCGCCGCTGACCGCCGCGCGGTCACCGGCTCCGTAGCCCGGTGCGGGGGTGCGACCCGCCCCTGGGGGGCGGCTCGGACAGATAACGCTGCCCGGCGGCCTTCACCCGGTCGGGCGCCACCTTGGTGGCCGCGCCCAGCGCCTTCGTCCAGCGGGATCCGGCGACGATCCTGCCCCGGCCGCGCAGCAGGGCCTCGACGGCGTCCCGGGCCACGCGGGCCGGGTCGTCCTTGTGCGGCAGGCGGCCCAGACGGGTGTCGTCCATGCCGGCGCGGTGGAAGAAGGCCGTGTCCGTGATGCCCGGCATCAGCGCCGTCACCGTCACCCCGGTGTCCTTCAGCTCCTCCCGGAGCGCCTGGGCGAAGGACTGCAGGAACGACTTGGACGCGTTGTAGACCGACTGGAACGGGCCCGGCGCCATCGCGGCCACCGACGAGGTGATCAGCAGCCGGCCCTCGTCCGCGTCCACCATGTCCCGCAGGAGCCGGTGCGCGAGGTGCACCGTCGAGCTGATGTTGAGATCGACGACCCGGGCGTGGTCGGCGAGGGCGACGTCGAGGAACGCCCCGCCCGTGCCCACCCCCGCGTTCAGCGCCGCGGCGGCCACCGGGCGGCGCGTCGCCAGCACCGCGGCGTACAGCTGCTCGACCCCGTCGTACACGGCGAGGTCGGCGCGCACCGCCAGGACGTCCGCGCCCCGCCCGCGCAGTTCTCCGGCCGCGGCCGCCAGCCCCGCGTCCTCGGCGCAGACCACCAGGTCGAAGCCGTGGGCCGCGAACTCCATGGCCAGGGCACGCCCTATACCGCTGGAGGCCCCGGTGACGACGGCCAGGGGCTTCACGGTCTCCATGCCCACCGGGGTACCCCGCCCGCCGGGGAGCAGGCCCGTTTCGCCGGATTGATCATGGGGTACCCGGGAGCGGCCACTACGCCCCGGAGGTGACCGATGAGCGAGCTCGGACAATCGACGAACGGGACCGTCACGACGCAGGTACCCGCCAGATTGGACCGACTGCCCTGGTCGCGGTGGCACTGGATGATCGTGATCGGACTGGGCACCGTCTGGATCCTCGACGGCCTGGAAGTGACGATCGTGGGCAACATGGCCAGCCGCCTCTCCGAGGAGGGCAGCGGTCTGGCCATCAGCAGCGCCCAGGTCACCGGTGTCGCCGCCGCCCTGTACGTCGCCGGAGCGTGCTCCGGCGCCCTGTTCTTCGGCTGGCTGACCGACCGCTTCGGCCGCAAGAAGCTCTTCCTGATCACCCTGGCCGTGTACCTGGCCGCGACGGCGCTGACCGCCCTGTCGTTCTCGTCCTGGTGGTTCTTCCTCTTCCGCTTCCTCACCGGTTTCGGCATCGGCGGCGAGTACGCGGCCATCAACTCCGCCATCGACGAGCTCATCCCCAGCAAGTACCGCGGCCGCGTCGACCTGATCATCAACGGCAGCTTCTGGCTCGGCGCCATGGGCGGTGCGCTGCTCTCCGTCGTCCTGCTGGACACCGACGTCCTGCCCAAGGACCTGGGCTGGCGTATCTCCTTCGGCCTCGGCGTGGTTCTCGGCCTGGTCATCCTCCTGGTGCGCCGGCACGTCCCCGAGTCGCCCCGCTGGATGTTCATCCACGGCCGCGGCGAGGGCGCCGAGAGCCTCGTCGCGGAGGTCGAGCGGGACATCGAACGGCAGACCGGCAAGCCGCTGCCCGAGCCGGCCGGTTCCATCACCATCAAGCAGCGGCACAGCGTCGGCTTCGGCCGGATCGCGAGCACGCTCGTGCGCACCTACCCGCGGCGGGCGGTGCTCGGCCTCGCGCTCTTCATCGGGCAGGCGTTCCTCTACAACGCCATCACCTTCGGCTTCGGCGCCATCCTGGTCACGTTCTACGACGTGCCCAGCAGTTCGACGGGCTACTTCTTCGCGGTCATCGCGGCCGGCAACTTCCTCGGCCCGCTGCTGCTCGGCCGCCTCTTCGACACCTGGGGGCGCCGCCCCATGATCGCCGGAACGTACCTGCTGTCCGGCATCCTGCTGTTCGGCACCGCCTGGCTCTTCGGCGAGGGCCGGCTGACGGCCACGACCCTGACGGCCTGCTGGTGCGTCGTCCTCTTCTTCGCCTCGGCGGGCGCGAGCTCGGCCTACCTGACCGTGAGCGAGATCTTCCCGATGGAGACCCGCGCGATGGCGATCGCGTTCTTCTACGCCGTCGGCACGGCCGCCGGCGGTATCTCCGGCCCCCTGATCTTCGCGGGGCTCACGGAGAGCGGGGTCGTCTCCGACACGGTCATCGCCTTCTGCACCGGCGCCACGGTGATGGTCCTGGGCGGCCTGGTGGCGCTCTTCCTCGCCGTGCCGGCGGAACGCAGGTCCCTGGAGGACATCGCGACCCCGCTCTCGGCCCAGGCGGCCGAGGAGGCATCCGCGGCCCCGTCCCCCGCGGCGTCCCGGGCAGCGCTGTGACGGCGCTTTCCCGGCCGCGCCCGGGACACGGTGCCCGGGGGCACGCCGATTGGCGTCCGTACCGATAAATGGTTTATCGTTCATCCAGGTTGTGAAGGAGCGTTCACAACCCCCGTGACTGCCCCGGCTGGTTCCCCCGTCCAGCCGGGGCTTTCCCTTTGCCTGCTTCAGCCCGCACGGTCCGGGCACCCGGTTCTGGAACGAGCCCCGAGCCGAGGGACGGTACGACGATGACCGAGTACGAACGCTCCCGCACCATGCCCGGGCTGCCCGAGCACGTCTTCGACCAGGCGGCCAACATCGACCAGCTGGACTCCTGGCTCCCCGAGGAACTCCATGTGCACGCGGCGGGCGACCTCCCCGCGGTCACCGTGCACGAGGACCGCACCGACGAGGACACCGCCGCCCTGCTGCGCGCCGAGCGCGACCAGATGCGCCTCGAATGGGGCACCCGGGAACAGGGCAGCTACACCGGCTGGCTCCAGGTGGCGGGCATCGGCACCGGCACGTCCGAGGTGACCGTCCACCTCTCCTTCTTCGACGAGAGCCACGACCCCGGCGGCGAGGCCGTCTCCGACGCGCTCGACCGCAGTCTCGAGCGACTCGAGGAGCAGGTCCGGCTGCGCGTGGACAACGCCGCGGGCTGAACCGGGAGGCGCCGCGATGACACCCCGACCCCGCCGGTACGCGGTCGCCGCCTCGGGCCGGTGGACCGACGAGGAGGAAGGCCGGCGGCGGCTGCCGGCCGGCGAGGTCCACGCCTGGGAGCCGGGCACCAACCAGACCGTCTGCGGTCTCTCCCTCAGCCGCTCCCAGCTCGACCGCTTCCCGCACGTCACCTGGTCCGACACCTTCCCCGAGTCCGGCGGGGCCGCCGACCGCGTCCAGCGCCAGTGCCCCCGCTGCGCGTCGGTCGCCGGTCGCCGCGGCACGGACGCGCGCCCGCGCTGGCAGCGCACCCGCCCCCGGCCGTGAGCCACTCCCGTTTTCCGGCCGGGGGCGCGGGCATCCGGGATCCCATGGACCACTCGAAGGCGCCCGTACTGGAAGCACTCACGGCGTACCACGCCCAGCAGCAGACCCCCTTCACACCGCCGGGTCACAAGCAGGGACGCGGGACCGACCCCCGCGTCCTCGCCGTCATGGGCGACGCCGTCTTCCGCTCCGACGTCCTGGCCACCAGCGGCCTGGACGACCGCATGTCGTCGAAGGGCATCCTGGAGGAGGCCCAGGAGCTGATGGCCGACGCCGTCGGCGCCGAGCACACCTTCTTCTCCACCTGCGGCAGCTCCCTGTCGGTCAAGGCCGCGATGCTCTCGGTGGCGGGCCCGCACCAGAAGCTCCTGGTGGGCCGCGACGCACACAAGGCCGTGGTCTCCGGCCTCGTCCTGGCCGGGATCGTGCCGATCTGGGTGGAACCCCAGTGGGACGCCGAACGGCACCTGGCCCACCCGCCCTCCGCCGACGCCTTCCGCGCCGCCTTCGCCGAGCACCCCGACGCCCGGGGCGCCCTGGTGACCACCCCCACGCCGTACGGCACCTGCTCGGACCTGCCCGGCATCGCCCGCGTGTGCCACGAGCACGGCGTCCCCCTCATCGTCGACGAGGCGTGGGGCGCGCACCTGCCGTTCCACCCGGACCTGCCGACCTGGGCGATGGACGCCGGCGCGGACGTGTGCGTCACCTCCGTCCACAAGATGGGCTCCGGGCTCGAACAGGGGTCGGTCTTCCACCTCCAGGGCGACCTGATCAAACCCGAGGTGCTCAAGAGCCGCGAGGACCTGCTCGGCACGACCAGCCCCTCCGTCCTCGTCTACGCCGCCCTCGACGGCTGGCGCCGCCAGATGGTCGAGCACGGCCACGCCCTGTACGACGAGGCCCTCGCCCTCGCCAAGTCGGTACGGACGCAGATCGACGCGATCGACGGCATGCGTGTCCACGGCCGCGACGACTTCTGCGGCCCCGGCCGCGCCTCCGACCTCGACCCCCTCCAGGTCATCGTCGACATCACCGGCCTGGGCACGACCGGCTACCGCATCGCCGACTGGCTGCGCGAGCACCACGCGATCAACATGCACCTGTCCGACCACCGGCGCAGCAGCGCCCAGCTCACCCACGCGGACGACGAGACGACCGCCGAGACGCTGCTCACCGCCCTCCGTGACGTGGCGGCCCACGCCGGCGAACTCCGTCCCGCCCCCCAGGTCGAGGTCCCCGACCCCGCCAGGCTGCGGCTGGAGCAGGTGATCCTGCCGCGTGACGCCTACTTCGGCCGCACCGAACAGGTGCCGTGGCAGAAGGCCGTCGGCCGCGTCACCGCCGAGATGCTGACCCCCTACCCGCCGGGCATCCCGGCCGCTCTCCCCGGGGAACGCCTCACCTCCGAGGTGCTGCACTACCTGCGCAGCGGCGTCGAGGCCGGCATGGTCGTCCCCGACGCGGCGGACACGGAGGTCAAGAGCGTACGGGTGGCCATCGAGGACTGACCGCCCCCGGCGGGCCACCGCGCCCGGAGACAGGCCGCCTCCGGGGCGCAGGGCCGGCCCCCCGTCACAGACCGGCCTTACAGACCGGCCGCGGCCTTCTCCCGCAGCGACGCCCGCGCCCGCGCGCCCACGTCCGGGCGCAGCAGCACCTCCGCCGCCGTGCAGGCGAGCGCTTCCGCCGCCGCGAGCACGACGCGGCGTCCGCGGGGAGACGCGGCCGCGGCGGCGAACACAGGGGTGTGGTCGGAGCCGTCGGCCGCGTCCATGATGGCGATGAACGGGTGGATCGCCGGGACGCGCGTGCTCACGTTGCCGATGTCGGACGATCCCAGGTACACGCCGGCTTCCGGCTCCGTCAGCTCGATCCCCGCCCGCGCCAGGTGCCCGGCGAACCGGCCGGAGAGCACGGGGTTGTCGCGGAAGTGCTCGTACCGCCCGCCCACCCGCTCCACGGTGACCTTCGTGCCGGTGGCCGCGGCCACCCCCTCGGCGCACCGCTCCAGCTCGCCCGCGAGCGCCTCCAGCGCGGCTGTGGTCCCGCCGCGGAGCCCGAACAGCCCCTCGGCGTACTCCGGCACGATGTTGGTGGCCCGGCCGCCGTCGGTGATGATGCCCTGGACGTGGGATCCGGAGGGGAGCCGGCGGTCTGTCACCCCCAGCGTGTTGAACAGCTGGATCAGCGCACCCAGCGCGTCGATGCCCTCCGTCGGACTGCCGGTCGGATGGGCGGCGCGCCCGTGGAAGCCCACCCGCACCTGTGCGCTCGCCGTCAGCGGCGCCCACGACCAGCTGTGGACGCCGGGATGCGCCATGAGGGCCGCGTCCACGCCGTCGAACACCCCGGCCTCCACCAGCGTGACCTTGCCACCGCCCCGCTCCTCGGCGGGCGTGCCCACGGCGAGCAGCGAGCCGCGCGGGTCGCCGAGCGCCGCCCGCAGGGCGAGGGCCGCCCCCAGGCCGGCCGCCGCGATCAGGTTGTGCCCGCAGGCGTGCCCGAGCGCCGGCAGCGCGTCGTACTCCATCAGCAGCGCCACCCGGGGCCCCTCGCCGCTGCCGGCGGAGGCGGTGAAGGCGGTGGGCAGCCCGGCCGTCCCGCGGTCGACCCGGAAGCCCTCCCGCGCCAGCTCCGACGTGAGCAGCGCGGCCGCCCGGTGCTCCTCGTACGCCGGCTCGGGGTCGCGGTGGAGGGCCAGGGCGGTGTCCCACAGGCGGTCGGCGCGGTCCGCGACCTCCCGGCGGATCCGGTCGTACACCGCCTCCAGGCCGTCGTCCACGGGAGGGGTGCCGGCGGACTGGGGGCCGGGACGGCCGGGGCGGCCGTGGCCCGGACGGACAGGGTCGTCGAGGCGGTCGGGGACGGAGCCGGGGCGGTCGGGGACGGGGTCGAGGTGGTCGGGCACGGGGTCGAGGTGGTCGGGCACGGAAAGCCTCCCTGGGGATGTGCCGGTCGCTTCTGTCCGTGTTCCACGGCAGCGGCCCCCGATGCGCCCGCCCCGGCGTGCGTCAGAACGCGTACCGCACGCGCAACCACGGCGCGTGGGCGGCGATCAGCCCCCTGAGCCGCTCGATGGCCTCCCGCTTGACGTCGTTGCGGTAGCGGACGTTGGAGGCGCCGTTCTGGGAGCGCTTGGCCTGCTGCAGACCCGGCTGCCACAGGACGTCCTCGGCCCGCGGGTGCCAGCTCCGGTTCACCTCGTGCAGCTCACGGTTGTGCGTGAGCATGATCACCTCGGCGGCCGCCGCGTCCTTGACGGCACGCGGCAGTACGTCGTCCATGTGCCGCAGGAGCTCCGCCCAGTCGGCCTCCCAGCCGGGCCGTACGACCACGGGGGAGAGGTTGAAGTGCACTTCGTACCCGGCCGCGGCGAAGTCCCCCGCGGCCGCGATCCGGTCCGCCACCGGGCTCGTACGGATGTCCAGGAGCCGTGAGTCGGCGGGCGGCATCACGGAGAAGCGGATGCGGGTGGCCCCGCGGGGGTCGAGGTCCAGCAGCCCGCGGTTCACGTACTTGGTGGCGAAGGACGCCTTGGCGGTGGGCCACCGCCGGAAGGCTTCCACGAGCACGGCGGTGCTGTCGGAGATCAGGGCGTCCACGGAGCAGTCGCCGTTCTCGCCGATGTCGTACACCCAGCGGTCCGGGTCGCACTGGTTGGGCTCCGGCTTGGGGCCGAGCCCGCCGATGTGGCGGTCCAGCGCCCCGACGATGTCCTCGACGTTGGTGAACAGCGTGATCGGGTTGGCGTAGCCCTTGCGCCGCGGCACGTAGCAGTACGCGCAGGCCATCGCGCAGCCGTTGGAGGCGCCGGGGGCGATCCAGTCCGCGGAGCGGCCGTTGGGGCGGACGTCGAAGGACTTGCGCACGCCGAGGACGAGTGTGCCCCGCTTGACCCGCACCCAGCGGTCCGCGTTGCCCTCGTTGCCGTGGAGGTGGGGGATGTTCCAGTGGGAGCCGACCTCGACGAGCCGTGCGCCGGGGAACCGGCCGATGATGCGGCGCCCCCGGGGCGACAGCGCGGCCGCCGGTTCGGCGTGGATCTCGGTCACGTCGAGCAGCCCGGCGGCGGCCGCGGCGGCCGGCTCCGCTCCCGGCGCCGCCGGAGGGGCCGGCTGGTCGGCGGGGGCCGCAGGCCCGTCGCCCTCGCCCGTGCCGGCGCCCAGCATCTCCGCGAGACCGAACAGGGCGTCCGGCTCTTCGGGCGGCGTGGGCGGGTGGCGCATCGGTTCTCCGGGCGGTGGTGGCGGTACTCCTGCCAGCTTGCCACTTCCGGCGCTCCGGTGACGGCCCCGGCCCGCTCAGGGGGGCCGGGGCCGCACCTCAGGCCTCCACGCCCGGCGGGCGCTCCGTGCCGTGGTGGCCCCGCAGGCGGCGGGTCAGCGCCATCAGCCGGGGGCGCCGCTCGCGCATCTCGGCCGAGTGGCGGTCCAGTTCCTGGGTCAGGCGCTCGGTGCGCTTGTCGATGTCCAGCTCGTCGAGGATCCGGTCGATCTCGGCGAGCAGGGCCCCGTGCAGCTGCCACTGCCGCGGGTGCTCCTGCACGTCCTCCAGCAGCAGGTCCGCGACCCGGTCGCGGGTGGTCCGGCTGACCGCGAGCGCCTCGGTCAGCTGCTCCTCGGCCCGCTCTGCGTTGGCGGCGACCTGCGTGGTGATGAGCCGGGCGAAGCTCTCGATGGCGGTGGCCATCTGGCCGAACAACTCCTTCAGGGAGGCCGCCACGTCCGGCGGGAACAGCGACTCCTCCGTGCGGAACTTCGCCAGGTCGGTCAGGGAGCGGGTCAGCACCCGCAGCACCACGGCGCAGATCTCCAGGGTGTCCAGACCGGTGCGCAGCACGATCCGCGAGAGCAGTCCCTCACGCACCCGAGGGTTGAGCATGAGGCTCTCCTCCGCCTGCCGCAGCGAGGCGTCCACCTCCACGATGTCGTGGTCCAGCCGCCGTGCCTCGTGCAGCCGGGCCGCCGCGTGCGCGAACGGGATGTGGCCCGCGCCGATCTCGTCGCCCATGGTGCGGAACATGCGGCCCATCGCCCGCGCCAGCCCGTCGATGGAGGCACCGGCGCTCTGCACCCATACGGGTGGCGCGAACAGCAGGTTGAACAGCAGTCCCACCCCGGCCCCGATCAGCGTCTCCAGCACCCGGTGCCAGGCCATGGAGGCGATCTGCGACACGCCGAGAACCAGCATCGCGCTGATCGCCACCTCCGGCACGAACTCGTCCACCCGCACGAACCGCCCGATGATCAGCGAGGTGAAGATCGTCAGGCCGAGACTCCACCAGGTGAGTCCGACCAGGGCGGAGAAGCCGATGGCGATGAGCACCCCGACGACCACCGAGTTGACCCGCCGGATGCCGGTGGTGAGGGTCGAGTAGAGGGTGACCTGCACGACCAGGAGCGCCGTCAGCGGCGCGGTGAGGGGGGCGGGCTGGTCGGGCAGTACCGCCAGTGCGACGACGAACGAGATCACGGCCGCCGCGGTGGAACGGATGGTCTGTGCCGCGACGGGTTCGGTCGTCCGCCGCACCAGTTTGATCACGGGAGCTGATACTTCTGGCATCCCATTCCCCTGCCCTCTCATCAGCCACTCAGCACACACCAGCCCCAGGAACCCCTCTAACGCCCATCGACACAGCCGACCGCCCCCGTGAGGGCGGGGGCGGCGTTTGCCCTCCGCGGGACGTGGTACCGCCAAAGCCCTGACCACGTTGAGGAGGAGCGCATGAACTCTCCCGCCGACTCCGGGGCCCACCGGCCCACCCCCGTCGCCGTCGTCACCGGCTCCGACTCGGGGATCGGCCGCGCCACCGCCGTCCGGCTCGCCGCCGACGGCATGGACATCGGCATCACCTGGCACACCGACGAGGACGGCGCCCGGCGGACCGCCGAGGAAGTACGGGCGCACGGGCGCCGCGCGGCCGTCAGGCACATGGACCTCACCGAGCTGCCGGACGCCGCCGACGCGGTCGACCGGCTCGCGCAGGAGCTCGGCCGCATCGACGTCCTGGTGAACAACGCCGGCACGGGTACGGCCACGCCCTTCCTGGACATGGAGTACGCCACCGTGCGCGGCGTTCTCGACGTCGACCTGATCGGGCCGTTCCTCTGCGGCCAGCTCGCCGCCCGCCGCATGATCAGGCAGGGTGGCGGCGGCCGGATCGTGAACGTGACGTCCGTCCACGAGCACCAGCCGCGGGTCGGCGCCGCCCCGTACTGCGCTGCCAAGGGCGGCCTCGGGCTGCTCACCCAGGTCATGGCACTGGAACTGGCCGAGCACGGCATCACCGTCAACGCCGTCGCGCCCGGGGAGATCGCCACGCCCATGACCGGTCAGGAGGACGAGGACGTGACGAGCACCTCGCGGCCGGGCGTGCCGCTCGGACGCCCCGGTGACGCCCGGGAGGTCGCGTCCGTCATCGCCTTCCTGGCGAGCGAGGACGCCTCGTACGTCACCGGCGCCTCGTGGGTCGTGGACGGCGGCATGCTCCGGATGGGCCCGCAGGCCGGCTCCCACCTGGAGAGCGACGCCTGGCGCCGCCCCTGAGGCCGGCGCGCCGGAAACGCGCGCCACGGACGGGGACGCCACGGACGCGGGCGCCACGGACGGAGAAGGCGCCCACCGCCGGCGACACGGAATCCGGCGACGACACGGAAGCCGGCGCCACGGACAGCGGCACACGCGGAGGGCCCCGCCGGTACGGCGGGGCCCTGGCGTGTCCTCGGCGGGGCAGCGGTCAGCGGGTCACCACATGCCGCTCGTCCGGGACGCAGTGGGTCATGGTCAGCCCCTCGACGTCCCGTGGCGGGTTCTCGCCGAGGTTGGCCAGCCGCTTGCGGTCCTCGTCGGTGAGGTCCTGGCTCGCCAGCGGTTCCAGGTGGGCGACGTCCTGCGGGCTGATCCCGAGGCCCTCGCCGACCCGGAGCCCCAGGTCGTTCTCCACCAGCAGGAAGTGCCAGACCATCCGCTCCTGCACCGGCCGGTCGCACTGCTTGAGCGCGTTGGTGAAGTTGCGCACCAGGTCGTCGCGCTCCCACTGCTCCATCAGCAGGTAGCGCTGACCCGCCTGCTGGTAGTCGTTGGTCCGTGGGATGCGCTTGCGGGTGAGCCGGCCCCGGATCTCCGGGCCCTGCTCGTCATGGGTCGGGTACTGGCCCTCGCGCAGCCCGCCCCTGATCGACGGCTCGTAGTTGACGTCCGGGTTCTCGCCGTGGCCGTCCTGGCGGTACGTCATGAACCCGTCGCGCTGGTTGGTCCGCACGTCCGCGTTCTTCGCCTGGTTGACCGGCAGCTGGAGGTAGTTCGGACCCACCCGGTAGCGCTGGGTGTCGCTGTACGAGAAGGTCCGGCCGACCAGCATCTTGTCGTCGGAGAAGTCCAGGCCGTCGACGAGGACGCCGGTGCCGAAGGAGATCTGCTCGTTCTCCGCGAAGAAGTTCTCCGGCATCCGGTTGAGCACCATCTTCCCGACCGGCTTGGGCGGGAAGTCCTGCTCGGGCCAGGTCTTGGTGTCGTCCAGCGGGTCGAAGTCCAGCTCCGGGTGGTCGTGGTCCTCCATCATCTGGACCAGCAGTTCCCACTCCGGGTGGTCGCCGCGCTCCACCGCCTCGTACAGGTCCTTGGTGGCGTGGCCCAGGCCCTGGGCCTGCACGTTGGCCGCGTCCTCCTCGGTCATGCTGCGCACGCCCTGCTTGGGCATCCAGTGGTACTTGACCAGGACCGTGTGGCCCTCGGCGTTGACCCACTTGTACGTGTTCACGCCGAAGCCCTGCATGTGGCGGTAGTCGGCGGGGATGCCGCGCGGGCTGAACAGGTTCACCAGCATGTGCATGGCCTCGGGGGTCTGCGACATGAAGTCGAAGATCCGGCGGGGCTGCTGCTCGAAGGTGACCGGGTTCGGCTTGAGCGCGTGGATCACGTCCGGGAACTTGATGGCGTCCCGGATGAAGAACACTCCCAGGTTGTTGCCGACCAGGTCCCAGTTGCCGTCCTCGGTGTAGAACTTCACCGCGAACCCGCGCGGGTCGCGGGCCGCCTCGGAGGAGTCGCGTCCGCCGATCACGGTCGAGAACCGCACGGCGAGGTCGGTGCGCTTGCCGCGCTCCTGGAAGATCTTGGCACGGGTGTAGCGGCTGATCGGTTCGTCGCCCCAGGCGCCGTACGACTCGAAGTAGCCGTAGGCGGTGACGCCGCGGGCGTGGACGACGCGTTCGGGGATGCGCTCCCGGTCGAAGTGGCTGATCTTCTCCAGGAACTGGTAGTTCTCCAGCGTCGCCGGGCCGCGGGCGCCCACGGTGCGCTGGTTCTGGTTGTCGTAGACCGGGTGCCCCTGGCGATTGGTGAGCACTTTCCGGTCGTCGCCGGGCGCGGGACCCCGGCTCGAAACGTCCGTCACGATCCTCGGCTCCTTTATGCGATTTCGTCCTCTATGTCGCAGTATGCTCCGATACCCGTGCCGTGGGGTCGCCTAACGCGCCACGCCCGCGCGTTCCCGCTCCCGCGTGCCCTGCCCGTCGCCGACGGCGGTGTGGACCGCCAGGTGGTAGACGGCGAAGGCCCGCCCGATCACCGGCTGGGCGACGTTGCGCACCCGGATCCCCTCGCTGGTCATCCCGTGCTCGACGCCCATGTGCGCATGACCGTGCACGGCCAGGTCCGCGCCCGCCTCGTCCACCGCCTCCGCCAGCAGGTAGCTGCCGAGGAACGGATAGATCTCCGGCGGTTCACCGGCCAGCGTGTCCGGCACCGGCGCGTAGTGCGTCAGGGCGATCCGTACCGCGCAGCCGGCCTCCTCCAGCATCTTCAGCGACCCGCGCAGCCCGTCCGCGCAGCGCCGGGTGTACCGGATGAACTCCTTCATCTCCGGCTCGCCGAACTCACCGCCGCTGCGCCCCGCGAAACCGCCGCCGAAGCCCTTGGTCCCGGCGACGCCCACCCGCACGCCGCCGACGCTCACCACGGTGCCCTCGCCCTCGAGCACCGTCACCCCGGCGGCGTCCAGCGCCGCGGTCACCTCCGCCTCCTGGTCGCTCTGGTAGTCGTGGTTGCCCAGGACCGCGACGACGGGCACACCGAGCCCGCGCACTTCCCCGGCGACCACCTCCGCCTCCTCGACCGTCCCGTGGCGCGTCAGGTCCCCCGCCAGCAGCAGGAGGTCCGCGCACTCGGCGAGCGTCTCGAAGGCGGGACGCAGCGTCCCGCCGCTGTCCGGTCCCAGATGGATGTCGCCGACGGCGGCTACTCGGATCACGACAGCTCCTCGGAGTGGTCGGGCGGGCTCGCCGAAGCCACGACCAGGTCCTCGCGCAGCGGGAGCCCGGCCAGTTCCTCCTGGGCGATCCGCAGGATCTCGGTACGGCAGGCGGCGCTGGAGACGGTGCCGTACAGCATCACGTTCACTCCGCGCTGCTCGATGCGTACGCCGAGTTCGGCGATGTCCTCGCTCGCCAGCCGGTCCCTCAGGTGGGCGATGCGGTAGTCGGCGGTTTCGGCCGCGCTCATGGCGGTCCCTCCGATGCTTCGCGTGGTTCGATGACGTTCAGGCGCTCCAGCAGGTACAGGAACGCCTCGGGCATCGGGCTGCCCTCGTTCTCGCGCCGCAGCAGGTCCCAGTCGATCTTCTCCCGCAGGGTCCTGGCGATCGGCAGTACCGCCCCGAAGTCGCAGTGGTGCTCCGAGAAGGCGGCCAGCAGGCTGCCCACCAGGTCCGTCGGTGCCAGGACCGGCATGCGTACGGAGTCCACCGGCAGGATCTCGGCCCGCTCCAGCAGATCGGTGGTCACCGGATGCCGGGCCAGCTCGAAGATCAGGTCGATGTTCTCGCCGTGCGCGGTGGCCTTGATCAGCCAGTCCTCCGGCGGCTTGTGCACCGCGATCCCGGCCCGCTCCAGCTCCTGCGCCACCGCGTCCGCGTCCTCGCGCAGGATGGCGAAGTCGGTGTCGTGCTGGAGGTTGCCCGGCACGCCGTGCGCGTACGCGGCGACGCTGCCGGCCAGCGCGAAGGGATGCCCGGCGGCCTTGAGCAGGCTCGCCACCTGTTTCGTGGCCTCCAGGATGGCCTGCATGCGGTCGCGCGGCAGCAAGGCTTCACCGGATGCCCCGCCGCCCATGGACGCGTCCGGCGGTCCGGCGTCCGGCGGCCCGGCGCCCGGGTCGCCCTCCACGGCTCTGCCCCCGGCCAGCCGCAACTCGGACGGCTCCGCCGGCCCGGCGGGCCGCGTCGCGTCGTGCGCTTGATTCCTCACGGTGCTCGGTCCTCCCCTCCTCGGCTGCAGGAGGGGCTCCGGGTACCCGCAATCACGCCGATCGATCCCCCTTCTTCGGGGACCCGGTTCACCCGACGAGCCGGAGCGCCGGTAGTTGTCCTGCTGGTCGGGCACCCCGTCCAGGCCGACCGCCCGGTCCCCGGCGTGCGCGAGCCCCGCGGTCCAGGTGGCGAGCCCGTGGCCGCGCCCGCGCAGGTCGGGCGCACCAGGTAGAAGCCGAGGAAGGCGCACCGGTCGCCGTACGTGACGACCGAGACGGCCGACACCGGCTCCGGGTCGCCGGCGAGCCGGCCCGGGAAGAACCCGTCCGGGTCCTGCGCGAAGAAGCAGGGTCCGTCGGACGGACCGGGGTTCCATCCCTCCGCCACGGCCCCCTCCGCCACCCGCGACCACTGCGCCGGTGTCGCCCGCGACACCTGAAGCTCTGCCATCGCTCCTCCTCCGGGCCGCCGATCGGCTGTCCCCGTACGCTGCCCGGCATGTGTTGGAGCGCCACGGCCGATCTCGCCGCGGGCACGGTCGTCGCCGCCATCGGCGTGGCCTGCGCGGCCCGGGTGCGGCGCGCCCGTGAACTCCCGCTCGCCACCCTGCCCCTGCTCCTCGGCGCCCACCAGATCGTCGAGGCCGCCGTGTGGCGCGCGGGCGGCGGAAGCGGCCCCGCGACACTCGCCTGGGCGGTGATGGCCCTGCCGCTGCTCCCCGTGTGGGTACCGCTCGGCGTGCTGCTCACCGCCCCGCCCGGCGCCCGCCGGCGCCTCGCCGTCCCGGCCGCCGCCGGAGCGGCCACGGCGGCGGCGCTGTCGTACTGCCTGGCCACCCGGCCGGTGACGGCCGAGATCCGAGGCCGCACCGTCGGCTACGTCCTCGACCTCCCGTACGCACCCCTGCTGATCGCCGGCTACCTCCTGGCGACGGTCGGCGCCCTCCTCCTCGCCGGTGACCGGCTCCTGCGCACGCTCGGCACCGTGATCGCCGCGGGCGCGGTGCTGTGCGTCCTGCTGTGGCGCCTGGAGTTCATCTCCACCTGGTGCGCCTTCGCCGCCGTCGCCTCGGTCCTGCTGCTGGTGCGCGCGGTGCGGAGCGCCTAGGCCGGATCACGCCGCAGGCCCCGCGGCGCGCGAGCGCGCGGGGCAGCCGGTGCGCGTGGCTTCGCCCCCCGGCCGGGGCCGGGCTACTCGGCGCCGTGCGCCGTGCTCATGGTGGTGCCGCGATTCCCCGCTCAGCCGTCCGTCGGCGGAAAGGCGTCCTCGTACAGGCGGAACAGGCGCAGGTCGGGCGCCTCGAGGTCGTGCCGGCCCGCCTCGCGGAGGCGGGTCCAGCACGCGGCGGCGAGACGGCGCGCCCGCGCGCCGGGCCAGGGGCGGGGCAGCAGCTCGGGCGGGAGGAGCGGGTCCGGCTCCATGGCCCGCGTGAACGCGGCGGCCAGTTCGACCGCCATGGTGAGCCGCCGGGCCGCCGGTACCCCTCCGTCCGCCCCGGACACCCGTGCCGCCGCCGGAGCGTCCGGATGCCGCTCGCCGTCCAGCTCGGCGAGCCGGGCCTCGGCCAGGGCGGCGAGCCGGTCGTGCCGTGCGGCGATCTCCTCCAGCGGCCACAGTCTCGCCGCCAGGGCAGGCGGGTCCGTGAGGTCCCCCAGACGCAGATCGGTGCTGGTGAGGAGGGTCAGCGAGTCGAGGACCCCGAGGTGGCGGGCCTGGGCTTCCACCAGTGCCTCCACGGGATGGGCCGTGACGTACAGGCCGCTCTGGACCGGAGCGGCGCCCAGGTGGAGGAGCGCCTCGCGCAGTGCGTCACGGGCGGCCCGGCGCGATTCGGGGACGGCGAAGGCGAAGAGGTGCCAGGTGCCGTCCCAGGGGGCGAGCCCCTGGTCCTGCCGGTACGCGTGGCGTACGTACGCCGCGTCCGGAGCGAGTGCGCCGGTCACGTCGGCGACGGCGCGCAGCGTGGCCCTGCGCCCGCGGCCGTCCTGGGTGAAGCGGCCTTCCGCCACCAGGCGTTTGAGGCACAGTCGCACCTGCTGGTCCGTCATGCCGAGGATTCCGGCGACGGTGTAGAGCTCTCCCGCGTCGACGGTGCCGTCCTCGCGGACGAGTGCGTGGACCAGGAGCCGGGTGGGGATCCCGTGCGCCGGACCGGCGGCGTCGTCGTGGTCGCCGGTGCGGCCGGTGGTGGTGGTGCTCACTTGCCCTCCGGGCGGGGCTCGGCGTCCGCCGCGGTGACCGGGCGGTGCATGGTGGTGACGGCGCCGAAGCCCAGCAGCCCGCGCAGGTAGGGGGTGCGCTCGGTGCGGACGGCCGTGAAGCCGTGCCGTTCGTAGAGGGCGCGGGCGCGGGGGTTGACGTCGATGACGTCCAGGCGGATCCGCCGGCAGCCGTTCTCGGCCGCGACGGCCGCGATCTCCTGCAGCAGGAGGCTGCCGATCCCGGCGCCGCGGTGCGCCGCGTCGACGGCGATGCCGTCCATGACCAGTTCACCGGCGGCGGGCGTCCGCTCGAACAGGGCGAGCACCGCCAGCCGTGGCAGGCCGCGGAACGGACCGTAGGCCGCCAGCACGTCCTTCGCGCCGCCTCCGGTCAGCCCTCGTCCGCCGAGCCGGAAGCCCGCCACGCCGACCACCCGGCCGTCGACGAGAGCGGTGATGCCGCGGTCGTGGTGGAGGTGGGCGGCGAGGAACTCCCGTCCCGCGTCGGGCGGGTCGAGTGCGGGGCCGAGTTTGCGGCCGAACGCCTCCCAGTACAGGAAGGCGACGTCCCGTTCGCCGCCCTGCGGCACGCCCCTGTTCAGCGCCGGGGCACCCCAGCCCTCCGGACCGTCCGTTTCGGTCGTGCCCCTCGTGCCGTTCGTGCGGTCCATGCCGCCCCTCCGTCCGCCGGTTCCCGCTTGCACTATCGATCATAGTACGTTCATCATGGAAACGAGAGTTTTGAAAACGATAGATCTGTGGAGGGGGAGGGCCGTGCGAGGAAGACGGTTCGGCACCATCGGGCGGGGGCTGGTGTGGACCCTGGCCGGGGCGGTCCTCCTGGCCGCCGGTCTGGGCGGGGTGACGGTGTGGCAGAACACCTACGCGCTGCACGAGGAGCGTGTGGTGCTGCGGCACGACGGAAAACGGCTCGACGGGGTGCTGGCGACACCGGAAACGGGCCACGGGCCCTGGGGGCTCGTCGTCTTCGTCCACGGCGACGGGCCGGTCGACGCGACGCACGACACCTTCTACCGGCCGCTGTGGGAGTCCTTCGCCCGGGCCGGATACGCCTCACTGTCGTTCAGCAAGCCGGGTGTCGGCCGCTCGGAGGGGGACTGGCTGCAGCAGAGCATGGCCGACCGGGCGGAGGAGACCCTCGCCGCTCTCGCCTGGGCCCGGACCCGCCCGGACGTCGACGGGCGCCGCATCGGCCTGTGGGGCGCCAGCCAGGCCGGATGGGTGCTGCCGAAGGTCGCTGCCCGCGACAAGGGCCTGCAGTTCGTCATCGCCGTCTCACCGGCCGTCAACTGGCTCCGGCAGGGCCGCTACCACCTCCTCGCCGGACTCCGCCGGGACGGCGCCACGGCGGAGGAGACGGCCGCCGCGCTCCGCAGGCGGGAGACCGTCCTGACCCTGCTCAGGAACGGTGCGTCCTTCGACGAGTACCGCGCCGCGGTCGGCGAAGCCGCGGACATGACCGCCGCGCGATGGGCGTTCGTCACCGCCAATCACCGCTCCGACGCGACCGGGGACCTCGCCGCCCTGCGCGGCACCCGGGTGCTGCTGGTGCTGGCCGGCCACGACATCAACGTGGACGTCACCGAGACCGAGTCCGTCTACCGCCGGATCCTGCCCGCCTCCCGCCTGGAGGTGGCGCACTATCCGCGAGCCACCCACTCCCTGGTGGACCACGAGGTCGAGGGCTCCCGCTGGCGGCTGACGGCGACCGCGGTCCTCGCCCCCAGGAAGCTGTACGCCGCCGGGTTCCTCGCCGACCAGGCCGGGTTCCTCCAGCGGCTGAACACAAGCCGCTGAACAGGAGCGATGGAACGGAGGAGAGGGCGCGGCGTGACCCGCACCCCCCTGCCCTGGAGACCTCTGGAGCCCTACGGCGCCTCGTCGGGGCCCGGCGCCGCGGCCGGGTCGAGGATCCGCGTCAGGAAGTGCCGCGTACGCTCGTGCCGTGGATCGCCCACGACCTGCGCGGCCGGGCCCTCCTCGACGATCACACCGCCGTCCATGAACACCACCCGGTCCGCGACCTCGCGGGCGAAGCTCATCTCGTGCGTGACGACCATCATCGTCATGCCCTCCGCCGCCAGCATCCGCATGACCGCCAGCACGTCCCCCACCAGCTCCGGGTCCAGCGCCGACGTCGGCTCGTCGAACAGCATCACCTCCGGGCCCATGGCCAGCGCCCGCGCGATGGCCACCCGCTGCTGCTGGCCGCCCGACAGCTGCGCCGGGTAGGCGTCCGCCTTGTCGGCGAGACCGACCCGGGCCAGGTTCTCCCGGGCGACCTCCGCCGCCTGCTCCTTGCCGCGCCGCAACACCCTGCGCTGCGGCAGCGTGAGGTTCTCGGTCACCGTCACGTGCGGGAAGAGGTTGAACTGCTGGAAGACCATGCCGATCCGGCGGCGTACGGCGTCGATGTCGACGTCCAGGTCGGTGACCTCCGTACCGCCCACGAACACCTGGCCCGCGGTCGGCTCCTCCAGCAGGTTCACGCAGCGCAGCAGCGTCGACTTGCCGGACCCCGACGGCCCGATGACGCACACCACCTCGCCCGTGGCGACGTCCAGGTCGATACCGCGCAGCACCTCGTTGTCGCCGAACGACTTGTGCAGCCCGCGGATCTCGATCTCGTTGCGCGTGGTCATCGGCTCCCCTCCCTCACTTGGCCCTGGCCGCCCGCGCCTCCAGGCGGCGCACCAGGAAGCTCAGCGGAATCGTCACCAGCAGGTAGCACAGCCCGGCGACCAGGATCGGGGTGGAGTTCGCGGTCTGGCTGGCCAGGTCCCGGCCGAACTTGGTCAGCTCCCGCTCGTCCAGCGTGACACCGAGGAACAGCACCAGCGAGGAGTCCTTGAACAGCAGCACCAGCTCGTTGGTGAGCGGCGGGATGATGATCCGGAACGCCTGCGGAACGATCACCGAGACCATGGCGCGGGCGTGCGAGAAGCCCAGCGAACGGGCCGCCTCCATCTGCCCCTTCGGGACCGCCTGGATGCCGGCACGGATCGTCTCCGCCATGTACGCGGCGGCCACCAGTCCGAGTCCGAGAGCCACCTTCCCGTACGTGCCGCCGGGGAACTCGGTCCCGGGGAACGCCAGCGGCACCGCCACCCCGACGAAAATGAAGATCAGCAGCGCCGGCAGCCCGCGGAAGAGCTCGATGTAGACGCTCGCCACCCACCGGTACGGCGCCACCGACGACAGCCGCATCAGCGCGATGACCAGCCCCAGGACCAGCCCGAACGCGAACCCGGACACCGTGTACACCACCGTGTTGCGCAGCGCGACGGTGATGATGGCCGGGAAGAGCTGTTCGGCGAGGGCCTGCTGCGCGAACTGGTTCTGCAGGCGGTCCCAGTCGGCCGTGACGGCGATCAGCACCACCACCGCCACGAAGACCGCGTACTGGACGGACTGCGAGACGCGGCGCCGCTGCCGCCGGGTCAGCCGTGAGGTCACGACTGTCCCTGGGGCAGCGGACCGATCCACTGCTCGTAGATCTTCTTGTACGTACCGTCGGCCCGGGCGTCGGTGATCGCCTTGTCGATCGCCGCCCGCAGCTTGTCGTTGCCCTTCTTCACCGAGAAGCCGTACTGCTCGCCCGTTTCGATGTTCTGTCCGAGGGCGAAGGCGTCGGCGTTGGCCTTGTCCTTCAGCCAGCCCTGGACCACCGGGTAGTCGATGACGACCGCGTCGACCTGCCCGGTGCGCAGTCCGTTGAGCACGGCGTCGGAGCTCTCGAACGCCACCGGGTCGAACCCCTGGGAGGTGGCGTAGCTCTCCCCCGTGGTCTCGGCCTGCGCGCCCAGCTTCAGCTTCCTCGCCCTGACCTCGGCGAGCGTGGTCGCCCCGCTCTTCTTCGTGGCCAGCAGCGCCTGCGTGGCGTCGAAGTACGGGACGGAGAAGTCGACGTTCTTCTTGCGGTCCTCGGTGATGGTCATGCCGGCGGCGGCCAGGTCGCACTCGCCGGAATTGAGGAACGCGCCCGTCTTGAAGTTCTCGAACGGCGTGTCGAGGATCTTCTGTTCGACGCCCAGGTTCTTCGCCACCAGGTCGATCAGCGCCACGTCGAAGCCGACGACCTTGCCGCCCTGCTCGAACTGGAAGGGCGGGTACGGCAGATGGGTGCAGGTCGTGAGCTTGCCCTTCTCGACCACGGGCACACCGCCCGCGGCCTCACCCGGCCCTTCGTCGCCGTCCCCGCAGGCGGTGGCGGCGAGCAGCAGCCCGGCCGCGGCGGCGCAGGCGATGAAGGCGGTACGGGGTCGAGGGGCGCGCTGGCCGCCGGCAGTCCTGAGCACGGTTGACCTCCATGGCGAGGGGCGGGCGGCACCGGTCGAGGCAACCGCCGGCCGCGATCGTATGCCACCGGGCCCGCCAGGACGCGGAGCGCGCACTGGCCGTCGGCCACCCGTACGAGGAGCGCGCACGGTCCGCGCCGCGCTCCTGCCCGCCGGTCGCTCCACCGGACCGGCTCCGGCGTCAGTCTGCCTGCCGTTCGCGCCGGGGAGCTCCATCCCGGGGCCGCGCCGCCACCCCGGCGTGTCGGGCCGCGCGACCGGGCACCCCCCGCCTGCCGCCGCCGCGCAGCGCAGGATGGACGCACCACTCGCACCGAGGAGCCGACATGTCGTCACGCGTCACGTTCCGGACCGTCCTCTTCCTGCTCGCGCTGGTCGTGCCGGGCACCGGAGCGGTGGAGATCGCCCTCGGGCCCGCCGCGCTGCCCGGCAGCCCCGACGTGCCACCGACCGTCGACAGCAACTACCGCTTCTTCGCGGGTGTCCGGGCCGCCGCCGGTATCGTCCTGATGCTGGCCGTGCGCCGCCCGGAGGAACACGGCACGGCCCTGCGGGCGGTCTTCGGCGCCGTGTTCCTGGGCGGCCCGGCCCGCGGGATCTCCTACCTCTCGGCCGGCGCCCCGCACGTGCTGCACACCGCGTTCATCGGCGTCGAGCTGGTGCTGCCCCCGCTGATGCTGCTCTGGTACGGCCGCCTGGCGCGTACGGCACGGACGGCGCCACGGCGTAGGGGGTGTCGTGCCGGCGGTACGCGCGCCCCGTGAGCCGGCCCGGGTGCCGTCAGCACAGCAGCCGCAGCGAGCTCGTGGCGATGCCGAGCCGCACCGACTGGCCCCACGTCAGTTCCAGCGCGTCGCTCTCCATGCCGTCGCCGAACGCCACCAGCCGGTCCGACTCCACGGTCAGACGCAGCCGCTCCCCGCGCGCCAGCTCGCCTTCGACGAGCGACGTCCCGGTGGCCGGGGACGGCCAGGCCTCCCGTACGTACCAGATCAGGCGCGCCTCGGCCGCCCCGGGCAGCGGCAGGGAGCTGCCGTGCTGCTGCCACAGCGAGCGCAGCCAGCCGGTGGCGCCGGTCCCCGTCCCGACCAGGACACCGGACGAGGCCTGGGCCTCGGTGCGGTCGTCCGCCCGGTCGGCGGGGGCGTCGGTGGGGGAGAGGCGGTAGCGGGCGGTGCGGTGGCCGGGGCTGCCCAGGTAGATCTCGTTGAGCGCCACCAGCCGCTGCGCGTCGTCCGTGACCGCCTCCACCATCGTCAGCGCGTCGAACGCGGCGCGGCCGGCCACGGCCGCGGGGAGCAGGCGCGCGGCGTCGGCGGCCCGGTACCGGACCAGGACGCCCGGGTTGCGGCCGGGATCGGTGTCGATCCCGATCACCGGCTGGCCGTCAAGGTACTTGGCGGCATTGGCGACCAGCCCGTCCTGCCCCACCACCACGACCACGTCCTCGGGGCCGAACAGGAACCGGTCCAGGTCCGCCCGCTCCACCCGCGCCTGCCGCCACCGGGCGGGCACCGCCGCGGCCACCTCGGCGAGCGCCCGCTGCGCCCGCAGGTGGCGGTCCCGTACGCCGTCGACGGTGCGGCCCCGGGAGGCGAGGAAGAACGCCGCCTGGCCGTGTGTGCCGTGCCGGGCCAGCAACTCCTCGTACTCGCTGACCCGGTGGACCAGCACCGCGCGCGGGGCGAGGCTCATGACCGCCGGGCCAGCCGGTCCAGCAGACCGCTGAGCGCGTCGGGCGAGAGGGTCAGGCTCTCGATGCGCGGCAGGTTCTCGGCGAGCCGCCCGGCCGCGAGCGCGTGCAGCGTGGCCGCGTCCGCTTCGCCGTGCACGCGCAGCCACGCGGCCTGCGCCTGGGCCCGCGCCTCGCCGACCTCACGCGCCGCCTCCGCCTCGGCGCGCGCGAGCCGGACCGTACGGGCCGCCTCGGCCTGCGCGCGCACCGCGTCCGCCGCCGCGCTCTCCTCCGCCTCGCGGCGGGCGTTGGCACCGCGCTGCTCGACCAGCCGTTCCTCCTGGCGGGCGAGTTCGATCTTGCTGGCCAGCTCGTTCTCGGCGATCGCGCGCTCCCGCTCGACCGCGACGGCCCGCCGCTCGTACGTCGCCCGGTCCGCGTCCTGCTGGATCCGCTCGCGGGCGGGGGTGCGCAGGGCGCGCTCGACCTCCGGCTCGGGGCGGATCGCCACCACGCGGACGGCCACCACCTCGATGCCGGTCGCGGGCAGCCGCGGCTCGGCGGCCAGACCGGCGGCGATCCGCTCCCGTACCGCCGCCACGCCGTCGACCAGGGACTCCGACAGCGGCGTACGGGCCAGCACGTCGAGCGCGTGCTGCTGGGCGGTCTCGGTGAGCAGCGCGGAGATCTGCTCCAGCGGTGCGCCCCGCCAGACGCCCGTGTCGGGGTCGACGGAGAAGTCCAGCCGGGCGGCGGCGGTGGCCGGGTCGCTGATGCGGTACGTGACCGTGGCCTGCACGGCCACGTCCTGGAAGTCCGCGGTGCGGGCGTGGAACGACATGGTCAGCTCCCGGTCGTCCACCGGCACTTCGGAGAGCGCTGCGGTGAGCGAGCGGTACCAGAAGCTCAGCCCGGGTCCGTCGTGCACCAGCCGGCCGCGCCGGTGGTGGCGGATGTGGGCGGTCGGTGCGGACCGCAGATGGCGCCAGCCGGCGCGCCGGGTGATGTCGGCCATGGAAGCCCCCTTTTCGTCAGTGCGACGATAGGGGGCCGGGATGGTTTTCGTCAATGTGACGACATGCGGTTCGGTGATCTCTTCCGCCGACGCTGTCCGGCGGCGGCCGGCCGGCTGTAGATTCACGCCGCAGAAGTGGCGCTGGCGTGGGAGGTACGGCTGTGTTGATGGTGGGCAAGATTTTGCGGTTCGACGAGGTCCGCGGTTACGGGTTCATCGTGCCCAGAGAGGGCGGCGAGGACGTCTTCATGCACGCGAACGACCTGGTGGACGAGAAGTACCTGTACCAGGCGGGCCGCGAGGTCGAGTTCTACCTGGAGATGGGCGACAAGGGCCCCAAGGCGTCGGAGATCCGCCTCCTGCACCAGCCCGCACCGCGCCCGGTGGTGCCGGCACCGGCGCGGCGGGACGGCATGGACGACGCCGACGACGCCGACGACGACGCGGTGGACGTGCTGACCGCCGCCGAGTTCCGCGCCGAACTGACGGAGGCGCTCATCGAGGCCGACGGCACGCTGACCACGGCCCAGCTGAAGCGCGTCCGCGCACGCATCGTCGACCTCGCCCACTCCCACGGCTGGCTGGACGCCTGACCCGCAGCACGGGGAAGCCCGCTCGCACTGCCGCCGGCCGTGCCCCCGGGGGCCGGGCACGGCCGCGAGCGTCCGCCCGCCGCCCCGGCCCCCGGGCCGGAACGCGAAACCCGGGGCCGCGCCATCGCACGGGAGCGGCTCACCGCGGCCCCGGTCCCCGGAGAAGCTCAGGGGGCGATGGGCAGCCGGCGCTTGTGGTCGGTGAGGCGGTAACGCCGGACGATCGTCGCGAAGGCGCGCTCGTCCACCGGCTTGCCCTCCAGGAAGTCGTCGATGACGTCGTACGTCACTCCCAGCGCGTCCTCGTCGGCCTTGCCGGGGTCGAGGGTCTCCAGATCGGCCGTCGGGGTCTTCCACACCAGCTCGGCGGGCGCTCCCAGCGCGTCGGCGACGGCGCGCACCCGGCGCTTGGTCAGGCCGGTCAGCGGAACCAGGTCCGCCGCGCCGTCGCCGAACTTGGTGAAGAAGCCGGAGACCGCCTCGGCGGCGTGGTCCGTCCCGACGACCAGGCCGTCGTGCGCTCCGGCCACCGCGTACTGGGCGATCATGCGCTGGCGGGCCTTGATGTTGCCGTGCACGAAGTCCTGGTGGTGGGCGTCGCGGAAGGCCACACCGGCGGCCAGCGCGGCTTCGAGGGCGGCGTCGCTGGCGGGCTTGATGTCCACGGTCAGCACCTGGTCGGCCCGGATGAAGGAGAGCGCCAGCTGGGCGTCGTGCTCGTCGGCCTGGACCCCGTAGGGCAGCCGCATGGCGTAGAACCGCGCCTCGTGGCCCGCGGCCCGGGCCCGCTCGACGGCGAGCTGGCACAGCCGGCCGGCGGTGGTGGAGTCGACCCCGCCGCTGATGCCCAGCACGAGGCAGCGCAGACCGGTGGAGGTCAGCCGCTCGGCGAGGAAGGCCACCCGGCGTTCGATCTCCCGCTCGGCCTCGAAGGCCTCGGCGACCTCCAGCTCCCGGGCGATCTCCTGCTGCAGGGCGATGGACGCCGGCTCGCTCACGTCTGCTCCTCGGTCACGTCACGATGTGCTGTCGCGCCCACCCTACCCAGGCGCTGCCCGGCGGCTCCGGGCCGGACACCCCACCGCCGGCATGGGCCGCACCGGCGGGGGTGTCCGCGTACACCGGGACGAGCTCCTCAGGAAGGCTCCGGACCCGGCACGGTGCGCAACGCGGAGACCAGGCGCAGCAGGCGGGCCTCGTTGCCCGTGAGGCCCGCGCGGCGCAGCGCCTCGTCCGCCTCCGCCATCGACGACGACAGGTACGCCCCGGCCAGCGGCGCGAGTGCCGGGTCGGTGAGCACCGCCTGGGCCGCCTCCATCAGACGGAGGTACGCCTGGGCCGCCGCGCGCTCCCGCGTGCTGAGGGTGTTGGTCATCTCTCGCTCCCTGTCGAGGTGTTGGACCCTCCACTCTCGCGCACACCACTGACAACGCCGCCCGGGCCGCCCGGCGGCCGCGGTTCACCGCTCGCGCAGGTACGTCTCCAGCCGCTCCAGGAACGCCTGCTGACCCGCGACCAGCCGGGGCGCCGCCTCCTGCGGGGTGAACCAGGCGACGCGGTCCACTTCGGGGAAGTCCCGCGACACGCCCGAGCCGCGCGGCCATTCCATGGTGAACGTGCCGGGGACGATCGCCGCCGGGTCGAGGTCGCCCTCCACCGCCCACACCGTCACGATCTTGCCGTTCGCCTGGCGCGCCTCACCGAGCGGAACCTTCTCGCCGTCGGGCGCCGGCAGCCCGAGCTCCTCGACGAACTCCCGCCGCGCCGCCGCCTCGGGGGTCTCGTCCGGTCCGTACTCGCCCTTGGGGACCGACCAGGCCCCCGTGTCGCGCGATGCCCACAACGGCCCGCCCATGTGGGCGATGAGCACCTCCAGGCGTCCCTGGGAGGTACGGAACAGCAGCAGGCCCGCGCTTCGCTTCACCGTCATGGGGAAACGTTAGCGTCGGTGGCACAGCGCGAACGGAGGACCATGCCTGCCGAGCCCGGCTCACCCGACCAGCCCGACTTCCCGGTGCGCGAGACGGCCCGCGCCGGCTCCGTCCCCGCCCTCGACGAACGCGTCACGCACTGCCGGGCCTGTCCGCGTCTGGTCGCCTGGCGGGAGCAGGTGGCCCGCGAGGGCCGCCGCGCCTACACCGGCTGGGACTACTGGGCCCGGCCGGTCCCCGGCTACGGCCCCGACGACGCCGCGCTGCTCGTCGTCGGCCTCGCCCCGGCCGCGCACGGCGGCAACCGCACGGGCCGCATGTTCACCGGCGACCGCTCCGGCGACGTGCTCTACGCCGCACTGCACGGCATCGGGCTCGCCAGCCAGGCCGAGGCCACCCACCGCGACGACGGGCTGCGCCTGTACGGGGTGCGGGTCACCGCGCCCGTCCACTGCGCCCCGCCGGCCAACAAGCCGACGCCCCGGGAGCGGGACACCTGCCGCCCCTGGCTGGCGGGCGAACTGCGCCTGCTGCGGCCCACGGTGCGCGCGCTCGTCGTCCTCGGCGCCTTCGGCTGGCAGGCGACCCTGCCCGCGCTCGCCGCCGCCGGCTGGCCGGTGCCCCGCCCCCGGCCGGCCTTCGCGCACGGCGCCCACGTCACCCTGCCCTCCGCCGACGGCGGCCCGGCCCTCGAACTGTTCGGCTGCTACCACGTCAGCCAGCGCAACACCTTCACCGGCCGCCTCACCCCCGGCATGCTGACCGAGGTCCTCAGCCGCGCCGCCCGGGCGGCGGGCCTGCGACCGTGACGCGCACGGGGCCGCCCCCGGGATCGACGGCGGCCGCCCAGCCGCCCGACAGCGACACCGACCGCGACGGCGTGGCCGTGCCCCGCACCCGCTGCCGGTGCAGCAGCACGCCGTCCTGGACGACCGACAGCACCGGCCGCTCCAGCCGCCGCTGCGCGCGCACCAGGAAGCGGGCGGTGCGCTCCCCGGGGACGAGCCGGTTCGGCGCCACCCAGCGCAGGGGAGCGTCCGCCACCACCGGGACGCGGTGTCCCGGCCACGGGACGCCCGTCAGGAAGTCCCGTACGTGCCCGGCCGTGGCCCGCCCTTCCGCGACGGCCGCCGCGGTGGGCTCCCCGCCGTGCAGCACGCCGCCGGCCGCGAAGACCCCCGCCCGGGACGTACGGAACGCGCCGTCCACCGCGGGGCCGCGGGTGCCGGGGTCGAGCTCCGCCCCGCCGAGCCGCGCCAGTTCGTGCTCGGGGATCCAGTTGCCGGTGAACACCACCGTGTCGCACGCCACCGTCGCGGTCCGCCCGCCGCGGCCGGCCAGCCGGACGCCCGAGAGCCGTCCCCGCCCGAGGAGTTCGGCGACCGCGGTCCCGCCCAGCACGGGGACCGGCGTCAGCCCGGGGCCGAACGCCCCCAGCCTGCGCCACGGTTCCTCCGTCACCAGCGCGGCCACCTGCACACCGGCCCGCCGCAGCGCCCGCACCGCCCGGAACGCGGCCGGCTCCGCCCCGACGACCAGGGCGCGCGTGCCGACGTACTGTCCGTACGCGTGGACGGCCTGATCCAGTTCGCCCCCCGTCAGGACGCCGGCCGGGCGTGTCCCCGGCACCAGGCGCGCGCTGCGCGGACGTTCCCGCGCGCCGGTCGCGAGCACGACCGCCCGCGCCGTGATCCGCTCCAGCCCGCCCGGGCCGGTCGTGTCCAGCACCAGCGGTCCCGCCCAGCCGGTGGCGGTGACGCCGGTGCGCAGCACCGCCCCGGCCCGGACGGCCGCGCGGACCGGCCCCCGCGCCCCGAGCGCGTGCCCCCGGCGCTCCAGCACCTCCACCGTGCCGGCGCCCGAGGCGGCCAGCCGCCGTGCGGCCGCGAGGCCCGCCGGGCCCGCCCCGACGACCAGCACGTCCACCGCGCGCGGACGCCGGCTCATCGCCTGCCCTCCTCGAACAGGGCACGGACCGCGGCCCCGCACAGCGAGCCCTGGCAGCGTCCGGCGCGCGCCCGTGTCCGGCGCCGCAGCCCCTCCAGGGAGGCGGGCGGGATCGTGCCCGCCGCCGCGTCGCGGATCTCGCCGCGCGTCACCCGCTCGCAGGCGCACACGATCTCGCCGTAGGCGGGGTCGGCCGCGATGAGGTCGGCGCGCGCGTACGGGCGCGGGAACGCCTCGCCCACGTTGGGCATCCGCACCCGCGGCAGCTCGCCCGGCGTACCGGTCTCCAGCCCCGCACCGGCCAGCAGCTCCACCACGTGCGCGGCGATCGCCATCGACGCGGTCAACCCGGTCGAGCGGATGCCGCCCACCGTCACGTACCGCTGCCCGGCGTGGCTCGCGATGCGGTAGTCGTCCTCCTCGGTCGCCGCCCGCAGCCCCGCGTAGACCGCGGTGACCTCCTCGTCCAGCAGGGCGGGCAGGATCCGCCGGCCCTGCGCGCGCAGGTACGCCAGCCCCTCGGCCGTCGACCCGGTGGCGGCCTTGTCGCCGGGGCGGAGGTCCTCGGCGGTCGGACCGAGCAGCACCTTGCCGTGCACGGTGGGGCAGACCAGCACGCCCTTGCCGAGCGCGGTCGGCACCGGCAGCAGGATGTGCCGGACCAGCCCCCGCGCGAACGCGTCGAACACGATCAGCTGGCCGCGCCGCGGCGTCACCGTGAAGTCGCGGTGCCCCAGGTGCCGGTCGAGGGTGTCGGCGTGCAGTCCTGCGGCGTTGACCAGGTACCGGGTGCGCAGCACACCGCGGTCCGTGACCAGATCATGGCCGGGCCGCACCGCCTCGACCCGGCAGCCGAGGTGCAGGTCGACCCCCGCGCGCACGGCCTGCGTCGCGTACGCCAGCGTCGTGGTCCACGGGCAGACGATGCTCTCGCCGGGCACGTCCAGCGCGCCGAGCGCGCCGGGCCCCAGGTGCGGTTCGCGGGCGTACAGTTCGGCCGCCCCGATGATCCGGGTCCCGTGGTGGCCGTTCCTCCCGGCCTTCTCCGCCAGTGCGGGCAGGGCCGCGCGCTGCTCCTCGTCCCAGGCCACGAGCAGCGCGCCCACCGGCTCGACCGGGATGCCCGCCGCCGCGGCGTAGGCCAGCAGCCGCCGCTGCCCGTCCCGTACCAGACGCGACTCCAGGGAGCCGGGTACCGCGTCGAAACCGGTGTGCAGGATGGCCGTGTTGGCCTTCGAGGTGCCCTCTCCGACGTCGTCGGCGGCCTCCACCAGGGCGATGCGGAGGGCCGCGTGCCGGGCCAGTGCGCGGGCGATCGCGCAGCCCACCACGCCCGCCCCGACGACCGTCACGTCGTACGGCTCCGGCGGCAGCGGCCCGCCGCGGGTGACGGTCACCGCCCACCGTCCACGAGCGCGGCCACCGCCGCCCGGAAGGCGCCCATGCGCTCGGCGGCCTCGGTGGCCGTGATGCGCGGCTCGTAGACGGCGGCCGGCCGCCACGGCGGCACGGCCTGCCGCAGGGAGAGCTCCGGGTCCAGGCCCAGGCGGGCGAGGACGCCGGCGCCGAGCGCGGTGACGTCGGGGAGCGCCGAGACCTCGACGGGGAGTTGCAGGAGGTCGGCCTGGGTCTGCATGAGGAGCGCGGAGCGGGTGAGCCCGCCGTCGACGCGCAGCGAGGCGAGCGGGGCCCCGAGCTCGCCCCCGGCCGCCCGCGCCAGCTCCACCACCTGCGCGGCGATGCCCTCGCACAGCGCCCGCACCAGGTGCCCGGCGGTGGTGTCCAGGCCGAGTCCCGTCACGGAGCCGCGCACGTCCCCGCGCCACCACGGGGCGGCCAGCCCCGCGAGCGCCGGCACGAAGGTGACCCCGCCCGCGTCGGGCACGGCCGAGCCCACCGGGTCGAGGTCGGCCGCGCCGCCGATGACCCCGAGGTCGGTGAGCCAGCGCACCGCGGAGGCGGCCGTGTACACCTGGCCGTCCAGGCAGTAGTCGGTGCGGCCGCCGAGCCGCCAGGCGACGCAGCCGACCAGCCCGGAGCCACCGCGCCGGGGCCGGTCGCCGGTGTGCGCGAGCAGGAACGCCCCCGTGCCGTACGTGCACTTGGCGGCGCCGGGCTCGGTGGCACCCTGGGCCAGCAGCGCGGCCTGCTGGTCGACCAGCAGGCCCGTCAGCGGCACGTCGGCGCCGCCGAAGAGGGACGTCGTCCCCACCGGCCCGGCCGCGTCCACGATGCGCGGGAGCCGCTCCCCGGCCAGCCCGTGGATCTCCAGAGCGCGCGGCGACCAGTCGACGGTGTCGAGGTCGAGGAGCTGGGTTCGTCCCGCCGTCGCCGCGTCCGTGACGAACGCGCCGCCGCCCGTCAGCCGGTGCACCAGCCAGGCGTCGCTGGTCGTCACGACGCCCTCGCGGGTGAGCCGCCGACGGATCCAGGCCATCTTCGGCGCGGCGAAGTAGGGGTCGAGCGGCAGTCCGGTCGTCGCGCGCAACTCTTCGGCGTGCGGCGCGAGTTCCGCGCAGATTTCCTCCGCGCGCCGGTCCTGCCAGACGATCGCGTCGGTGAGCGGCGCCCCCGTCCGCGGATCCCAGGCCAGGACCGTCTCGCCCTGGTTGGCGAGTCCCACGGCCGTGACCGGTTCACCGGCGTCGGCCAGCGCCGCGCGGCCCGCGGTGACGACCGAGCCGAGCAGTTCGCGCGGGTCGGTCTCCACCCGCCCGCCCGGCAGGTAGCGGGGCCGCACCGGAGCGGCGCCGGATCCGATGACGCCGCGCTCGGGGCAGACGACCAGCGCCTTGGTGCCCGAAGTTCCCTGGTCGACGGCCAATACAGGGCCCGTCATCGCCACTCCCGTCCGGTCGGTGAAGCACTCGGAGAACCTTGATCGTCAGCCTGGGCCAGCGCGGCGGCGGCGTCAAGCGATCCCCCCGTCACCCACCGGCGCCGCAACCCTGGCCTGACTTGGCGTCAAGTTCTTTTGTTGGCCGAATGGTTACGAGCTTTGTCGAAACTGGACCGCAAAGGTCCAAGGGACTCTATAGTGATCGCCGATCAACGCCCTGTAGTCGCCCGCCGGTTCGGGCGACCCGTGCCACCCCCCGCATGAGGACCCATGACCACCACAGCACCACCGGCCTGCCCGGCCTGCCCGCCGCCAGGGACGAGGTGATGTCCGGCCACGATTTCCGGCCGGTGTACCACCCCGCTGGGCACGACGCCGCACTGCGCGGCGTCGTCCAGGACCTGCGGACCGGACGCTGGGTCGCGATGGCCCAGCTCCTCGCCGAGACCACCGGCTGGGCGCAATGGACCCAGCGCACCCAGGTGCTGGCGGCCGTCGCCGCCGGCTCCGACGTCGTCCACGCCTGGCGCGCCGAGGAACCGCACAGCGTCGCCGCCGCCGTGATGCACACCCGGGTCACGGTGGAACGCGCCGTGCGCGCCCACCGCGACCAGCACCCGCGCACCCACGAGCTGTGGCAGACCGCCTGGGAGGCCTGCCACGCCACCGCCCGGGCGGCCCCCGCCGACCCGGTGCCGTGGGTCTGCCTGCTGGCCCTCGCCGTACTCGACGAGGAGCAGCGCATGGAGGAGCACCGGGTGCGCCCGCCCGGCCCCATGCTGCCCCCCGGCCCCTGGGGACTGCTGGCGGAGGCCGACAAGCGGGACCCGCACAACCGCGAGGCGTACCACCGGATGCTCCAGTTCCTCTATGCCCGACGGTGGGGCCCCTCGCCGGGCTCGCTGTCCGAAGCCGTCAACTTCGTCCAGTGGGCCGCCGGCTCCGCGCCACCGGGCTCCGCCCTGCACCTGCTGCCCCTGTACGCGCGGGTCGAGCGCTACCGCCGCGAGCGGGGCCAGGAGAAGGCCCTGGACCTGCACTGGGTGGCCGAGGACGCCACCCGCGACGCGCTGCGCGCCCTGCTGGCCTGGTTCGACCACGTCACGCCCGCCGATGCGTCGCTGCTGGACCTGAACCACCTGGCGCACGCCCTGTGGGGAGCCCTCCGCTTCGAGGAGGCCGCTCCGGTCTTCGAGGCGCTCGGCCCGTACTACACGCCGCAGCCGTGGGCGTACCGCACCCCCGACCCCGGCGACCGGGCGCTGGCCGAGGAGGTCTTCCGGCGCGCCCGCACCCGGTGCCTGGGCTCCGCCCGCGACCGCTGACCGCCGCAGCGCGTGTCCCGCACCCCCGAAGACCCCCCGACATCCCCTGCCACCACCCCCTCGGAGGTACCGCCATGTCCCGCGCCCTGTGGGCCCGCCCGGAGCAGCAGGCTCCGCCCATGGACGAGGAGCAGCGGCTCAGAGAGCTCGGCTACCAGCCGGTCCTGGCCCGCCGGATGGGAGGCTTCGGCAACTTCGCCATCAGCTTCTCCGTCATCTCCATCCTCTCCGGCTGCATGACCCTGTACGGCTTCGGCCTCGGCACCGGCGGACCCGCCGTGATGATGTGGGGCTGGGTCGGCGTGGGCCTGTTCGTGCTCTGCGTCGGCCTGGCGCTCGCCGAGGTCACCAGCGCGTACCCCACCTCCGGCGCCCTCTACTACATGGCCGACCGGCTCGGCGGCCGCCGCTGGGGCTGGTACACGGGCTGGCTGAACCTGCTCGGCCTGCTCGGCGCGATCGCCGGCATCGACTACGGCGCCGCGCTCTTCACCGGGGCGTTCCTCAACCTGCGGTTCGGCTTCGAACCGACGCCCGGCTCCACCTTCGTGATCTTCCTGTGCATCCTCCTGCTGCACGCCGTGCTCAACCTCTTCGGCGTCCGCCTGGTGAGCGTCCTCAACTCCATCAGCGTGTGGTGGCACCTGACCGGTGTCGCCGTGATCGTCGGCGCGCTCGCGATCGTCCCGGACCGCCACCAGTCGGCCGAGTTCGTCTTCACCGAGTTCGTCAACGACACCGGCTGGTCGAGTCCCTTCTACGTGGCGGCCGTCGGCCTGCTCCTCGCGCAGTACACCTTCTCCGGCTACGACGCCTCGGCCCATCTCTCCGAGGAGACGTCCAACGCGTCCGTCTCCGCCGCCAAGGGCATCGTCCGGGCCATCTGGGTCTCCTGGGTCGCCGGCTTCGCGCTGCTCGCCGGACTGACCTTCGCCATCCAGGACTACGCGGGAACGCAGAACAGCGCCACGGGCGTCCCGCCCGCGCAGATCCTCCTCGACGCGCTCGGCAGCGGCGGCGCCTCCGCCCTCCTGCTGGTGGTGATCGTGGCGCAGCTGTTCTGCGGCAACGCCGAGGTGGCCGCCGCCAGCCGCATGGTCTTCGCCTTCAGCCGCGACAACGCCCTGCCCGGATCCGCGCTCTGGCGCAAGGTCAGCAGCCGCACCCAGACCCCGGCGCACGCGGTGTGGCTGTCGGTCGCGGTCGCCGCCGTGCTCGCCGCGCCGTCGCTGTACTCGGCGACCGCCTACGGCGCCGTCACCGCCATCAACGTCATCGGCATCACCCCCGCCTACGCCATCCCCATCTACCTCCGGCTGCGCGCGGGGGACCGGTTCCGGCCCGGCCCCTGGTCCCTGGGTCGCTGGAGCAAGCCGGTCGGCTGGATCGCGGTGGTCTGGGTCGCGGTGGTCACCGTGCTCTTCTGCCTGCCCCAGAAGGCCCCGGTGACCATCGACTCGATGAACTACGCGGTGATCGCGCTCGCCGCGGTGCTCATCCTGGCCAGCGTGTGGTGGTACGTCGCCCGCCGCTCGTACGGCACGCCCGCTCCGTACGGCAACGCGCGCGAACAGGCCGAGATATCCGAGGGCATCGTCTGAGCCCCCGCGGCGTCAGCTGGTGAACTCGTACGTCCAGGCCGCGGACTCCGGTGCGAACCGGAGGTCCGTGACCTCCAGCACGTGGCCGTGCTGGTCGCTCACCTCCCGGTGGACGCCGAGCCACGCGGTGTCCGCCGGGCCCCGGTCCACCCCGACCGACTCCCGCCGCGTGAGCCGCAGCCCGGCCCGGTGCATCCAGTGGTACAGCAGCCGCAGGTCGACCCGGTGGGGCCAGGCGTCCGGCCGCCGGTAGCGGGCCAGTTCGGGTATCTCGGCCAGCGCGTACCGCGAGAAGTACGTCAGGGCGTGCTGCCGCACCGGTGTGCCGTCCGGCCCGGTCAGCCGGTGGTGGTGCGTCAGCGTCGGCTCGCCGGGCAGCAGACCCAGCCGCTCGGCGTGTTCCGGTGGTGCGCTCTCCCAGGCCAGGTGCGTCTCGGGGAGCGTGTCCGGGGTCCCCGGACCGCAGGGGAAGTACAGCAGGCCGGGCGCCAGGGCCGGCTGCGCGGCCTGCGTGCCGGGGGCCGCGGCGTAGGTACCGCGCCGCTCGGTCACGACGAGCCGTTCGTCGCGCAGGAGCTGGAGCGCATTGCGTACGGTCTGCCGGTTGACCTGGAAGCGCTCCACGAGGGAGCGCTCCGAGGGCAGCCGGTCGCCCGGCGCGATGCGCCGGTGGGTGAGGTCGTCGCGCAGCGCTGCGGCGACCTGCAGGTAGAGCGGAAGTGCGGGGGCAGGCTCAGCCATGTTCAACCCTCAATTTCCTTCGCTCAGTGTAGTCGAGCGTGCCGTGTGGGTGATCAATCCCTATCATTGGTCTAAACCTTGCCGGAAGGGCCTGCCGGGCATGACGCACCACTCTGTCCGAAACGGATGCCCGTGACGAAGGCCCGCAACGAAGCCGAAACGGAGCCGCAACGGGTTCACCGCCCCTCCCTCCCGGGTACCCGGGCCGCGCCCCCCGCAGGAAGCCGGTCGAAGGGACACGCACGATGAGGGCCGTGACATGGCAGGGAAAGCGTGACGTCCGCCTGGAGACGGTGCCCGATCCCCGGATCGAGGAGCCCACGGACGCCGTCATCAGGGTCACGTCCACCGGACTGTGCGGCTCGGACCTGCACCTGTACGAGGTGTTGACGCCCTTCATGACCCCTGGTGACATCCTCGGGCACGAGCCGATGGGCATCGTCGAGGAGGTGGGCGCGGAGGTCACGGGCCTCCGGCCGGGCGACCGGGTCGTCGTGCCCTTCCAGATCGCCTGCGGCCACTGCTGGATGTGCACCTCGGGTCTGCCGACCCAGTGCGAGACCACCCAGGTCACCGAGGAGGGCATGGGCGCCGCCCTGTTCGGCTACTCCCGGCTGTACGGCTCCGTCCCCGGCGGGCAGGCCGAGTACCTGCGCGTGCCCCAGGCCCAGTTCGGCCCCGTCAAGGTCCCCGCCGGCCCGCCCGACGACCGCTTCCTCTACCTCTCCGACGTCCTGCCCACCGCCTGGCAGGCCGTCCGGTACGCCGACGTCCCGCCCGGCGGCTCCGTCGCCGTCCTCGGCCTCGGTCCCATCGGCGACATGTGCTGCCGCATCGCCCTCCACCTGGGCGCCGCCCAGGTCATCGGCATCGACCTGGTACCGGAACGCCTCCAGCGCGCCAGGGCCCGCGGTGTCGAGGTGTTCGACCTGACGGGCCACGACAGCCAGGACGACCTCGTGGAGGCGGTCAAGGACCGCACCCGGGGCCGCGGGCCCGACGCCGTCATCGACGCGGTCGGCACCGAGGCCCACGGCAGCCCCGTCGCCCGCACCCAGCAGCAGGCGGCCGGGCTGCTGCCCAAGGCATGGGCGGCCAAGCTCCACCAGAAGGCCGGGGCCGACCGGCTCGCCGCGCTGCACCTGGCCATCGCGCTCGTCCGGCGCGGCGGCACCATCTCCCTCAGCGGGGTCTACGGCGGCGCCGCCGACCCGCTGCCGATGATGACCCTGTTCGACAAGCAGATCCAGCTGCGCATGGGGCAGGCCAACGTCCGGCGCTGGGTCGACGACATCCTGCCCCTGCTCACCGACGACGACCCGCTGGGCGTCGACGACTTCGCCACCCACCACGTCCCGCTGGCCGACGCGCCCCACGCGTACAGGATGTTCCAGCACAAGGAGGACGGCGTGGTGAAGGTGGTCATGCACCCCTGATCAGCGGGTGCGCTCCGTCCGCCACAGGGGCGGCCCGGCGGGCGCCGGGGGCACCGGCCGCAGGAGCGCCGCACGCATGATCCGCGGCGCGAAGAGCGCGCGCAGCGGCTCATTGAGCGTCAGGACGGAGCGGAACGCCGCTCCCACCTCGGGGTCGCCCGCGTAGCGCTCCTGCACCCGCTCGAGGTACCAGCCCGCGGCGCGATCGGCCGGCCCGGTGCGGGCCGCGTTGCCCACCGCGCCCGGCATCCTCCGGTCCGCGCCCGCCGAGATGTCCCACGCCTGCCGGGAGGCGCCGAACAGCGCCCGCTGGACGCGGCGGGTGGTCGGCGTGCGGCGCGGGTCCGCGAGCGCGTCCCGCAGCGCCACCGCGCAGAGCGCGGCGACCGCCATGCCCTGCCCGTAGATGGGGTTGAAGGTGCACAGCGCGTCGCCGGTGGCGAGGAAACCGGCCGGGCGGCGGCCCGGGCGGTCGTAGCGCCGCCGGACGTTCGCCGTCGCGCGGAAGCCGTGCACCGGCGACTCCGGTTCCGCCTTGGCCAGCCACTCGCTCACCAGCGGGTGCGGCAGCTTGGCGGCGTACGCCTCGAACCCCGCTTCCTCCGTGGGCGGTTCGTCGCCGCGCAGGCCCGACAGCGTCACCAGGTGGCGGCCCTCCTCGACGGGCAGGACGGTCGCCGCGTACGTCTGCTGCGGGTTGGCCACGGTGTAGTGGCCGAGGGCGTCGGTGCCCGTGCCCGCCGGGGCGCCGCGGTAGACCCGGGTCGCGTACGCCAGGCCCGTGTCCAGCGTCTCCTCGCCCGCCGGTTCGGCGCCGATCGCCGACAGCCACTCGGGCGCGCGCGAGCCGCGTCCGGACGCGTCCACCACCAGGTCGGCCTCCAGCGCCCGCGGCTCCCTGACCCGCCCGGCGCCGCGCTCCCGCAGCAGCACTCCCCGCACGCGCGCGGCGTCGCCGAGCAGCCCGACCGCCTCCGTGCTCTCGACCGTCGCGATCCTCGGATCGGCCAGGACCCGGCGCCGGAGCACGTGCTCCAGCCGGGGGCGCCAACCGGTGACCAGGTACACGGTGGCGGGACTCCGGTGGAGCCAGCGGCCGTCCTGCCACTGCACCATGTCCTCCGGCATGCCGACCCGCGGCGCGCCCTGGGCGCGCAACTCCCCGATGACTCCGGGCAGCAGCTCGTCCAGGGCCCGCTGCCCGCTCTCCAGCAGGACGTGCGTGTGCCGCCCCTGCGGCACGCCCGCGCGCGCCTCGGGTTCCTCCGGGAAGCGGTCCCGCTCGACGACGGTCACCCGCTCCGCGTGCTCCGCGAGCACCCGCGCCGTCAGCAGACCGGCGATGCTCCCGCCGATCACCACCGCATGCCGTGTCCGCTCCGCCGTCCCCAACCGGTCCGCCATGCCCGCCCCTTGAGCCTCGTAGGTCTACGGGCGACCAGTATCCACGGCGGACCGGGGCAGATCACGTGCGCCGAGCCGGAGGTGCTCGATGTGGTACACCGCTTCGTCCAGCAGCTGGGCCACGTGGTTGTCGTACAGGCTGTACTCGATCCGGCGGCCCTGGCGCGTCCCGGTGACCAGGCCAAGGGCCCGCAGCAGGCGCAGCTGGTGCGAGACGGCCGACTGCTCCATGGCGACCGACTCGGCGAGTTCGGTCACACCGCAGGGGCCCTGGCGCAGCCGGGTGAGGATCATCAGCCGGGACGGGGTGGCGAGGGCCTGGAGCGTGGCGGCGATGGTGGCCGCGGACTCCGCGTCGAGGCGGGCTGCGGGGGTCGTCTCACCGTGCACTCCGTGTCCCATGCAGGTCATCGTAGCCGCGCGTACCCCGAATGAATGAAGAGCTCTTCATGTGTTCGGGTAAGGTGTGGCCGTACTCCGCCCGTCCCGCCCGCCCGCCCGTCCCCTCGGAGGTGTGACCGATGGCTTCCCCGGTGCTCGACGCCGACCGGCCCGCGACCCCGCCCGCTCCCGTGCCCCCCGGCCGCAGGACCGGACTCCTCGCCCTGCCCGAGGTCCGCTGGGCGGCGCTGTCCGCCGCCGCGTTCCTCGCCGCCCTGCCGCTCGACCTGGCCGGCGCCCCGGCATGGGCCTGGGGACCGCTGTACGCCGTCTGCTACGCCGCCGGAGGGTGGGAACCGGGCTGGGCCGGGCTGCGGGCCCTGCGGGAGAAGTCCCTCGACGTCGACCTGCTCATGGTCGTCGCGGCGCTCGGCGCCGCCGCGATCGGGCAATACCTCGACGGCGGGCTGCTCATCGTCATCTTCGCGGTGTCGGGCGCGCTGGAGGCCCTCGCGACCCGGCGCACCGCCGACTCGGTGCGCGGCCTGCTGGACCTGGCGCCCGCCCGTGCCGTACGGCTGACCGCCGCGGGCGAGGAACCGGTGGACGTGGCGGCGCTGCGGGTCGGCGACACCGTCCTCGTACGGCCGGGGGAGCGGCTGCCCGCCGACGGCACGGTCGTCGGCGGTGCGAGCGACGTCGACCAGGCGACCATCACCGGCGAACCGCTGCCCGCGCCCAAGGCGGTCGGCGACCCGGTCTTCGCGGGCACGCTGAACGGCACCGGAGCCCTGCGCGTCCGCGTCGACAAGGACGCCTCCGCGTCCGTCATCGCCCGGATCGTCGCCATGGTGGAGGAGGCGAGCGCGACCAAGGCCCCCACCCAGCTCTTCATCGAGAAGATCGAGCAGCGCTACTCGGTGGGCGTCGTCGTCGCGACGCTCGCGCTGTTCGCCGTGCCGCTCGCGCTCGGCGCGGACTTCACCGGAACGCTGCTGCGGGCCATGACCTTCATGATCGTCGCCTCGCCGTGCGCGGTCGTCCTCGCCACCATGCCGCCGCTGCTGTCCGCGATCGCCAACGCCGGGCGGCACGGCGTCCTCGTCAAGTCCGCGGTGGTCATGGAGCGGCTCGGACGGACCGACCTGGTGGCGCTGGACAAGACCGGCACGCTGACCGAGGGGGCACCCCGGGTGGCCGGGGTCCGGCTCCTCGCCGGCTCCCCGGCCGAAGCCGAGGTGCTCGCCCTGGCCGCCGCGGCCGAGCTGCCCAGTGAGCACCCGCTGGCCCGCGCCGTGGTCACCGCCGCCCGCGACCGCGGCCTCACGGTGCCGCAGGCCGCGGCGTTCTCCTCCACCCCGGGCGTCGGCGTCCGTGCGCTCGTGGACGGCCGCGAGGTCACCGTGGGCCGCCCCGCGGAGCCCTGCCGCGCGGTGCCCGCCGGCGACCGGGAGCCCGCGGCGCCCCGGGGGGCGGGGACGGGGCCGGCGGGGGAGGCCGCCGCGGTCGACGGGGCTTCCGGGGCGGCCGCGCCGGGCTCGGAGGCCGCCGCGGCCGTGCGCGAGGTGGAGGCCGGCGGGGCTCCCCGGGCCTCCGTGCCGGGCCCGGAGGTCGCCGCGGCCGTGCGCGAGGTGGAGGCCGGCGGGCGGACCGCCGTGGTCGTCGCCGTCGACGGTGTGCCGGTCGCCGTGCTCGCCATCGCCGACCGGCTGCGCGAGGGCGCCGCGGCCGCCGTCGCCGCCCTCGGGCGTCTCAGCGGCACGGCGCCCGCCCTGCTCACCGGCGACAACGAGCCCGCCGCCCGGCGGATCGCCACCGAAACCGGCATCGACGACGTACGGGCCGGGCTCCTTCCGCAGGACAAGGTCGCGGCCGTGCGGGAGTGGGAGCGGGCGGGGCGGCGCACCCTCGTCGTCGGCGACGGCGTCAACGACGCCCCGGCGCTCGCCGCCGCGCACTGCGGCATCGCGATGGGCCGTGCCGGTTCCGACCTGGCGCTGGAGACCGCCGACGCCGTGGTCGTACGGGACGAACTGACCGCCGTTCCCGCGGTCGTGGCCCTGTCCCGGCGCGCCCGGCGGCTCGTCGTGCAGAACCTGGTCATCGCGGGTGTCTGCATCGGCGCCCTGATCGTCTGGGACCTGGCCGGGCACCTGCCCCTGCCGCTCGGTGTCGCGGGCCACGAGGGCTCCACGGTCCTCGTCGGCCTCAACGGCCTGCGGCTGCTGCGGGAGAAGGCATGGCGCTCCGCGGCAGGAGCCTGACCGCGCCCGGCGCGGCGCGGGCCCGCCGGCGGTGCCGGCATCAGACCGGCGTCGGAAACGCGAAGCGCACTCCGGTCAGCTCTTCCGACAGCTTCCACAGACGGCGGCCGGTCGCCGGATCGGCCGCCGCGGGGAGGAGCTTCGCTTCCGTCGCCGCGCCGCGCCGCGCCGCGCCGCGCCGCGCGGCTCGGCCGGGCCGTCCGGCCCTGTGAACACCCCGCCGTTCACCCGCGGGTCGGTCGCCGCCTACCACTGCGGCAGCGCGCCCCGGTCCGGCGACTGCGCGAGCAGCGGATTGCCGATCCGGCCGAACACCACCCGCCACAGCGCCACCGGGTCCGTCGCCCCCCGGGGCGAACGGCGGGGCGGGGCCTCCCCGCGGTACGGAGCCGGCGCCCCGGCCCCGGCCGGCCCGGCCGGAAAGGCTTTGGGGTGGCGGGGGCCGTCGTCGGGCTCAGCCCTCCGGGTGGATCAGGCCGCGCTCGTACGCCTTCACCAGGCGCTGCGGCACCTGGTACACGGTGCCGTCGACCGTCACGGGCACGAGCTGGGGCGTGGACGCCTTCCACTGCGCGCGCCGGTGGCGGGTGTTGGAGCGGGACATCTTCCGCTTGGGTACGGCCATGACTGCGGGACCTCCATCGTCGGTACGGTGGCGGTCACGCTACATGAAAACGATTCCCATTAGTAATCGGCGGGGTGCCGGCCCGTCCCGTCGAGCGCGGCCAGCGCCTCCGTCAGCCATGCCGTCCAGAAGCGCTCCAGCTCGATCCCGCCCCGCAGCACGAGATGGCGCAGCCGGTCCGCCTCGGCGTTCCGCTCCGGCGGGAACTGCCGCTGCTCCATCCCCAGGTACTCCTCCAACTGGGCTTCGTGCAGCGCCAGATGGCGGCGCAGCTCCGCCTCCAGTCCCTCCGTGCCCACCACCGCGGCCGCCCGCAGCCGCAGCAGCAGGGCGTCCCGGATGGGCTTGGGATCCTCGCTCCTGCGCACCCACCCGGTCAGCTCGGCACGGCCCGCGGGCAGCACCTCGTACTCCTTCTTCTGGCCCCGGGCCGGTGCCCGGGAGGGCAGGGCACGGATGTGCCCCGCCTGCTCCAGCTTTCCCAGCTCGCGGTAGATCTGCTGGTGCGTGGCCGACCAGAAGTACCCGATGGACCGGTCGAAGCGGCGCGTCAGCTCCAGCCCCGAGGACGGCTTTTCGAGCAGGGCGGTGAGGATCGCGTGCGGGAGTGACATGACCGCATCCTAGGGAGGGACCGTCAGAGCGACGCGGCCAGCCGGGTCCCCTGGTCGATCGCGCGCTTCGCGTCCAGCTCCGCCGCGACGTCGGCGCCGCCGATGAGGTGCACCCGGACCCCGGCCGCCGACAGCTCCTCGAAGAGCTCGCGCCGCGGCTCCTGCCCGGTGCACAGCACGACCGTGTCGACCGGGATCGTCCGGGCCTCGCCGTCCACCGTGATGTGCAGGCCCTCGTCGTCGATCCGCTCGTACACGGCGCCCGCGACCATGGTCACGCCCCGGTGCTTGAGCTCGGTGCGGTGGATCCAGCCCGTCGTCTTGCCCAGGCCCGCGCCGACCTTCGACGCCTTGCGCTGGAGCAGGTGCACCGTGCGCGGCGGCCGCGGCCGCTCGGGCGCGCGAAGGCCCCCGCGCCCGGTGTACGCCATGTCGACGCCCCATTGCCGGAAGTACGTCTCCGGGTCCCGGCTCGCGCCCTCGCCGCCGTCCGTGAGGAACTCCGCCACGTCGAAGCCGATGCCACCCGCCCCGATGATCGCGACCCGCTCGCCGACCGGCGCGCCGTCGCGCAGCACGTCGAGGTAGCTGACCACGGACGCGTGGTCGACACCCTCGATGGCGGGCGTGCGCGGGGTCACGCCGGTGGCGATGACGACCTCGTCGTAGCCGGCGAGCAGCTCGGCGGTGGCGTACGTGCCCAGCTTCACCTCCACGCCGTGCTCGGCCAGCTGGGTGCGGAAGTAGCGCAGGGTCTCGTCGAACTCCTCCTTGCCCGGCACCCGCTTGGCGATGTTGAGCTGTCCGCCGATCTCGTCCGCCGCGTCGTACAGCGTGACGTCATGTCCGCGCTCGGCGGCCGAGACGGAGCAGGCGAGCCCGGCCGGACCGGCGCCGACGACCGCGACGCGCTTGCGCAGGCGGGTGGGGGACAGGACGAGCTCGGTCTCGTGGCAGGCGCGCGGGTTGACCAGGCACGAGGTGATCTTCCCGCTGAACGTGTGGTCCAGGCAGGCCTGGTTGCAGCCGATGCAGGTGTTGATCGCCTCCGGCCGGCCCTGCTCCGCCTTGGCCACGAAGTCCGGGTCGGCGAGGAAGGGGCGGGCCATCGACACCATGTCCGCCCGGCCCTCCGCCAGCAGTTGCTCGGCGACCTCGGGGGTGTTGATGCGGTTGCTGGTGATCAGCGGCACGGAGACCGAGCCCATCAGCTTCCGGGTGACCCAGGTGTACGCGCCGCGGGGGACGGACGTCGCGATGGTGGGGATGCGGGCCTCGTGCCAGCCGATGCCCGTGTTGATCATCGTCGCGCCGGCCGCCTCGATCTCCTTGGCGAGCGCGACGACCTCCTCCAGGGTGGACCCGCCCGGCACCAGGTCCAGCATGGAGAGCCGGTAGATCAGGATGAAGTCCTCGCCGAGCCGCTCGCGCGTGCGGCGCACGATCTCCAGCGGGAAGCGGACGCGGTTCTCGTACGAGCCGCCCCACCGGTCCTCGCGCCGGTTGGTGGCGGCCGCGATGAACTCGTTGATCAGGTAGCCCTCGGACCCCATGATCTCGACGCCGTCGTACCCGGCCGACTTCGCGAGCTCGGCGGCGCGCACGTAGTCCTCAATGGTCTGCTCGACCTCGGCGTCGGACAGTTCGTTCGGCACGAAGGGGCTGATCGGCGCCTGGAGGGCGCTCGGCGCGACCAGGTCGCGGTGGTACGCGTACCGCCCGAAGTGCAGGATCTGCATGGCGATGCGCCCGCCGGCGGCGTGCACCGCGTCCGTCACGACACGGTGCTTCGCCGCCTCCTCCTCGGTGGTGAGCTTCGCCCCGCCCTCGTACGGCCGCCCCGCGTCGTTCGGCGCGATGCCGCCGGTCACGATCAGCCCGACGCCGCCGCGGGCGCGGGCGGCGTAGAAGGCCGCCATGCGCGCGAAGCCGTTCTCGGCCTCCTCAAGTCCGACGTGCATCGACCCCATGAGCACGCGGTTGGGCAGGGTCGCGAAGCCGAGGTCCAGCGGCCGCAGCAGATGCGGGTACGGGGACGTGGCGGGGCTCGGGGTCGGGGTCATGGGGGCGCCTCCTCGCGCGGTGTCGTCGCCCCAGTTCTAGACGACACCGAGGGCCTTGTGCAACAAGTTGCATAAGGGCGGGGGCGTGAGTTGCGCTACCTCGGCCCTGGCGGGCCGTACGGTGACGTGCCGCGTATGCGGAGCTGGCACGGGCACCATGGCGCTGCGTGGACTGTCGGGACGGTCGATCGCGGTCTGGCATGATCGCGCGGTGCGTAATGCGAGGCTGCCGGCCGCGGAGGCTGTCGAGTCACATGTCCGGGTGTTCTTCGAGGGGCACTCCGTGGAGGTCGTCGACTACGACCTCGGGCCGGAACGGCGACAGGTGGCTCCCGATCTGCGCATCCTCGTGGTGGCGCCCGGTCCCCGCAGCGAGGGCTGGGCCACTCCCTACCCCGGCAGGGCGCAGTCCTTCACGAACACCAGGCCGTCGCTGTCCGCCAGGTGGGCCGGGTCGAGCGGGGCGTAGCCGAACCAGGGGGACACGCGGGGTGGGGGCGGTGTGCTGCCGAGGGCGGCGGCCAGGCGCCGGGCGTCGATGAGGCGGCGGTCCTCGGGGAGCGCGTACAGGAGCCCCTCGACGGTGTCCGGCGGCGGTGTGTCCACTCCCTGGTGCCGGATCGTGCCCAGCGCCGTCGCCACGAAGGCGTACTCCTCGCCGAGCCGGGCGCTCACCAGCGCGCCGGCGCTCCACCACTCCAGGGGCCTCCCGCCCATCCGCATCGTGCTCTTCTCGCGCTGGAGATGGGCATTGTGGGCGTGGACGAGAGCCGGGCCCCGAGCGGCGACGGCGAGGAGGTTGTCGGCCATGATCCGGTCCCGCACGCTCACCAGCCGGGTCAGGCGGGCCGGTGAGGTGTCGGCCATCCAGTGGTGGTACTGCAGCAGGCCGTTCGCGGTGCGCCCGTACAGGCGCGCCCGGTCCCAGTCGTCCCGCGATGTCGCCGCGATCAGATGCGGCGCCTGCTCCTCCAGCAGGGCGGCGAGTTCGTCGGCGAGCAGTCGCAGCTCCCTCGCCTCGGCCGACCGTCCCACGGACCGGGCCGGGTCCCTCATCGCTGCCGGTTCGGTCCACCGGTCGTCGCTGCCGAGCAGGCGGTCGAGCGTGTCCGCGGTGCAGGGGAGCAGGTCCGCGTCCACCCGGGCGGAGAGGTAGCCGTAGAGGGTGGTGAGGGCCTGCCGGGGGCTCGCGGCGCCGGTGATCTCCAGCGGCCCGTCGAAACCGGCGAAGCGCAGCCGCTCGCCCGCGGCCCGGCCCTCGTTGTGCTCGCGCATCCAGCGCACCAGCTCGCGGTTGGCCGCCGACGCGCCCCAGCCGTGGCTGATGCCGTGCTCCACGACGTCCTCCAGGGTGCCCGTGCCCGAGCGGACGTACTCGTCGACGACCAGGCCCTTCATGCAGTCGCTCTCGATCGCGATGGTCCGGTAGCCCTCCTCCTCGACGAGCTGCCGGAAGAGCTCGTTGCGCAGTTCGAGCAGCGTGTCCTCGCGGTGCGTGGGCTCGCCCAGGGCGAGCAGCCGCGGCCGGGCCGGGAGCAGCCTCATGACGGCAGCCGCTTCGACGGCATGGGCGCAGTCCTTGATGTCGTTGACCATGTCCTCAACGGTATCGTTGAACCTTCGGTGGAAACTTTTCCGCGAGATCGGCAGGTCCATGAGGCAAAAGCTTCAAAGTGGTGGTCATCGCAGCAGTGAGCGGCTCCGGCCGGTCGACCTGGCGCGTGAGCACGGTTTGTCCACCCAGGCGATCCGGAACTACGAAGAGGCCGGCATCCTCCCGCCCACCGACCGGACACCCCACGGCTACCGCACCTACACCCCGCTGCACGCGGGGGCCCTGCGCGCGTTCCTGGCCCTGGTGCCCGGCCACGGGCACCAGGCCGCGGCCTCGATCATGCGGGCCGTGAACGACGGCGCGGCCGACGAGGCGTTCCGTCTCATCGACACCGGCCACGCCCAGCTCCTCGACGACCGCCGGACCCTCGAGGCCGTGGAGAGCGCCCTCCGCGACCTGGACCCCGCACCGGGTACCGCACCGGCCGCGGTCCCCGGGCCGGGCGGCACGTTCATCGGGCCGCTCGCCGAGCGGCTCGGCATCCGGCCCGCGACCCTGCGCAAGTGGGAGCACGCCGGGCTGGTGCGCCCGAGCCGCGATCCCCTGACCGGCTACCGCGTCTACGACGAGGCTGCCGTACGGGACGCCCGCCTGACCCACCAGCTCCGGCGGGGCGGCTACCTGCTGGAGCAGATCGCCCCCCTGATCGACCAGGTCCGCACGGCCGGCGGCCTGGAGCCGCTGGAGGCCGCCCTGTCCGACTGGCGCGGCCGGCTGTCCGCCCGCGGCCGGGCGATGCTCACCGGCGCCGCGGAGCTGGAGGCGTACCTCCGCCTGCGCGGATGAGCCCCCGGTCGCGGGCCCGACGGGCTCCGCAACCGCTTCCGGTCGCGGTGGGACCGCCGCCACGGGCGCGGTGCGCCGCCGGCATCGCTGAGCAGGCGGCGACTCGTCCGGCACCGGAGCCCGGCGGGGCGCCGGGACCTCCACGAGTCCAGGACGCCGAGGTCTCCTGCGCCGCCGCGGTCGCCCGGCAGCTCCTCCGCCCGCGATCACGCCGTCGGGCGCTCCGCGAACGGCGCACCCCGCGGCTCACCACCGTCCATCGCCCCAGCAGGAGCAGGGAGCCGTCGCAGGACGGCCGCGGATGCCGCCGCGGCCGCTCTCGCCGTTTCATGAACATCACGTTGCCCGCCGCCACCGCCGACCGCCGCCACAGCGATACTGCACGTGCGAGCGGGGGGCGGGTACGACGGTGGACGGGACGATCTGGGCCGGGCTTGCGGCCGGACTGCTGATCTCTGCGGCGACCGCTCCGGTCGGTGTCTCCGGCGCGGTCTTCCTCCTGCCGGTCCATCTCAGCGTCCTCGGCGTGCCGAGCCCCGCGGTCACCCCGACGAACCTGCTGTTCAACGTGGTGGCCGGGCCCGGCGCCCTGTGGCGGTACCGGGCCGGCGGCGCCCTGCGCGACCGCCTCACCCGGCAACTGGTGCGGGGGACCCTGCCCGGTGTGGTCGCCGGCGCGGTCATCCGCGTCTTCGCCGTCCCCGGCCCTGCCGTCTTCCGGCTGCTGATCGCGCTCTTCCTGCTCCCGATGGGGCTGTGGCTGTGCTTGCGCACAGCGACCCCGTCGCGGAAGGGGTCATCACGGCCGGCCGAGCCGTCGGCGGGGTCCCTCACCGGGCTCGCTCTCGCGGTCGGGGTGATCGGCGGCATCTACGGCATCGGCGGCGGTTCCCTGCTGGGGCCCGTTCTCGCGGGCCGCGGCCTGCCGATGGCCCGCGTGGCACCGGCCGCGCTCGCCGCCACGTTCGCGACCTCGGTCGTCGGCGCCCTCACCTACGCCCTGCTCGCGACGGTGAGCCCCGGTGACGTGGCGCCGGACTGGGAGCTGGGATGCGCCTGCGGCGCCGGCGGCCTGATCGGCGGTTACCTCGGCGCCCGCCTCCAGCCCCGGCTGCCCGAGCCGGCCCTGCGCCTGCTGCTCGGGGCGCTGGCCACGGCCGTCGGCGCCCTCTACGCCGCGCAGGTCATCGCCTGACGCCCTTCCCCTCGGCGTACCGGCGTACCGGCGTACCGGTGCGTCGGCCGAGCTCCGGGCCCGTGCGTGCTACCCGCACCGGGCCCAGGCCTCCAGATCCTCAGGGGTGCGCGGGCCCGGGGCGTCCGGCGGCAGCAGGCCGTGGTCGCGCAGCACGCGCGTCACCGCCATGCCCCACGGCCTGCGCAGCCGCGCCGCGTCCAGCAGGGCGCCGTCCGCGAGGAGCTCCGCGACCGGGCCGGTGCGCAGGCCGTCCGCGGTGAGCACCGCCGCGTCGTCCGCCCAGCGCAGCGCCAGGTCCACGTCGTGCGTGGCCATGACCACCGTCGTGCCCGCCGCCCGCAACCGGTCCAGCACCTCCAGCAGCCGCTCCTGACCGTGCGGATCCAGGCCGGCCGTCGGCTCGTCCAGGATGAGCACCCGGGGCCGCATGGCCACCGCGCCCGCGATCGCGGCACGCTTGCGCTGCCCGTACGACAGCAGGTGGGTCGGCCGGTCCGCCAGCGCCGTGATGTCCAGCGCCTCGAGTGCCTCGCGCACGCGCGCCCGTACCTCGTCCTCCGCCAGCCCGAGGTTCATCGGCCCGAACGACACGTCCTGCGCCACGGACGCGGCGAACAGCTGGTCGTCCGGGTCCTGCACGACGAGCTGGACCGTCGTGCGCAGCCGGGTGAGCCCGGCCCTGTCGTACGTCACGTCCTCGCCGTGCAGCCGCAGCCGCCCGCTCGCACACCGCAGGCCGCCGCTCAGCAGCCGCAGCATCGTCGTCTTGCCGCTGCCGTTGCGGCCGAGCAGCGCGATCGCACGCCCCTCGGGCACGGCGAAGTCGACGCCCGACAGCACGGCGGGCCCGTCCTCGTAGGCGTATCCCGCACCGACCAGTTCCACGACGGCGTCACGATTCATGGCAGGAACCTTTCGAGTACGAGGGTGAGGGCGACGAGCCCCGCGAACAGCCCCGCGGTCGCGCCCAGGAACCGCCCGGAGACGGCCCCCTGCGGCACCAGCACCCGCAGCGTGCCGTCGTAGCCGCGCCCGGCCAGCCCGGACTGCAGCCGCGCCGCCCGGTCGAAGGCGCGGACGAAGGCCGTCGCGCCCAGGCCGGCCAGCGACCGCCAGGTGGCCGCCCGGCTCGTCAGCCCCAGCCGCGCGGCCTGCGCCTCACGGATCCGCCGGACGGCGTCCAGCAGCAGGAAGCTGATCCGGTACATCACCAGCGCCACGTCGACCACCGGGGCCGGCACCCCGGCCCGTACCAGCCGGGGCAGCACGTCCGAGACAGGAGTCGTGAACGCGAACAGCAGCACCCCGAGCGACGCCGCCGACGTCCGCAGCAGCAGCTGCCCGGCGTGCACCGGCCCGTCTGGGGCCAGGGTCACGAACCCGTCCGCCCCGCCCACCTGGAACAGCAACGGAACCGCCCCCGTGCAGCAGAAGCCGAGCGGAACGCGGAACGCCCGCCACAGCTGCCGCCGTCCCACCCCGGCCGGCCCCAGCAGCACGCCCAGGGTGGCCAGCGCCACCAGCACCGCCCCCGGCCACGGCGGCAGGCAGATCGCGAGGAGGGTCAGGCCGAAGCCGAGCACGGCCTTCTCGCACGGGTGACGGCGGCGCCAGCGACTGCTGTGCGCCGCCGCGTCGATCGGCAGCACCGGCGGCTACTCGACGCGTCCGGCGCTCTCGGCGCGCGCCTGCGCCCGCGCCTCGCCCTGCCGCCGCCCGCGGCGCAGACCGAAGTAGTAGGCCAGCACCCCCGCCCCGAGGGCGGCCTGGAGGGAGAACAGGGCCGACTCGATCTCGCCCGACGGCGGTTCGTAGAGCGGGCTGAACCACGGCTCGTAGTCCGGGTGCGTCTCGGTGATGGCGGTCTCGGCCTGCGCGTCCGCGCCGGTGAACGGCTCCTCCTTGTGGTCGCCCATCCCCAGCGCGAGCGGGAGGACGGCGAGCGCCACGACGACGAGCAGCAGCAGCGTGTTGATCCTGGCGTTACGGCTCATCGGCCCACGGCCTCCGTCTTCGTCCCGGTCCCGGTTCCCGTCTCCGGCCCGGTTCCCGTCTCCGCCGCGGCTTCGGTCTCCGACCCGGTCCCCGTCTCCGGCGCGGCTTCCGTCTCCGGCCCGGTTCCCGCCTTCTTCTCCGCCTCCGTGGTCGCCTTCGTCCCGAGCAGCACTCCGAGACGGGTCAGCTCGCCCTTGCTCGACTGCGTCAGCAGCCGCATCACCAGCACGGTGAGCAGGCCCTCGCTGACCGCGAGCGGCAGCTGCGTGACGGCGAAGATGCCGCCGAACTTGGCCAGCGCCCCCGCGAACCCGCTGCTCGGGTCCGGGAACGCCAGCGCGAGCTGCACGCTGGTGACGCAGTACGTGGACAGGTCGGCGACGAACGCACCGAAGAACACGCTCACCATCAGCGGCACGCCGGAGCGCCGCAGCAGCCGGTACACGCCGAATCCGGCCCACGGCCCGACGATCGCCATCGAGAAGACGTTGGCGCCCAGGGTCGTCAGACCGCCGTGCGCCAGCAGCAGCGCCTGGAACAGCAGGGTGATGGTGCCGAGCACCGCCATGATCGGCGGCCGGAAGAGGATCGCGCCCAGGCCCGTACCGGTGGGGTGCGAGCAACTGCCCGTCACCGACGGGAGCTTCAGCGCCGAGAGGACGAAGGTGAAGGCACCGGACGCGCCGAGCAGGAGAGTCGATTCGGGGTTGGACCTGACCTCGCGGGTGAGCGCCCGGACACCGTGGACGACGAACGGCGCGGCCGCCACGCTCCAGGCGGCCGCGTGCACGGGGGGCAGATAGCCCTCGGCGATATGCATGATGTGGGAGACCCTCTCCAGCACCTCGTGGATGGACAACGCGCCTTGGCCGGTCTCCTGGCTGACGGGTCATGCCGCCGCGGCTCCGCCTTCCCGGACACCACGGTCTCCCGCGGTGTTCCAGTGGCTTCCCGGGGTGGTACCCCCGGGAGTGGAGCCGGACTTCCCGATCACAGTGGCGAGGGCCGCACCGGTACCGCACCGGTTTCCCGTACACCAAGGCCCTGCGACAGTAGTGCGTTGACCAGGTGCATCACAACCCGCGCGCTCCCGCACGCCCCCGCCGCGTCCCCCTGCCCCGGTTCCCCGCCCCGCGCTCCGCCGCCGGAGCCGTACACCGCCCGGGGCCGGCGCGCAGCACGGCGCGGGGGGGTCGTCCTTGCGGGGGCGGGGGCGTGGGGAGGGGCCGAGCCGGGCGGGGGCCGGGGGGGGCCCGCCGCGGCGGGGCTCCCCCCCCCCCCCCCCCCCCCCCCCCCCCCCCCCCCCCCCGCCCCCCCCCCCCCCGCCCGGCCCCGCCGCCCCCCGCCGGGGGCCCCCGCGCCCCCCCCCCCCCCCCCCCCCCGCCGCGGGGGCTACTCCTTGCGGTAGCCGTACGCTTCGGACGCCGCCGACACCACCGCGTCCAGGTCGCCGCCCGCCGAGGCGGTGACCACGGCCGCCACCGCCCCCTCCACGAACGGGGCGTCCACCAGCCGCGTGCCGTCGGGGAGCTCGTCGCCCTCCGCGAGGAGGGCCTTCACCGTCAGGACGGCGCTGCCCAGGTCGACCAGGACGGCCACGCCCGCGCCGCCGTCCACCGACGCCGCCGCCTCGGTGATCAGCTCGGCGCTCGTGCCGAGCCCGCCGTCGGGGGTACCGCCCGCGGGCGCCACGGGCGCGGCCGCACCGCCCCCGGCGAGGCCCCGCGCCAGCTCGGCGACGGACGCGGCGACCGCCGCGCTGTGCGAGACGAGCACGATCCCCACCGGCGCCCCGCTCACCGGGCCCCCTCCGCCGCCGCCTCGGCGAGAGCGGCGAACAACAGCGCCGACGACGTCGCCCCGGGGTCCTGGTGTCCCACGCTGCGCTCACCGAGGTAGCTCGCCCGGCCCTTGCGCGCCTGCATCGGCACGGTCGCCAGCGCCCCCTGGTCCGCCGCCTCGGCGGCATCGGCGAAGGACTCGCCCAGCGACTCGCCGAGCGCCTCCACCGCCGGTTCCAGCGCGTCCAGCATCGTCTTGTCGCCGGCCGCGGCACCGCCGAGCTGTGCCACCGCGGCCACGCCCGCGCGCAGTGCCTCGACGAGCTGGACGGGCGCGACCGAAGCGGCGTCGCCGAGCGCCTTGCCGGTGCGCCGCAGCAGCGTCCCGTACAGCGGCCCGGAGGCACCGCCCACCGTCGAGATCAACTGCCGCCCGGCGAGCGTGAGCACCCCGCCGGGCGTCTCCGGCTCCTCCTTCCCGACCGCCGTGAGCACCGCGGCGAAACCGCGCTGCATATTGGCGCCGTGGTCGGCGTCACCGATGGCCGAGTCCAGTTCGGTCAGCCGGTCCGCCTCGCGCTCGACCGCGTGCGCCATGACCGCCATCCAGCGCCGGAAGAAGTCCGCGTCCAGCATCACCGGCGTCACACCCCCCACCGCAGCGCGGCCGTCCGTACCGGCGCGTCCCACAGCCGGAGAAGCTCCTCGTCGGCCCGGCACAGCGTGACCGAGCAGCCCGCCATGTCCAGCGACGTGACGTAATTGCCGACGAGCGTGCGCGCAACCGGCACCCCGCGCTCGCCCAGCACCCGCTGGACCTCGGCGTTGAACCCGTACAGCTCCAGCAGCGGCGTCGCGCCCAGGCCGTTGACGAGCACCAGCACCGGCCCCCGCCCGCCGAGGTCCTCCAGGACGGCGTCCACGGCGACGTCGGCGATCTCCCGCGACGTCATCATGGGACGCCGCTCGCGCCCCGGCTCGCCGTGGATCCCGACCCCCAACTCCAGCTCCCCCGGAGGGAGGTCGAACGTGGGGCTGCCCTTCGCCGGTGTCGTACAGGCGCCCAGCGCCACGCCGAAGCTCCGCGAGGCGGCGTTGACCTGCCGGGCGATCGCCTCCACCCGCTCCAGCGGTGCCCCCTCCTCGGCGGCGGCGCCCGCGATCTTCTCCACGAACAGCGTGGCCCCGGTCCCGCGCCGCCCCGCCGTGTACGTACTGTCGGAGACGGCCACGTCGTCGTCGACGAGGACCTTGGCGACCTGCACGCCCTCGTCCTCGGCGAGCTCCGCCGCCATCTCGAAGTTGAGTACGTCCCCGGTGTAGTTCTTGACGACGAACAGCACCCCGCGCCCGCTGTCCACCGCGGAGGCCGCCCGCGCCATCTGGTCCGGCACGGGGCTCGTGAACACCTCGCCGGCGCAGGCCGCCGCCAGCATCCCGGGTCCGACGAACCCGGCGTGCAACGGCTCGTGCCCGGAGCCGCCGCCGGACACCAGCGCCACCTTCCCCTCCACGGGCGCGTCACGCCGCACCACGATCCGGTTCTCCACGTCCACGGTCAGTTCGGGGTGCGCGGCGGCGATCCCGCGCAGCGCGTCGGCGACCACGGTCTCCGGCACGTTGATGAGCATCCTCAACGGTGTCTCCCAACAGATCGATCGAGCAGGCCCTCGGGCTGTTCCGGCAGATCAGGTGCTGTTCCGTGAGTAGTCCGTCCTGGGGTGGACAGGGCTCCAGTATCGGGCCGGAGCGCCGGCGCGGGGCGTATGCCCGCTCCGCCCGGTGGGGTGTTCCCGCCCGTGGGTGCCACCGGTGCGACGCCCCGGCCCCGCGGACACCCCCGAGCGTGGTGCCCGCGGGCATGCCTCTGTACTGTTCGCGGGATGGAAGAACAGATAAGCGGAGGAGCGGGCCAGGGGCCGGAGGTCACGGAGCCGCGTCTCGTGGTCGTACCCGAGGCCGACGGCGACATCCCGGTGCTGCGCGTCAGCGGAGACCTGGACCTCACCACCGTTCCTGTCCTCATGGACGCGGTGGACGCCGCGGTACGGGTCCACGGGCGCCGGCCGATCGTGCTCGATTGCGCCGGTCTGGAGTTCTGCGACTCCAGCGGCCTGAATTGTTTCCTCCAGCTGCACCAGGGCACCGGACCGACCGGAGGTCTCGTCCTCGCCCAGGTGGGGTCGACCGTGCAGCGGCTCCTGGACATCACCGGTGTCGACACGGCGCTGACCGTCGTGCCCTCGGCCGAGGCCGCTGTGGCCCGGCTCCGCAGCTGAAGCAGCGGGCGCCCCAGCCCGTACCTGAGGCACCGGGTGCCCCGGCTCCGCGTCCGAAACACCGCGGCGCCCGTACGAGCCCTTTTTCTCGCAAAAGCGGCAAGGCGTACATGTCCACTCGCGAATCGGGAAGCCGGAAAGCGCCTCCGAGTTCCGTCGGAACGAAGGGAGAGTGCATGACTGCCGAACGAGATCGTGTGCGGAGCGAAGGCCTGCTGAACACCCTGAGTATTGAACAGACCTGGCATTTCGAAGGCTTGCTGAGCGATGTCACCGAGGCCCGCGAAGGGGCTGCCGCGTTCCTGCGCGGTCTGGCGCGCATCCAGTCGCCGGCGGCGCCGGACGCACACGACGATGTGCTGCTGGTCGTCACGGAGCTGGCCGCCAATGCCTTCTCCTTCGCGCCGGGCCCCTTCACCCTGCGCCTGCGGGCGGTGGCCGACACCGTGCACATCGCCATGGAGGACACCAATCCCACGCCTCCAGCGCCGCGCCCCGTCGACCTCACCGGTCGCGGCGGCATCGGATGGCACCTGATCAACACCCTCGCGGAGCAGGCCCTCACGGTGCCCCAGGAGCACGGCAAGACGGTGCACGTCTTCATGGCGTGGTGAGCGCGGCGTGGCGGAAAGCGGTGCGAGGAGACGCGACGGTGTGAGACGGGCCATGTCGGCCCGGGGCAGGGAAGGGTTGGCAGCCGCGGCGGCCCCCACCTGAGGGTCGTCGTCGGCGAGCAGCTCCACGACGACCTGCGGCGGCAGGGCCGGGTGCGCGGCGGCCAGGCGCCTCGCCCGCGGGTCCGCCAGGCAGGCCGTGAGCGCCGCGGCGGTCGCGCGGGGGTGCCGGGCGATCTCGCGCAGCGCCTTGAGCGGAGGCCGCTCCAGCCGGGCCAGACGCTCCAGCAGGCCGGGCGGCGCATCCGGGTTCGCCGCCACGCGGGCCGCCACCTGATTCCCGTGCCGGCGCACCATGGCGTGCAGGGCCTCCCCGGGCAGTCCGGGATGCGGGGCCACCGCCTTGGCCACCTTGGCGTCCGGGTCCGCGGCGAGCGCATCGAGGACGGCGGGTGGCAGGTCGCGCCGTTCCGCCAGCAGCATCCGCAGCAGCGGGTCCGCCGCGGCGGCCAGCTCGTCGACCTCGGCCGCGCCGGCCGCGGCGATCGCCGGCAGCAGCACGGGACCGATCCGTGTCGTACGGGCCACCCGGGCGAGCACGTCCCAGGGGATGCGCGGGTGGTGGGCGAGACGCCGCTGCACATCGTGATCGCGGTCCGCGGCGAGGGCGCGGATCAAGACCTCACCGGTCGCCGGGTTGCCGGCGAGCTCGGCGCGCACCCCGGGATCCGGGTCCGCGGCGAGCACCTCGCATGCTTCCGTCGGCAGATCCGGCCGGGCGGCGAGCTCACGTCGCAGGAGCGGCGAGGGGTGCCGGACGAACCGGACGGCTGCTGCGACGGGCGTCATGGGGTTGCGCAGGGCGAACATCCGCGTCTCGTGCACCGTGGACGCGTGCGAGCCGTCGCAGGAGGCGCCGGGCCGCAGCACACAGTCCGGCCGGGGACAGGACGGCTCGTGCACGAACGGCACCGCCTCCTGATCGCAGACCGCGCACCGGCGGGCCGGGGCCAGCCCCTCGCCGGTGAGCAGGGCCGCCAGCCCGGCCGCGGGCGTACGGGTATTGGTGGCCGCGGCGCGGCGGACCTCGGCGTGCGGATGCCGGGCGAGCAGGGCGGCCGTGGCGGGCACGGTGGTCCACAGCCCCAGCTCCGCGACGACCCGTGGGTCCGCGTCACCGGCCAGGGTCTCCAGCACGTCGGGCGGCAGGCCGGGGCACGCGGCCAGCTTCTCCCGCCGTCCGACGGCCGGGTCCGCGGCGAACCGGCGCGCCCACTCCGGCCGGCCCGCGCCCGTGTCGAGCAGGGCGAGGGCGGCCCCCGGCCACGCTCCGGGGTCGACGTGCGCGGCCGGCAGCCGCCCGGCGTACGCAAGGTGCACGGCGACCTCGTCGCCGAAGCGGCGGGCCAGCGCCAGGGCCTGCGCGGGGCTGAGGTCGGCCCGGTCGGCGAGGGACGAGGCGGTGTCGGCGTCCGCCGTCTCGATCAGCCGGTCGATCAGGGCGGGCGGCAGAGCCGGATTGGCGGCGAGCCCGCCCAGGAGGTGATCCATGCCAGGCATCCTGCCCGAACGCGCATGCGGCGGGCGCGCGCATTTCGTACGGCGCGCATTTCGTACGCCGCCCGGTTCGTACGCCGCCCGGTTCGTACGGCGCGCATTTCGTGCGGCCCGCATGGCGCGGAGTGGGCGGCTGGTGCCGAGGGCGGTCGGCAGGACGTGCGGCCGGTGAGGCGCGTGGATCGGCGGCTCGCGGGATCCGGGTGACCCGCGGGGCGGACGGAGGCGGCCGAGGCGTGCGGGGATCCTCCGGCGGACGCACTGTGGAGGTACGGGACGACGAGCGGATCCCCGAGGAGTCGATATGCCCCGCACCGTCACCGTGACCGTCGGTGTCGACGCGACACGGGAGAGCATGGTGGCAGCCGAGTGGGGCGCCGACGAGGCGGCCACCCGCGGGCGCCCGCTGCGGCTCGTGCATGTGTGGAGCCCCGACACGGACGCGGTCACGCCCGTGACGGACCGGGGCGGCGAGCGGCACGCGGCGGAGCGGCTGCTGCACGCCGTGGCCGGGCACGTGCACCGCCACCGCCCGGAGGTGCACGTCGAGACGGACCAGCTCCACGGCAGTCCCGTCCAGGGCCTGTGCGACGCGAGCGAGGACGCCGAGCTGCTGGTCCTGGGCTCCCGGCGGCTCGGGAGCCTCACCGGCTTCGTCGGCGGCTCGCTCTCGCAGGCCGTGCTGGCGCGGGTGCGGCGGCCGGTCGTGCTGGTCCGGGCGCACGGCCCGGCGACCGGCGACGTGGTGCTGGGCCTCGACCCCGACCGGCCCAGCGACGAGGTGGCCGCCTTCGCCTTCGCCAGCGCCGACCGGTACGGGTGCGGCCTGCGGGTCGTCGCCGCCGAGCCGTCGTCCGAGCACCTCGTCGCGCGGTGGACCCGGCAGTACCCGGGCGTGGCCGTCACCCGGACGGGCGGACAGGGCCGGGTGGCCCGCGAGCTGGCCGAGGCCTCCCACGGAGCACGGCTGGTCGTCCTGGGCCACCGAAGACGCCGCGTGCCGTGGGGAGCGCGCGTCGGGCCCCTCGTCCACACCGTGATGCACGACGCCGCCGCTCCCGTCGCCGTCGTACCGCACCGCTGAGGAGCCCGGCCCGGGGCGCATCGTCTGCGCACGGAAGGGGACCCGGCCACCACCGGCGGTACCGGGCATGGCGGGACGGCCCGGCATGCCGGGCTTCCCGGTCGATGCATGGGCGGATCAGGGGCAGGGCGGGCTGATGAGCACATACGTGTACGACTTCACGCGGGGCGGCCGCGACCTCGCCGGGCTGCTCGGTGACAAGGGCGCCGCCCTCGCCGAGCTGACCCGGCTGGGCCTGCCCGTACCGCCCGGCTTCACGGTCACCACGGAGGCCGGCCGGGCGTTCCTCGCCACCGGGGAACCACCCGCCGGGCTCGACGAGCAGATCGGCGAGCACCTCGCCGCGCTGGAGCGGGCGACCGGCAAGCGGCTCGGCAAGGTCGACGACCCGCTGCTGCTCGCGGTACGGACCGGCGCCGGGCCCGCGGCCCCGGAGGTCCCGGCGCTGCGGGGACTCCCGGCACCGCGGGGACTGCCGGGACTGATGGACACGATCCTCGACATAGGGGTGAACGACTACGCCGTCCTGGGCCTCGGCAGGACCGCCGACCGGGAGCGGTTCGCCTGGGACTCCTACCGCCGCCTGGTGCAGATGTACGGCACCACCGTGCTGGGGGCCGACCCCCGCCGCTTCGAGGAGGTCCTCTCCGGGATCGAGCGGCAGCACCACGTGCCCGACGCCGGCCGGCTCGACGCCTGCGACCTCATCCGGACGGTCGAGACCTTCAAGGACGTCATCCTCGAAAGCACCGGCGAGGAGTTCCCCCAGGACCCGGCGGAACAGCTCCGCCGGGCGGTCCACGCCGCCTTCGCCTCCTGGAACGGCGAGCCGGCCCGGCGCCATCGCCGCCGCGCGGGCCTCCCCGGCGGCCTGGGAGCCGCCGTCACCGTGCAGGCCATGGTCTTCGGCAACCTCGGCCCGGACTCGGGCAGCGGCGTCGCCCGGACGCCTGTCCTGTCCGCCGGCGGGGCGACCGGCCGCGTCCACGGCCGCTACCTGGCCGAGGCCCAGGGCACGGACGTCGTGGCGGGTGCCCGCGAGGCGGTGCCCGTCGAGGAGCTCGCGGTGCTCGACCCGCCGTCCTTCGCCCGGCTCCGCGACCATCTGCGCACGCTGGCGGAGCACTGCCACCCCCGCCGCTGTGACGTGCAGTTCACCGTCGAGCACGGCGCCCTGTGGCTGCTCGGGGCCCGCGTGGTCGAGCCGGGGGAGTGACGGCCGGCGCCCGGGCCGCGGGCGTCAGACGCCGTCCGGCTCGGGATCGGGGCGTTCGACCCGCTCGCCCTGCTCCGCCCGCTCGGTGCGGTCGGCCCGCGCGGTCTGCTCGATCCGTTCGTCCCGCCGGAGCGGATGCGCCGGCACGCGCGTGTGGATGTAGAGGTCCTGGCGGCCCGGAGGTGTCGCCCGGCGCTGCGGGAGCGGCAACTCGAACTCCACCGGCCGCCGGTGGTCGGCGAGCTGGCGGCCCGCGTTGTAGACCCGGCCGAACTTCCACAGCATGCGGGCGAAGTTGGTCTGCCCGCGCGCCAGGTTCCGGCCGAGCACCCCCATGGCGCCGATGGCGTTGCTCAGGCCCAGGTGCTTGCGGTTGATGACGGCCTGCGTGCGCACCAGCTCCCGGTAGAACTCGTCCAGCGGCAGCGTGGTGGGGACGACCGCGTGCTGGATGTCGAAGAGCCGGTAGTCGCGGGTCGTCAGCTGACGGGCCTCGGTGTGCCAGATCTCCGTGCCGGGGTACGGCGTCATCACGGTCAGGTGCACGATCTCCGGCACCGACAGCGCGAACTCGCGTACGACGCGGAAACGCTCCGCGTCCCAGGCGGGGTCGACGATCAGGTTGATCGCCACCATGATGCCCATCCGGCGCGCCACTTCCAGCGCCCGGAAATTGTCGTCCGGGCTCACGCGCTTGCGGTAAAGGTCGAGCCCCTCGGCGTCGATCGCCTCCATGCCCAGGAACATGTACCGGAGTCCCAGCCTGGTCCATCGCTGGAAAACCTCCTGATTGCGCAGCAGGACATCACTGCGCGTCTCCAGGTAATAGCGCTTGCGGATTCTGCGGCGCTCCAGTTCCGCGGCGATTCCGTCACCGTGCTCGGGCCGGATGAAGGCCACGTCGTCGACGATGAACACATTCGGTTCGCGGATCGACGCCATTTCCTCCGCCGCGCCCTCCGGGGACGCCTTGCGGTAACTACGGCCGTAGAAGGTCCAGGCCGAGCAGAAGGAGCAGTCCCACGGGCAGCCGCGGGTGAACTCGATCGACGCGCACGGATCCAGCTCACCGATGAAGTAGCGGCGGCGCTTGCGCATGAGGTCGCGTGCGGGGCGCGGCCGGTCCAGGCTGTCCAGCAGCTTCGGCGCGGGCCCGCGGCCGTCCGCGCACACCACGCCCGGGACGGTCTGCACCCCGCCGTCGCGGACCGCGGCCAGCAGCGGTGCGACCGCCGGCTCGCCCTCGCCGCGCACGATCGCGTCCACCGCCCCGTCGGCCTGCTCCAGTACGTGTTCGGCGATGAACGACACGCTGTGGCCGCCGAAGAAGACGAAACAGCCCGGCGAGGCGGCCTTGGCCCGGCGGGCGATGTCGATGGCCTCGGGAATGTTCGCCAGGTAATTCAGCGAGATGCCCAGTGCCTCCGGCGCGAAGGAGACCATCTCGCGATCGAGCAGGGACCGGGAAAGGACCTGGAGGTCCACCACACGCACCTCGTGGCCGGCGTCCCGGGCCGCCGCGGCCACGCGTTCGAGCCCCAGCGGTTCCAGTCGCAGGAAGATCTCGGAGTACATCAGGGCACTCGGATGGACAAGCATGACGCGCATCTCGGGTCTCCGGCCGCCGGCGACAAGGGTTCGGTGGAACCATTTCTCCCTTGTCGGCCGGATTTCCCCGGGAAGGCACGCCGCGCATGAGCGGCCGGGCGCCGGGAGAGGGATCCTGGGATCCAGGAGGTTGCCATGGCACGAACACTGGAATGGCAGGTCCGGCTGGAACTCGCCGAGGAGGACGGCACCACGCGGGCACGGGCGACGGTGGAGGCGGAGGGGACGACGTTCACGGGGCACGGAACGGCCCGGCGCAACCCCGACGACCCCGACGTACCCGTGATCGGCGACGAATTGGCGGCGAGCCGCGCGATGAGCGACCTCGCCCGCCAGCTGATGCGTGCGGCGTACCGGGACATCGGCGAGGTGGGCGCAGGCCTGCCGGGCACGGAGCGGTACGAGGACGTCGGCGGTTACGGCTGGTCGGCGGTGAGCGCCTGACGGGCCCGGTTCCCCCTCCTCGCGCGCCCGTTCCCCCGGACGGGCGAGGGCCCGCCCACGGGTGCACGCTGGAGGAGTAGCTCAGGAGGTGAGTGGGATGCAGACCATCGTCGGATGGCACGTCGACATCGAATTCTCCGAGGACGAGGACACCGGCAAGACCAAGGCCTCCTGCCTGGTCCGGCTGCCCGACGGCACGGAGCTCCGCGGTCACGGCAGGGCGAAGCGGCACCCGGACGACCTGGAGCAGCAGCGGGTCGGCGAGGAGATCGCGGCGGCACGCGCGCTCAATGAGCTCTGCAGGAATCTCATGAGGAAGGCCGGACACGAGATCGAGGAGGTGACGCACATCCCGGCGCACATCGCGATGTGAACCGTCGGTGAGCCGGCGTTCGGCCGCCCCCGGAGCCCCGGCCCCCGCCCGGCCCGGGGCTCCTTCATGCCCACCGCCCGCCGGGCCGCGGCGTCATACGCACGGACCGCATCGCGCCGCCGGAGCCCCGGGCGGGCAGCCGCCCACCGGCACGCGGATCGGCACGCGCACCGGCGCGGAGAGTCGCCGGGCGGCCCCGTGGCGAGGTCGCCCGGCGACGACTGAGCCGGGCCGCGGCGCGCGTCAGGCGCGGGCCTGACGGGTCGCGGACCTGTTGGCCTTGCGGATGGCGTCCAGCAGTTCGGGCTTGGACATGCGCGAACGGCCGTCGACGCCGAGCCTCTTCGCCAGCTCGTACAGGTGCTCCTTCGATGCGTTCTCGTCGACCCCCTCACCGCTGCGCCCGCCCTGCCCCCGCGGCCGGGCGGCCCGCGGGTCGGACGGGCCCTTGCGGCCCCCCTCCTTGCGTTCCCAGTGGTCGCCGACCTTCTCGTGGGTGTGCTTCAGCGCGCTGAACGCCACCCGGTGCGCGCGCTCGCCCTCGCCGTACTGCTCGACGGCCGAGTCGTGCGCCTCGGCCCACGTACGCTGTGCGCTCTCCGGCGAGCGCCGCAGCGTCGAGGGCATGGCCTCGCGTGCCGGCATGACCACCGCCTCCCTCCGCGCGTACCCCGGACGGGGGACGAGTGTCCGGGAAGCGGGTGGGGCAAACGGCGCAGCCGGTGCCGTCCGGTGCAGGGGCCGAACGCCCGGCATATCTGAAATGCGCCAGCGTACGTCGGTTGATGATATGACCAATACTTTGCGTGCTTTCGGCACCCCTCGGCCCGGACATCACAGAGGAGGAATCCCGTCGCCTCGAGGAGGCCGCATGCTGGAGGTCGAGCGTCTGCTGGCCGATTGCCTGGACGACGCACGTGCCGGTTCGCTGGGCGCCGTACCGCTGGTCCCGTACGGCTCCGGGTACGCCGCCGCCCGCCGGGCGTTCCTCGCGGCCGGCCTGCAGGCCCTGCGGGACGACGTGCCGGAGGCGGGCTGGGTCCAGCTCAGCGTGGCGCCCGAGGCGTCCGCCTGGCCCCGCCTGTACGGGCGTCTCGCCGAGGCGGCCGACGACCTCGTCGGCACCGGGCTCGCCCGCGACTTCTTCTTCATGCACAAGCCGCCGGGCCTGCGGGTCCGCTTCCACGCCTCCGAACCGTCGCGCGCCGGTGAACTGCGCGCCGCCCTGACCCGCCACTTCGAGCGGCGGCGGGAGGACGGCGGCTGGGCGCGGCCGTACGCCGGTGTGTACGAGCCCGAGACGTACCTCTTCGGCGGCCCGCGCTCCATGGCCTACGTCCACGGGCTGTTCACCGCCGACGCACGGGCCTGGCTGGACGTCCACACGGCCGCGCCCGCAAGCCCCGCACCACCGGACTGGCGCGTGTCCCTGATGCTGCTGCGCACCGTGTTCGACGCCCTCGGCATCGTCGGCTGGGAGCACCGCGGGGTTTGGCAGGTCGTCCGCGAGGAGACCGGGCGCCGGCTCGCCGGCGGACTGCTGGGCGAGGCCCGGCAGCGCGCCGCCGACGGCATCCGCGCGTACTTCGAGCAGCCTTCCGACGCCCAGCTCGACGCTCTGCCGAAGGAGTGGCGGGACGTGCTGCGGGTGCACCGGGACGCGGCGCACCGGGCCGCGGACCGCTGGCGCGCCGGCTACTTCGAGTCCGGCGGTGCCACGGTCGGGCCCCGCCGGGCGGCCGCCCACTACGTGATCTTCCACTGGAACCGCGGCCGCCTCTCCGCGGCACGGCAGTGCCTGATCACCGAGGCGCTGGCCGACGGGAGCGCCGCGGCGGAGGGCGCCGAGACCGGCCGGAGCACCGCGGCCGCCGAGGGGAGGGGCTGACGTGGCCGGCGTACCCGACGAGGCACACGTGCCCGGACACCCGCTGGGCGCGACCGTGCTGCTGCGCATCGCCGGCATGCCCTGCGAGGCGTGGACGGCGGCCGCCGACCCCGGCCTGTTCGAGCGCGTCGCCCGCCACGCCGAGGCCGAGGAGGAGCGGATCGAACGTGCCCGCGTGCTGGCCGGCCGGCTCGGCGAGGAGGTCGTCCCGCACCCGCTCCTGGCGGCCGCCGAACGCGGCGCCGTCCTGGCCCTGCGGCGGCGGCTGCACTCCGGCGCCGCACCGGCCCTGGCGGACTGCGACCTGCTGGAGCGGTCGCCCGCCGTGCCCGCCGACCTCGCCGCCGAGGCCCGCGAGCTGGCCGATCGAGCCCGTATGCAGGCGGCGGGCCTCGCCGCACTCGACCGGGCCGTCGCCGCCGAAGCGGAGCGCCTCGCCGCACAGGCCTGGCACACCGCCCGCACCGACCCCGTGCTGCGCGCCTTCCTGGACAGCGCCGCCCCCGACCTCCTGGCGGACGTCGAACGCCGCCTGGCCCAGGGCCAGTCCTGGTCGGGCAAGCAGCTGCGCAAGCGCGCCGCGTACATCCGGCGCGTCCTCGGCCGGGCCGCGGTGAAGACCACACCCCGCGGCTGGGCCGGCCAGATCGCCGTCCTCCCGGTCACCGCCGGAGGTGACGGAACCTCCCTGCTCGCACCCGGACCCGTCCCGCTCGGCGCCCTGGCGGCCGCCGCCACGGAGAACGTCCACCTCGTCCGCGCCCGCACCGCCGCGCCGGACCTGCGCACCGCCGATCCGGCCACGCTGCTGGTGCCCGCGCCCCTGCACTTCACCGAACCGCCGCACGCCGGCCCCCCTGCCGGACCACCCGCCGAGGCCCCCGCCGGCCCGCGCGGCGACGGCGCCGGACGGCTGCGCTGCTACGTCGTGGACCCGCGCGAGCCCGGCCGCCTGCGCCATGTGGTGCTGCGCCGGACCCGCGTACTGGAAACCGTCCTGGCCCTCCTCGCCGACGGGCCCTGCCCGCTCGGCGAACTCGAGAAGACGATGCTGGCACTCGCCGCGCCGGCCGGCGCGCCGCCCGGCGACCCCGGCGTGCTGCGCGGATTCCTCCAGCACCTGCTCTCCATGGGCGTCCTCCAGGTGTGCGGGGCGCCACGCCACCACTACAGCGCCTGGACCCCGGCCGGCGCGGTCACCGCCGACGGCGGCGCGCTGCCCCGGACGCCCGCGGACACCGGGCCCGGCGGCTGGTTCCTCGACTCGTACCGCACCCTCGGCGCCGACGCCGCCGTGCCCGCTCCGGCCGCCGCGCGCGTGCTGCGCGGCCTGCGCGTCGCTGCCCGGATCAGCGCCCTGCGCGACGCCGACGGCCACCCGGACGGGCCGGACGTGCCGCTTCAGACACGTCCCGAGTTCGCCGCGGTCACCGAACGGCCGCGCCCGGTCAGCGAGATCCTCGCCGACCGGCTCCCCACCGCCGACGACCCGCCGCCCCGGCCCCGGCGGCACGGCGGGTGGACCCCGCCGCGCGACCCCGGCTCCGGCTACGCCCGGCTGCTCGGCCACCTGGACACCGCCACCCGCTCCGGCGCCGACCGCGTGGACGTGGACGACGCCCTGCTGGACGCCCTCGGCGCGCCGGGCGCCGACGACGCCCTGCCCGCCTGGCCGGTCGACTGCCTGCTGCGCCCGCTGCCACCGGGCGGCGCAGGGGGACCGGTGGCGGTCCTGGAGACCGCGTCCGCCGCCGGAGTGCTCGACGCCCGCTTCGCCGACGGACTGCGCACCCTGTACGGGGGCCATCCCAACGCCGACGCCTACCGCGACTTCCTCGCCGCCGTCGAACGGCGGGCCGGCGTGCGCTTCGTCGAACTGCTCGTGCCGCCGCTCGCCGAACGGGCCGCCAACGCCGTACGCCGTCCCGTGACGACCGGCTGGTGGACCGGGGACCCCGACCCCACGCCGTACTACGGGCCGCCCGGCGCGCACGCGCGCTACCTCCCGCTGGACCGCATCACCGTGCGCCGCAGCGGCCGGAGGATCGTCGCCGAGGCGGACGGACAGCGCATCATCCCCGTGCACCACGCCACGCGCTCCCCGGCGCCGCCGTACGACGTGCTGGTGCGGATCCTGCTCGCCGCGAGCCACCCGGCCGCCTCCCACCTCGTCCGGCTGGACGGGCTGGACGCCGCGCTGCCCGGGCGGCGCAGGCTGCCGCGGCTGATCGCGGGGGGCGACCTCGTGCTGTCCCCGGCCACCTGGCGGGTCGACCGCACGCACCTGTGGCAGCCCGGTGACGGGCCGCTCGCCAAGGTCCGCACCCTCGCCCTGCTGCGCCGCGCCCTGGGGCTGCCCCGCCACGCGTTCGTCCGCGCGGCCCCGGGGGCGAAACCGGTGCCCGTGGACTTCGACTCGCTCACCGCCCTCCAGGCCGTCGAGCGGCTCTGCGCCCAGCAGGCGGGGGGAGAGCTCCTGGTCGAGGAGATGCTGCCGGCCCCGGGGGACCTGCTGCTGCGCGATCCCCTCCACCACGGCGCCGCCGTCGCCGCGCAGGCGCTGCTGCGACTTCCGTACGACCGGGGCGCCGAGCAGTTCGCCGCGGTCGCCGCCGACGCGCTGCTGCGCGGCGACGGCACACCAGACGTCCCCGGCCCGCCCGCCAGGCGGCCCGCCGGGGCGGTCACCACCCAGTGAGGAAGAAAGGGAACGTCCCATGCCCAAGATCGAACTCGCCGACCTCGACTCTCTCATCGACGACCTGGACGAGCGCATCACCGACAGCGACCTGCCGTCGGCGTCCCCGTCGTCCGCCGGCTGCAGCGGCCTGTGCACGATCATCGTCTGCGCCACGGTCGTCATCTGCGCCTGACCGTCTCTCCCAGGAGCCGCCCGGTCCGTCCGGGCGGCTCCGCCCTCGTGATCCCACCGCCACCGTACGAGGAGCCCCCCCATGGCGTACGACACCACCGCGCCGGACACCGCCCGCGACACCGTGCTCGGCCTCGCCGTCCGGTACCTGGAGCAGTGGGCCGCCGCTCCCGGCGGTGACGGGCACCCCTCCGACCCCGGCGTCCCCGTCCTGGCGCACGTGGTCGCGGACGAGCACCCCGCCGCCGCGGCCGCCGTCGCCGTCTGGGCCAGGACCGCCGGCCGCGGCCCGTCCCACCCGGCGCTGTACAACGGGGGCCTCGCGGGCACGCTCGTCGGCCTGCGCCTCGGGGCCACGCTCCACCCGCCGCTGCACCGGGCCGCCGACCGGCTCCGCGACCACCTGGCCACCCGTCCCCCCGCGTACCGCACGCGCGATGTCGCCTTCCCCGACTACGACCTGATCTCCGGCCCCTCCGGTACCCTGCTCGCCCTGTGCGCGGGGGCGGAACCGGAGCCCGGCCTGCTGCGCCCGCTCGCCGCGCACCTGGCGCTGCTGTGCGACGGCGACGAACTGCCCCGCCTGCGGGCCGCGCAGTACGACGGACACCCCTATCTCGCGTGGATGCAGGGCCGGATCAACACGGGCATGGGCCACGGCGTCGCGGGAGTCCTCCCCGCGCTCACCGCGGCACTCCGCCGCGCGCCGGACCGGGAGTCCACGGCGCCGCTCACCGCCGCGCTCGGCCGGGCAACCCGCTGGCTCGCCCGCCAGGCGTACGACGACGACCGCGCCATCCGCACCTGGGCCGGTGCCGGACTCGACGGCGGTCCGCCGCCGGACGGCCCGAACCCCCGCCAGGCCTGGTGCTACGGCACCCCGGGCGTCGCCTGGGCGCTGTGGGACGCCGCCGACGCGCTCGGCGACATGGCCGTCGCCGAGGGGGCCGCCGACGCCTTCACGGCACTCGCCGAGCGCTACGACGAGGACTTCCACCTCTTCGGCGACACCCCCGGGGACCTGCTCGGGCTGTGCCACGGCGCCGCGGGCGTCCTGGCCGTCGCCGACGCCTTCGACCGCCACGCGCGCGTGCCGGCAGCGGCGGCGCTCAAGCGGCGGCTCGTGCGCCACCTGCTGACGCGGCTGCCCGAGACCTTCGACGACTGGCCGCCCGGCCTGCTGAGCGGCCCGCCCGGCGCGCTGAGCGCCCTGCTCACCGCCGCCCACGGCGCTTCACGCGCCTGGCTGCCCTGTCTCGGACTGCGCTGACGCCGGTGCGCCCGCGAGCTCGGCGACCAGCCGCGCCGCGTCGTCGCGGAACACCGCAGCCCCTCGCTCCGTGCGCCGGTCGCGCTCCGGGCCCGGCGGCACCAGCCGGCCGGCCTCGGCGAGCAGTTCGCCCAGGTCGGCGGCGTACACGGTCAGCCCCTCGGCCGCCATCTCCCGTACGCCGACGGTGCCGTGACCGGGGATCGGCCGGTAGCCGATCACGGGCAGCCGGGCAGCCAGCGCCTGGACCGACGTCTGCCCCGCCGCGTTGTCGACGAGCAGCCGCGCGGCCCCCATCAGACCCGGCATGTCGTCCACCCAGCCGACCGGCAGGACACCCCGCAGCCGCGTCGCGCTGCGGCGCAGCCGCTCGTCACGCCCGCACAGCAGCACGGGCAGGAAGCCGTGACCGGCCAGCGCCGCCGCCGTGCCGAGGAGCGCGTCGCCCACGCCCCACGCCCCGGCGGACAGCAGCACCGGCGGCCGCCCGCCCCCGGCGCGCGCCAGGGCCGCCGCCCACCGCTCGGAGGCGGGCGGCTCCCGGAACACCGGCGGCACCACCGGGCCGGGCGCGGCGGCCGGGCGTCCCGTCCGCGCCCGGGCCGTCCGCGCCGCGGCCTCGCTGACGCACAGGAACAGGTCGTTGCCCGGCTCCAGCCACGCCCGGTGCAGGGCGAAGTCGGTGACGAACACCGCGCACGGCACGCGCAGGGACCCCCGCCGCCGCATCCGGCCCGTGAGCTGGCCGGCGAGGTGGAAGGTCGAGACGACGACGTCCGGCCGCCACCCGCTGACGAGCGCGCCGAGGCGCCGCTCGGCCAGCGCCGCCATCGGCGACACGTCCGGCCGCCGCCCGCGCGCAGCCGGCCCCTCCTCCGGACCGGGCGCCAGGAACACCGCGTAGATCAGCTCGTACAGCCGGGGCACGTGGCGCACCGTGAACCGGTAGAACGACCGCACCCCCGGCCCGGCGCCGGGCGGCAGCAGCGTCAGCACGTCCCGTACGAGCACGTCGTGGCCCGCCGCGCGCAGCCGCCGCGCCAGCTCGGCGGCCACCGTGTCGTGACCCGCCCCCATGCTCGCGCTGAGCACCATGCATCGTCGCCCCATGTGGCGCCTCCAGACGTCGGTGTCGGCGTACCTCCACCGTGTTCCCCCGGGCCGCGCTCGGCGGCCCGGGGTGGCCGCCGAATCGACCTGTTCGGGTGGATCGTGGGGCGCGTACAGACTGTCGCGAGGCGAACCGGCGGGAAACCAGGAGGCTGGAAGGACACGTTCCCCACACCCCGGAGGATGCTGATGCCCCCGACAACCGCAGGGCCGGTCGCACTCGTCACGGGCGCGTCCTCCGGGATCGGCCAGGCCGTGGCCGAGCGCATCGCCACGGCGGGCGGCTGGCGGCTGCTGCTCGGAGGCCGGGACGAGGAGCGGCTCGCCGCCGTGGCGCGCAGCACCGGCGGCACCCCGCTCGCCGCCGACCTCGGCGAGCGGACGGGCGTGGAACGGCTCGCCGCACAGGCCGTGGAGCGCGAGGGGCGGGTCGACGCGCTGGTCGCGGCGGCGGGCGTCGGCTGGGCCGGACCGTTCGTCGGGATGCCCGCCGACGCCATCGACCGGCTGCTGGCGGTCAACCTCACCTCCGTGGTGCACCTCGTGCGGCTGGTGCTGCCGGGCATGGCGGAGCGCGGTGTGGGCCGGATCGTCCTGATCGCCTCCATGGCCGGCCGGGTCGGTGTCGCCAACGAAGCCGTGTACGCCGCGACGAAGGGAGCCCTGCTGGCCTTCGCCGAGAGCCTGCGCTACGAACTCGCCGGGACGCGCGTGCGCGTGACCGTCGTGCTGCCGGGCGCGGTCGAGACGCCGTTCTTCGCCCGGCGCGGCGTGCCGTACCACCGCGACCACCCGCGTCCCGTGCCCGCGGAGCGGGTGGCCGAGATCGTCTGGCGCGCCATCGAGCGGGGCGCGGAGGACGTCTACGTCCCCGGGTGGCTCGCGATGCCCGCACGTATGCAGGGCGCCGTCCCGGGGTTCTTCCGCGCCATGGCCAAGCGGTTCGGCTGACCCCGTGCTGGCTCTGTCGATCCTCCTGGCGCTCCTCGCGGCGCTCGGCAACGCCGGCGCCTCGGTGCTCCAGCGGCGGGCGGCGGCCGATGTCGGTTCCGGTCCGTCGCCGGCCCGCGGCGGCTGGATGGCCGGTCTGGTGCACCGGAGGGTCTGGTTGTGGGGCGCGGCCCTCCTCGCGGTCTCGGGCATCCTCCAGGCGCTGGCCCTGGCCACCGGCCCGCTGTCCATCGTCCAGCCCGTCATGAGCACCGAGCTGATGTTCACGCTCGTCGTCGGCAGCGTGGTGTTCCACCGCAGCCCCGACACCGCCACCCGCTGGGCGTTCGCCGCGATGGCGGTCGGCCTGGCCGCCTTCCTCGCGCTCGCGGACCCGTCGGGCGGCCGGGACACGGTGCCGGCGGCCGACTGGCTGTGGACCGGAGCCGCGGTCGGCCTCTTCGTGACCCTCATGATCGTCGTGTCGCTGCGGCTGTCGTCCGCGCCGCGGGCCGCCGTCCTCGGCACGGCCACCGCGACCGGCTTCTCCTGCACGGCCGCCCTGCTGAAGGACGCGCTCGGGCGGCTGCCGGACGGGATCGGCGCGGTCTTCACCACCTGGCAGCCGTACGCCGCGATGGGCGTGGGCCTCGCGAGCTTCTTCCTGCTCCAGGTGACCCTGCGGGCGGGCACCCTGGTGGCGTCCCAGCCCGCGATGACCCTCGGCGACGCGCTGCTGAGCGTGGTGCTCGGGGTGACCCTGTTCGCCGAGACGGTGCACCTCGGCTGGCGGGTGGTGTTCGAGGTCCTGGCCCTGGCGATCCTCACGGCCGGCTGCGTGCACCTGGCGCGCTCCCCGCTGGTGGGGGAGGAACCGGAGAACGGCGAGGGGGAGAGGAAGTCCAAGTGGTGAACCATGCCGAGGCACGGGGGCCGGGGCCGGGGGTGAACCGGGGGGCGGCGCGCGCGGTCCGTCCGGGCCCGGTGGCTGCCCGTGCGGTCCTGATGCGCCCGGTGGCGGCACGCCGCACGGTGCGCGTTCCCGCCGTCGTCCGGGGCGTCGCGGCCGCGTCGCTGGCCGTGGCCGCAGGGCACATCGGGCCCGCCGCCACCTGGCTGCCCGGGCCGCGCGGGCGCCTGTGGCCGCTGCTCGACGGGCGCGGCGACCCGGCGCGCGTCGCCCTCACCTTCGACGACGGGCCGGACCCGGAGAGCACGCCCCGCTTCCTGCACGCCCTGGACGAACTCTCCGTCCGCGCCACCTTCTTCGTGCTCGGAGAGCGGCTGGCGCGCCACCCGGAGCTGGGGCGGCGGATCGCCGCCGAAGGCCATGAACTCGCCGTCCACGGCTGGCGGCACGACCGCCCCTGGTGGCCCCGGCCGGTGCGCGACCACCGCGACCTCGCCCGCACCGCCGACCTCGTGGCGGAGGCCGCCGGGCACCGGCCCCTGTGGTACCGGCCCGCCTACGGCATCCTCACCGGCGGACGCTGGGCCGCCGCGCACGCCGCCGGCCTGCGGCCGGTGCTCTGGTCGGCGTGGGGGCGCGACTGGACGCACGACGCCACCCCCGACAGCGTCCTCGTCGAGGTGACGCGGACACTGCGCGGCGGGGCGACGGTGCTGCTGCACGACTCCGACGTGGTGAGCGCCCCGGGCTCCTGGCGCGCCACGCTCGGCGCGCTGCCCGGACTCGTCGCCGTGTGCCGTGCGTACGGCCTGACCGTGGGCCGCCTCGCCGACCACGGTCTGCCGGCCGCCTGACGTACGCGGCGCCGGACGGCTCGGGCCCGTGACCGCGGCTCGGGCGGATCGCCACCGGGCGCCGGTCCGGACGGGTGACGCCACCCGCGCGTCGGATCCCGTCCCCGCGCCGTGCCCGCCGGCCGCCTGGCAGAGTCGGCCCCGTTAACTCCAAGCGCCCTGCCTTCATGGGGCTGCTGGGTCGGGCCCCCGCGGCGGCCACCACCGCCCGGGGGCCTTGCCTTGGCCGGGCCGAGGGAGGGCCGACGGACATGGTGACGGAACCCGCAGTGCCGGACCCGGAGAAGCAGCAGGCGTTCGCAGCCCGGGTGGTCGAGGTCCTCAACGACGCTTCCCTCGCCCTGTTCACCAGCGTCGGCCACCAGACCGGCCTGTTCGACACCATGAGCACCCTGCCGCGCCCGCCACCAGCCGGGACATCGCCGGGGCCGCGGGGCTCGACGAGCGGTACGTGCGCGAATGGCTCGGCGGCATGGTCGTGGGCGGCTTCGTCGAGTACGACCCCGGCACGGCGACGTACCGCCTCCCGCCCGAGCACGCCGCCTCCCTCACCACGGAGGCCGGCCCCGACAACATGGCCGGGGTCATGCAGTACGTCGCGCTGATGGGCGAGGTCGAGCAGCAGGTCGTCCAGTGCTTCCGCACGGGCGGCGGCGTACCGTACTCCGCCTACCCCCGCTTCCAGGCCCTCCAGGCCCAGGAGAGCGCCCGCCTGTACGACATCGCCCTCGTGGACGTCATCGTCCCGCTCGCCCCGGGGGTCGTGGAGCGGCTGCGCGACGGCATCGACGTCCTGGACGTGGGGACGGGCCAGGGCCACGCGCCGGTCGTCCTGGCCCAAGCCTTCCCGCACAGCCGGTTCCACGCGCTGGACCGGTCCGAGGACGGCATCGCCGCGGGCCGCGCGGAGGCCGCCCGGCTGGGCCTGGACAACGTCACCTTCATCGTCGGCGACTCCACGGACATCCCCGGCACGTACGACCTCATCACCGCCTTCGACGTGATCCACGACGTCGCCGAGCCGGGCCCCACGCTGGCGGCCGTCGCCGCCGCGCTCCGCGAGGACGGCACCTTCCTGATGGGCGACATCGCCGCGTCGAGCAGGCTGGAGGAGAACCTCGGCCACCCCTGGGGCCCGGCCCTGTTCGGGTTCTCGCTCTTCTACTGCATGACCACCGCGCTCAGCACCGGAGGCGCCGGACTCGGCACGGTGTGGGGCGAGCAGACCGCCCGCCGCATGCTGGCCGAGGCGGGCTTCACCGACGTCGCGACGCGCTCCGTCGAGGGCGACCCGCTGAACCTCTACTACGTGGCGCGCAAGCGCTGACGGCCCCGGCCGCCGGCCGCCTGCCCCCTGCCGCCCGTCCGCGGCCGCCTGTCCGCGGCCGTCAGACGAAGTTCACGTCCGCCCGTTCCAGGAGCGGGTCCTCGACCATCTGCCACAGCGGCACCGCGTAGTTGCCGAAGCCGTAGCGGCCGCCGAAATGCAGGCCCAGGACGCGGTGGTCGGTGAGGTCGAGGACGGGGGAGCCGCTGTTGCCGCCGAGGGTGGAGCAGTCGTGCTTCATCACGTTCTGCTCGGGAGCGAGCCCGGTCGCGGTGCCCGGCTGGAGGCGCTTGACGTTGTAGACGTCCATGAAGATCCGGCGCATCGACTCCGGTTCGTTGCGCCTGCCGTCCCAGGCCGGGTAACCGACGCAGTACACCGGATGCCCGGGCAGGTCGGCCGGGGCGTCCGCCGCCACGGCCAGCGGGGCGGGCAGCGCCTCCGCGCCGTCGCCCGGGGCGATCCGCAGCAGCGCCATGTCGGCCTCCGGGTGGATGCCCACCACCTCCGTGACCTCGTACGCGGGGCCGCCGCCGGGCAGCGCCCCGTACTCCTCGGCCGTGTCCACCCGGGCCGCCATGCCCTGCTGGAAGCCCCACCCGCCGCCGTCGGACCGCGCGAACTCCACCGCCACATGACGGTTCGTCATCACCACATCGGAGCCGACGAGGAAGGCGGTGCCGACCCAGTCCAGGCTGACGTGCCCGGTGACCTCCACCCGGCCGACCCGGGCGAGCGTCTCCCGGATCGCGGCACGGTGGCCGTCCAGGACCGCCCAGTCGCCCGCCTGCGACGGGAAGTCGGAGCCCTGCACGAGGATCGCGGGCCTGCCTTCGAGCAGGACGATCGCCTCCAGGCCGAACGACTCCTCGCCGGAGAGCTCGTCCCCGCGCCCCTCGGCGAGCTTCTCCAGGCCGTCGGCGCCCGCCGACAGCACCCTGGCCCGCTCCTGCTCGGCGAACTGCGCGATCTGGCCCGCGGGCTGCTCCTGCGGCGCGAGCTCCTGCGCCGATTCGGGCACCTCCCGCGCCAGTTCTTCCCGGACGCGCTCGGCGACGGCGCGCAGGTCCGTGAAGACCCGCTCGGCGTCGGTGGCCACGGGTGACCTGTTCCCGGCTGTCATCTGCGTCTCCTCACTCGCGTTGTGCCGCCTCGATCTCCGCGTGGAGCGCGGGGCTGGTCGCCGCCACGTGGCTCAGCACGGCGGCCATCAGGGTGCCGACGTTCACGAAGGCGGCCGCCCTCCCCTGGAACGTGACGTCCTCGACCCGTTTCGTCCCGCGGTGCAGGGCCACCACCCGCCAGTCGTCGGTGAGGACCGGGGAGCCGGAGGACCCGCCGCGGGTGTCCGTGAAGTACCGCAGATCGCGCGCGTCCGCCTCGTACACGAGGTTGTTGCGCAGCGCCACCCGCTTCGGCTGCCCGCCAGGGTGCTGGATGATGTTGACGGCGACGAAGTCGCCGGGCGTGACGGCCGGCGCCTCCCGCGCGAGCCGCAGCACCGGCCGGGCCGGATCGCCGGCCAGCCGCAGGATCGCGTAGTCCAGGTCGCGGTCCGCGGCGAGCAGCCCCTCGAACGCGGCCTCCTCCGTCTCCTCCTCGTCCGTGTCGTAGTCGAACCGGGCGCGTGCGTTCGCGGCCTGGAGGAGCAGGTCGTCGGGGGCCGCCTCCGGCCGGCCGCCACCGCCGCTGTTCCGGGCGTTGACCACGTGGTGGTTGGTGACGAGCAGCGTCGGGGCGATCAGCCAGCCCGTGCCGGAGTGCGGGAACCCGTTCGGCTGGAGCGGCGCGCCCCCCTCGTACGGCGGGACCTTGACGCGGGCCACCGCCGTCCCGGCCAGGTCGCCCCCGCGCAGGAACCCGAAGGGAACCGTGTCGTCGCGGTGGACGACCTGCTCCTTGATCTCCGGGACGGCCACGTCGGGGACGTCCGGTTCGCCGCTCGCGTCCCGTGCCACGTCGTCCAGGGCCCGCTGGAAGACGGCGAGCGGCGCCGCCTCGGTGGTCTGTACGACGGCGTTGCGCAGCCAGATCTCCAGCGGTACGGAACCGTCCACGAGCCGCTCGACACGGTTCATCTCCACGAGGTCCGAGTGCAGCTGCCGTCCGGGCGCGGCCAGCACCGGCAGGGTCCCGCGGTAGCGCGGCAGCACGCCGTCGAACAGCAGGGGCCGCACCGACGGGTCGGCGAGCCCCGACTCCAGGGCGGCGTCCCGCACGGCGAGCAGCTGGTCGGGGGAGAGATACGCGGTCATGGCGGTCCTGTCCAGGGTGCGGGGGTCGGCCGGTCGCGGGCCGCAGTGGCGCCCAGCTCCATCGCCGCGGCCACCCCCGCGGTGATCTCGCCGCTCTCGTCGCGCACGTCGAGCAGTCGCCGGGCGAGCGTGTCGAGGGTGCCCCGGTCGCGCGCCAGCCGCAGGAGTTCGGTGATGCTGGACGGCGGGGGCGCCGCCGGCCGCGGGGCCCGGCCCGCCGCCTCGCCCAGCAGGTCCATCACGATGCCCAGCAGGCCCGGCCGGTGGGCCACCGCCCGGCGGACGGCCGCCCCGAGGACGTCCGGCACCTCGTCGTCGGCCGGCAGGCCCACCACCTCCAGCGTGTGACCGAGCGCCTCCGGGTCCAGCGCGTGGACCTGCGAGGCCGCCGCGCGGACGAGCTCCGGCTGGTCGGCCATCATGGCGTCGGGCAGCGCCCGCAGCCGCCGGGCCAGCCGGTCGTCGGCGTCCCGCAGGGTCTCCTGGAGGGCCTCCCCGGCCCCGCCCGCCTCCGCCGGCCGGCCCCGCGCCAGGCGGGTGCGGGCCAGCAGCGCGCCGATCGCCTCCAGGTCGTGTCCGATGCGTACGGCGGTGTCCTCCGCCACCCGCAGACACCGGTCCGCCCCCTCCGGGTCGCCGTCCTGCTCGGCGAGGCGCGCCGACAGCAGCAGCAGTTCCAGCTGCCGCTCCTCACACCCGGCGCTTTCGGCCGGTCCCAGCGCGCCGGAGGCGACCTCGCGGGCCTCCGCGCGCCGCCCGAGCCGGTCGAGCGTCTCGGCATGCAGCGCGTGCAGGGGGCTGCAGGGCGTCCAGGGGCGGCGCTCCGCGAGCCGGGCCACCGCGTCCTCGGCGAGCCCCTGCGCGAGCAGGTCCTCGATCTCGCGGGCCGCGAGCCGCTCCCAGTCCTCCTGATCGGCGCCGTCCAGGACCGTCTGCGGGGCACTGCGGCCGGACCTGGCGCTCAGCAGCCCGGCCGCCCGGGCGTCCATGTCCCGTTCGGCGCCCGTCAGGAACTGCTCCACCCCGGGCAGCCACCGCTCCTCCACCGAGCGCGGGCTCTCGCCGAGCCGCAGCCGGTGGTAGATCTCCTCGGCGCGCGCCTCCAGCCCCTCGCGCGCGGCGTAGTAGTCCACGGCGCGGCGCTCCACCTCGCGCGCGGTGCCGGCGCGGTCCTCGCCCAGCAGCCGCAGCATGATGCACCGTACGTCCGGGCGGTGCCGCAGCGCCGCGGGCCCGGCCGGCTCGACCAGGTCGAGGCGGGCCAGCTCGTCGAAGAGCCGCTCGGCCTCCTCCATGGTCTCCACGCGCAGCCCGCAGGGTCCGGCGAGGACCTCCTTGATGATCTCGGGGGTGATCGTGCGCAGCACCAGCCCGGGGTGCGCGAGCCGCCGGACGTCGTCGTCGGCGATGTGGTGCAGGATGCGGTCGTACAGGACGCCCTGCACCAGCATCTGGTCGACCCGCTGGAAGAACCGCCGGCGGCGGGCCGGGAGGCTGCCGATCAGGTCACGCAGCAGCTCGCCGCCCGCGGGGCCGGCTCCCGGCGTGGTGCCGTGCCCCGGCGTGGTCCCTTGCCCCGTCGCGGCGACCTGTCCCGTCGCTGTGCCCCGTCCCAGACCCGCCGGACCCGCCCCTCCGGGCCCGGTCTCCGCCGCGGCCGCCGCTTCGGCGAGTACGGCGGCACGGGCCGCGAGCTTCAGGCTCAGCGGGTGGCCGCCCACCCGGTCGGCCAGCAGCCCCGCCAGCTCCGGGTCGTCGACGCCGCACGCCTCCAGCAGCCGCACGGCGGCCTCCGGGTCGAGTTCGGGGAGCTCCATGGCGTGCGAGGCCACCGTCTGCGTGGGATGGCCCACGGGCGCCCGGCCCGAGACGAGGACGCGGGTCCGCGGGTAGACGCTGCAGAGCGCGGTGTACATGGCCCAGAGACGGCCGAGCACCGGCGAGCCGCGGTACTGCGCCTCCTCGAACGAGTCCAGTACGAGCACGAACGGGGCCTTCGCCTGCCCGGCCCCGGTGACCGCCCGCGCCATGACCTCGGCGACGCCCCGCATCAGGGTGGTCTCCCGCTCGGCGGCCAGCAGGTGGAACTCCTGCGACGACCGGCGGCCGAGCACGGCCCGTGTGGTGGCGAGCCGGTGCAGCTGGGTCACCCGCTCCTGGCCCTCCCGCTCGTTGCCCGCCACCTCCTGGCACTCGTCCGCCAGCGCGTCCAGGTCGGCGCGGTGCGACGGGTACTGGACGCCCAGCTGCCGGGCCATCTCGGCGATGAGGGTGATCGGTTCGTGCACCGACAGCGTGGGGCGCTCGTAGTCGACGTACGCGAACGGGAAGCCCGGCGTCACGTGCCGGACGCCGTCCAGCAGGAACGTGGCGAGCAGCGTGCTCTTGCCGATGCCCCCCGGCCCGTGGACCACGAGGGGACCGACGGGCCCTTCGTGGCCGGCGGCTCCTCCCGGCCCGGCGGGCCCTGTCGGTCCGGCGGGCCCTGTCGGTCCGGCGGGTACTGCGGTCAGGCCGGTGTAGGCGCCCAGCGCGCGCAGCTCGTCGGCGCGCCCCTCGAACGGGCCCTGTGCGAGCTGCTCCAGCGGCTCCAGCAGCCTGGCCCGCTCCAGGTCGCGTCGGACGTCCGCGGCGTCGGGAAGCCCCGTCACCCCTGGCACCCGGGAGAGCCACAGCACCGCCTGGAGCGTGTCGGCCAGCTCGGCGGCGTTCTGCCGCGCCGGGTCGGGCGGGCGGCCCGAGAGATAGGCGAGGCACACCTTTTCGGGGCCGGGCTCGTCGGCGAACTGGTGGGCGTTGCACTCCAGGAGCCGCAGCGCGGCCCCGGGGCCTGCGAGGCCGGTCAGCACCTCCTCCCGCACCGCGGGCTTGAGGGTCCACAGGCCGCTGGCGCGGCCGCCGACGGCGGTGCAGTCGTCGAGCAGCTCCAGGGTCGCGGGTCCGGCGGGCCCGGTGGACTCCGCTGCCCCGGCGGGCCCGGCGCTCTCCGGCAGCCGGAGCCGCTGGGGGTCGAACCGGCTCAGCAGGGCGGCCGCCTGACGGTAGGTCCGGCGCGCGTCCGCCACGGCCGGTGCGTCGCTTCCCTCGCCGCGCAGCTCCGCGCGCAGCCGGGCGGCGAACAGGTCCCGCAGCCCGGCGGCACCGGGAGCCGCGCCGGCCTCCACCGATGCGTCGGCCTCCACCGAACCGGCCGGCCCCATGGAACCGGCGGCCTCCACCGAACCGGCTGCGTCCGGCGCTCCCGGCGCTCCGGGCGCGCTCGCCGCGCCCGCCGGACCCGCCGCTCCCGGCGCGGACCGGTCGGGACCGCGGATGCCGTCAGAGGCCCCGGTAGACACGGATCGCCCCCTCCGCCGCCGTGCAGAGCCTGCGCATGTAGCTCTCGCCGCCGCCCTGCTCGGCGGCACGCAGCACCTCCTCGACGGCCACGTCCACCAGCGCGGTGACCGCCGCGTCCCGGGACGGCCCCGCGGGCAGGGAGCTCACCGCGGCGGACGGGCACTCGCGGAAGTACTGCTCGAAGAAGGCGCGCAGATCGGCGCGGTCCGCGACCCTGGCGGTATCGCGGCACACGCTGCCGCGCACGTCGTAGGGCAGTTGCCGCATCGTGGGCCCGTACCCGAGGAGGACCAGCCGCGGCGCCTGGTCGCCCCGTACCGCGGCGTGCTCGTAGATGGCGAGGGCCAGCTGCCCGATGAGGTCCCACACGTCGGAGCCCGCGTCGAGCTTGTCGCACTCGTCGAGCACCAGCCAGAAGGTGTCCTCCGCGTCGGTGGCCCGGCGCACCACCCAGTGGACGGCGTCCTCGACGGACGGCAGCAGGTCGTCCAGCTCGGCGGGGTCGAACGGCGCGACCGCGCTGCGCGGCTCGGCGACGAACTCGGCGAGCCGTCGCACCACGCGGCCGGCGGTCGAGGTGGGGGAGAGGGTGACCCGCGCGGGGCGGAAGCCGCAGTGCTGCCCGACGTGCCGGATCAGGCGGTACGTGTACGACCGGCCGCTGTCCGGCTCGCCGTCGACCATCAGCACCGACGTGTCCGGGTCCTGCACGAAGCGGCGCAGGGTCTCCCGCAGGTCCTGGCGGTCGATGAACGCCTCGGTGCCGTTCTTGAGGACGAGGGTGCGGAAGCTGTCCTGGGAGGTGTGGACGCGCACGTCCTCCCTCAGGCGCTCCAGGAACTCGTGCGCCTTGGCGACCTCGGGCCGGACGGCCAGGCGGTCGGTGGCGGCGACGGCCTCGACGAGCCGCAGCTGGCGCTCGATGTCCCGGCGGGACGCCCGGACGAGCGTGCGGGCGTTCTCGCCGCTGACCGCGGTCAGCGGCAGTGCGGCGACGAAGTCGGGGGGGAACCCCGCCTGGGCGAGCCCGGTGTGCGGATCGGTCGTGTCCAGGAGGTACTCGCGCACCCACAGGGTCACGAGGTCCCATTCCGTTTCGGCCAGAGGCATGCGGCCACCTACCAGAGCAGAGAGGACGCCTCTCTCCCCCTCTTTGTCATATTCACACCCAGCCAGGCCCCCCGCAAGGCGGTCATGAGCCCGCTATCACGCGCCGCTCACCTGCGTATTCGGAAGATGGCGAGGGTCGGCGGGCGCCTTGCGGGGCCTCGGACGCACAGGGTGGCCGCCGTCGGGCGCGGACGCCACCCGAACGGCCGGGTTCGGCCGGGCGCGGGCCATGGAACGCATCCGAGCGGCACACGTCCCCTCCGGCACGCCCGTACGACCCGCGCCCCGCGCACGCCCGTACGACCCGTACGGCCCCGCGCACCCGTGCGACCCGCACATCCCTCCGTAACCCGCCCGCATCCCGCACCAGGAGCCCCCATGGCCACTGGCCTCTCCCTGCACGTCGGACTGAACACGGTCGACCCACAGCGGTACGGCGGCTGGGACGGAGCGCTCGTCGCCTGCGAGAACGACGCCCGCGACATGGCCCGGACCGCCCGCGAAGCCGGCTTCTCCGACACGACGCTGCTCACCGCCGACGGCACCGTGGAGAACGTCACGGCCGAGCTGCGCGAGGCCGCCCGGCGGCTGAAGGACGGCGACATCTTCCTGCTCACCTACTCGGGCCACGGCGGACAGGTGCCGAACACCCTGCGCCCGGACGACGAGGCCGACGAGCTCGACGAGACGCTCGTGCTCTACGACCGCGAGTTCCTCGACGACGAACTGCACCGGGAATTCGGCCGGTTCGCCGAGGGCGTGCGCATCCTGACCCTGCTCGACTGCTGCCACAGCGGGACCGGCATCGAGGTGCGCGAACTGCTCACCCCCGACGCCATGGAGCAGCAGTTCCAGACCCGGGACCCGGCCCGCATCGAGCAGACGGCGCGCCTGATGCCCGTCACCAAGCAGCACGAGGTCTACGAGCGGGACAAGGACTTCTACCAGAAGCTCCAGCGGGAACTGCGCGACCGGGACGGGGAGGTCGCCGCCAGCGCCCTGCTCATCGCCGCGTGCCAGGACAACCAGCTCGCCTCGGACGGCCCCGTCAACGGCCTGTTCACCGGGACGCTGCTGGAGGTCTGGAACGGCGGCGGGTTCCGCGGCGGCTACCGTGCGTTCCACCGCGACATCGTGCGCCGCATGCCGCCCATCCAGAGCCCGAACCTCCACCTGGCCGGCCGGCCGTCCGACCGGTTCCTGGAGCAGCAGCCGTTCACGGTGTGACACCGCAGCCGGCCGTCCGCCTCGGGCCGCCGCCCCCGGGTCGCCGCTCCGGACGGGGGCCTCAGGACGGAGCCTCAGGACGCCGCGTGCGCCGGTGCCCGGTCGCGGCCGCCCGGGTGGCGGTGGCGCCACACCCAGAAGACCCCGCAGGACAGCAGTGCCCATCCGGCCAGCACAGCGAACGGGAACGGATGCTGGTGCCCGCCGAAGTACACGGCGGTGTGCTGGGCGTTCACCGAGGCACCCGGCGGCAGCCAGCGCCCGAGGTGCCCCAGCGCGGAGGGCAGCAGCGGCCAGGAGACCGCGCCACCGGACGACGGATTGCCCAGCAGCACCATCAGCCCCCACGTGGGCAGCATCGCCCACCGCCCCATCAGGGCGTTGAACATGGTGAACACCATGCCCGAGGCGAACATGGTCAGCGCCAGGATCAGCCACGACTCCGCGAACGGCAGGTCCAGGGCTCCCAGCAGCCAGTCCACGGTGGCGGCGATGGTGAATCCGCCCAGCAGCGCGTACGCCGCGGTGAAGGCGATGCGCTCGGCCGGGTTCAGGGCCCGGGCGTGCACACTCAGCTGGATGGCGCCCACGAAGCCGAGGATGACCGCGGCGAGCGAGATGTAGAAGAGCGCGAGCCCCCGCGGATCGCCCGGCTGCGACGGCTTGATGTCGCGGACCCTGACCGGCACACCCGTCGCCCGGCTCGCCGCCGCTCCCGATTCGGCCAGCACTTGCGCCACGGACGCGCCCGCCGCCCCGGCCACGTCGAGCTCCACACCCCGCTGCCGCACCGTCAGGACGGCGAAGACCTCCTGCTCCTCCACTGCGCGGCGGGCGTCCCCGTCACCGGCATACCGGCGCATCTCCAGCGAGGCACCGAGCGCCTTCTCCATGCCGGCGACGAACCGCCGGCCCTGCACGGTGTCGACCGGTCCGACCAGTGCCCTCGGGATGTGACGTGGTGTCGGGTTGGCCATGGTGTACGTGTACGAGCCGGCGAACAGCGCCGCGGCCGCGGCCAGGATCAGCACCAGCACGGCCGCCGGGAGGAACGGCGACCTCTTGAACGCCGCCCACCGGTCCGCCCGGGTCGGGGGCCTGCCGTGCTCGCCGTGCGCGGGTCGTGCCGCGTCTGTCCCGGGCATGCGTCGCGCGGTCCTCGCCGGTCAGGACACCGGACCCGGCGGGAGAGCCGGGCCGGGGTCGGACTCGGTGCCGCTGCCGGTGCGGGTGCCGCTGCCGCTGCCGGTTGCCGGGGCGGGTGCGGAGGCCGGCCGGGTGGTCGGGGCTGCTGCGGTGGCAGTGGCGGTGGCGGGGACCGCGGGTGGCGGGGCCGCGCGGTCGAACCGGTGCCCCGTCCCGCCCGCGGGACGGACGATCCGCCGGCCGGGAACCGCGAGGTCGGCGATGACGAAGGCGTCCACCGGCTTCTCCGCGGCTTTCACCCGCACCGTCCGCGCCAGGGAGAACCCGGTCCACCTGTTGCCCGTGGGGCGGTACCGGCCCTCCCCGTCCGGCTCGGACAGCGGGTTGCCGCAGGCGCACCGCACGCGGGGCACCGCGAGCCGGTCGACCAGGACGGCCGTGCCCGCCTGCAGCACGGCCTGGTAGGGGTACGCTTCGCCGCTGCGGTAGCCGTGGTCGGTCACCCATGCGTCCCGCACCAGCCGCAGCGGCGTCAAGGAGCGCAGGTAGCGGGGGACGGCGACCGGCTCGACACCCACCGCGACGGCGAACGCCCTGTTCTTGGCGGGCGCGGCGCCGAGGCGGCTGATCTGGCGCTCCACCTCGCAGGCGGGCACGTTCCGGGTGCCTCCGTACAGTCCGTCCGCCGCACCGCGGGTCGACGCGTGCCCGCCGTCCGCACCGGGCGAGGTGCCCCGGGCGGCCGGCGGAACCCGCGCGCCGCGCTGCGGATCCGTCGAGTCGGTGAAGCGGTCGTCACCGGGCTCGGCGGAGCCCTGGAGCCTGACCTCCCGGGTGACGTCGCCGTGGCCGCCCCGGCCGGGCAGGACGAGCGCCAGGACCACCGACACCGCGAGCACGCCGACCACCGCCGCGGCCTCGGGTCCGGACCGCCACCGCGGCCCGCGCCCGTGACCACCCTCCCCGCGCCCGCCGTCCCCGCGACCCCCCGCCGAGCGGGACGCCGGGTCGGGTACGGGCACCGGTGGCGGGTTCGTCGGCGGACCCGGCGGGGGGCCCGCCGGACGATCGGGAGGCGGCTGGGACGTCACGATTGCTCCCCTTCCTTCCGTTCCGCGCTCATTGTGTGCCGCGTGCGGGCGGCACCCGCAAGCCGGGACACCGGCGCGGTGCCGAACGGCCGCGCCCCGCGGGCGGACGCCCCGCCGCCCCCCTAACGTGACCAGCGTGAGCCGTCAGGTCCCTCAGGTCCCTCACCCGGGCGCCGCGCACAGCGGTGCCCACCATGCCGCACGTGCCTGGGGCGACGCCCTCCTCGCGGTGGTCGCGGGAGTGGCCGCGATGGCCGTCGTCGCCGCGCTCGGCCTGTGGGCCGCGGGCGCCGCCGACCTCCCCGGAGGTGCCTTCCCCAGCATCGTCGCCGCCGTCGTCGTCATGGCGGCCGGCGGTTCGGTGGAACTTGCCGGGGACGCCGGGGTGCTCGCCGGCACGGAAGCCGAACTGACCGCCATGCCGCTCTCGGTGACCCTGGCCGGAGCACTGGCCACCGGGGCCGTCTTCCTCCGCCCCCTGCGCCGCCACGCCGTCACGAGCGCCGGTGAACTCCTCGGCCGCATCGCCCGGACGACCGTGCTCTGGCTGGGCGCGCTCGCCGCGATCACCGCCCTCGCCCGGCACAGCTTCACCATCGACGCGAGCGACATCGCCGGTGACATCGCGGGCGACATCCTGGACTTCCTGGGCGCCACCCCCACCCTGGGCTTCCGCGCCGACCTCGGGCGGACCCTGCTGTTCGGGCTGCTGTGGGTGCTCGGCGTGCTGCTCGTCGCCCTGCTCGTCTCGCGCACGGCCGCTCTGCCGGCGCGGCTGCTGCGCTTGCAGGAACCCGTGCGCCCTGCCGCCTTCGCGATGCTGCTGCTGGTCCTCGCGTACGTCGTCATCGGCGTGCTCACGGGCCTCGTCGTGGCGGCCACCCGGGGGCACCCCGCCGACACGTTCGCGGTCATCCTCCTCGGGCTGCCGAACGTGGTGTGGCCGGCTCTCGGCGTCGGGATCGGGGGCGCCTGGGACGGCAGGGCGGAGGGGCCCTTCGCCCTGCCCATGCCGAGGATCCTCGACGCGGTGCTGCGCAGCTCGCCGGAGGCCACCGTCGACGTGGGCAGCCTCGCCGAGCAGGACTCCCGGGCCTGGTGGCTCGTCCCGGTCGCCGGCGTCCTGCTGCTGGGCGCCGCCTGCGTCATGTCGCTCCGCTCACCGGCCCGTACGCGGCTGTGGCAGCACGCCGTGCACCTGGGCGTGGCCTTCGCCCTCACGATGCTGGTGATCGTCCCACTGACCCGCGTCTCGGCACGGTACGGACTGTCGATGATCATCATCGGTGACGTGGACGCGTTCAGCGGTGCGGTGGTGCTGCGACCGCATCTGTGGGCCATGGTCGGCCTGGCTCTGGCCTGGGGCATCGTCGCCGGCCTCCTGGGCGGCCTGCTCACCTCGCGCGTACGCCGCCGGGGCCCCGTCCAGGTCCCTCAGGACGCGCCGCTCCAGCCCCCCGAGCACCGGTAGCCACCGACTGCACCAGCCGCACCCCCCGGTCACCCGCCCCGTGCAGGTCCACCCCCCTCGCCCGGTCACCGCCCCGTGCCGGTCCACGTCCCCTCACCCGGTCACCGCCCCGCCCCCGCTGCCGCCACCTCACCGGGGTGCCGCCGTCAGCAGCAGCCGCGCCGCCTCCCGTGCCTCGCCGGCGGGTGCGGACGAGCCGGTGAGGGCCGCCGTCGTGATCGCGCCCTCCGCGAGCAGGGCGATGTGCGCGCCGGTCGCCCCGGGGCCCCCCGCCTCCGCCACGAGCTCGCCGACGTAGCGGCGGAACGCCTCCTTGTGGCCCCGCGCCGCCTCGGCGACCTCCGGCGCGGTTCCGCCGAGCTCACCGAAGGAGTTGACGAACGCGCAGCCCCGGAAGCCCGGCTCCGCGAACCAGCGGCCCAGCCAGTCGAAGACCGCGAGGACCCGCTCGCCGGCCGGCCCGTCCACGGCGTCCACGTACGACGCGAGCGCGCCGCGCCAGCGCGCGTCGCGGCGCAGCAGGTACGCCTCGACCAGGGCGCCCTTCGACGGGAAGAGCTGGTACAGCCGCCGCAGGGTCACACCGGACGCCGCGCGGACGGCGTCCATCCCGACCGCCTGGATGCCCCGGGCGTAGAAGAGCTCCTCGGCGGCGTCGAGGATCCGCTCGCGGGCGGGTCCGTGGTCCATCGCTCCGCTCCCTTGCGTGAGAACCATCGTTCTCGTACGGTACCGGACGTGGTGAGAACGAGCGTTCTCACGGAAGAGGAGACCGCCGTGCGCCCGCCCCTGCCGCCGTTCACCGAGGAGACCGCCCGCCGGAAGGTGCAGCTCGCCGAGGACGCCTGGAACACCCGGGACCCGCGGAAGGTGGCGCTCGCCTACACCGAGGACTCCGAGTGGCGCAACCGCGACCGGTTCCTGCGCGGCCGCGAGGAGATCGTCGCCTTCCTGACCGACAAGTGGCAGCGCGAACTCGGCTACCGGCTCCGCAAGGAGTTGTGGGCGTACACCGGCAACCGGATCGCCGTCCGCTTCGCGTACGAGTACCACGACGCCGACGGCCGGTGGTTCCGCGCGTACGGCAACGAGAACTGGGAGTTCGACGGGAACGGCCTGATGAGCAAGCGGTACGCCAGCATCAACGACCTGCCCATCACCGCCGCCGAGCGCCGCATCGCACGTTCCGCCGACTGAGCGATCGAAGGGATTCGGCCCGCTCCTCCCGGGAACGCGAAGACACGGAAACAGCGCACACCACCACATCTCCGCGCACCCGCGGAGCCGTGCGACCGTGACGATCAGGAGAACCACCGCCATGAGCGATGACCGCCGGCCCCAGGACCCCGTCACCCGCCACCCGCGGCCGGACTTCCCCGAACAGGAACAGCCGCACCCCGGCTTCACCGAATCGATGGACCCGCGGCCCGACCACGGCGAGGAGTCGTACCGCGGCAGCGGACTGCTGGCGGACCGCGCCGCGGTCGTGACCGGCGGCGACTCCGGCATCGGCCGGGCCGTCTGCCTGGCTTACGCGCGTGAGGGCGCCGACGTGCTCTTCACCCACCTGCCCGAGGAGGCGGACGAGGCGCGCGAGACCGCCCGCCTGATCGAGGAGGCCGGCCGCAAGGCCGTCGCCGTGGTCTGCGACATCCGCGAGGAGGAGCAGTGCCGCGGCCTGATCGACCGGGCCGTCGCAGAGTTCGGGCGCATCGACGTCCTGGTGAACAACGCCGCCTTCCAGATGGCCCAGCCCGACGGCATCGAAGCCATCAGCACCGAGCAGTTCGACCGGGTCATGAAGACCAACCTGTACGGCATGTTCTGGCTCACCAGGATGGCGCTGCCCCACATCCCCAAGGGCGGCTGCGTCATCAACACCACGTCCGTACAGGCCTACAAGCCCAGCCCGCCCCTCCTCGACTACGCCATGACCAAGGGCGCCATCGTCACCTTCACCCAGGGACTCGCCCAGATGCTCGCCCCGCGCGGCATCCGCGTCAACGCCGTGGCCCCCGGACCGGTCTGGACGCCCCTGATCCCCGCCACCATGCCGGACACCGCCGAGTTCGGGAAGCAGGCCCCCCTGGGCCGCGCCGCCCAGCCCGCCGAGATGGCGCCCGCGTACGTCTTCCTCGCCTCGCCCGGCGCCAGTTACATCACCGCCGAGGTCGTCAACGCCACCGGGGGTACGCCGCTTCCGTGATCCTCTCCGCACGGGAAGCACGGCACCGCGTCCGCTGGGAGGCGGCCGCGGTCGGCCGGTCCATACGCAGCGCCCTCACCGGCCCCGGTCCCGAGCGGGACCTGGCCGTCCAGTCCCTCAAGGCCGCCGGGGCGGCCATCCTCGCGTGGGCCGTGGCCGGCTGGTGGTGGCAGGCGCCCCTCGCGCTGATGGCGCCCTGGACGGCCGTCGCGCTCGTACAGAGCACCGTCTACCGGTCCGTGCGCACGGGGCTCCAGCAGGTCGTCCTCATCGCCGCCGGGACGGTCCTCGCGGCCGCGGCGGCCGGTCTGACCGGCGACACCATGGCGGCGATGGCGCTGGTCCTGCCCGTCACCGTCCTGCTCGGCAACTGGTCCCGCTTCGGCGACCAGGGCACCTACGCCTCCACCACGGCGCTCTTCGTGCTGGTGTACGGCTCGTACTCGGGCTTCGACATCCTGCACCGGCTGCTGGAGACGCTGCTCGGCGCGGTGATCGGCATCGGCGTGAACGCACTCGTCCTGCCGCCCGTCCACCTGCGCAGCGCCCGCGACTCGCTGTGCCGGCTGCCCCGCGACGCCACCGCGCTGCTGCGCGACATGGCCGGGGAGATCGAGCGGGGCCACGAGCGGCGCCAGGCCCAGCAGTGGCACCAGCGGGCCCGCCGGCTGGCCGGACGGCTCACCGAGCTGCGCAGCGCCCGGACGTGGACCCATGAGAGCTACCGCTTCAACCCCGCCCACCGCGTCCGCCGGCCCCCCGGACCCGAGCTGCCCTCCACCGAGTGGGACGCCGCCTGGGAGCGCGTCGTGGACCATCTGACCTCCTTCACCGCCCTGCTCGCCGAGGCGGCCGGGGAGCGCCCGAGGTTCAGGCCGCCGCCGGACGCCGTCCTCGCCGACGTACCGCCGCTGCTGCACGCCCTGGCGGACGTGTGCGCGGCGGACTGCACCGCACTGGACGAACCCGGGCGGCGCGAGCCGGCCCTGCGGGCGCGGCAGGAGGCGATGGCCCGCTCCTGGGAGGCCCACCACCGCCTCAAGGCCCGGCTCACCGGTGGGGCCGCCCCGGACGACGAGACGGCCACCTCGGTCGGCGGCCTCGCCGCCGAGACCCGGCAACTGCTGCACGAACTGGAGAACGCACGCGTCGCCTGACCGCAGGCCCCCCGCTCGCGTTGCGGGACCCCGCCGCGCGCGGGAGGGTCGAGGCAGCGACCGCGAGGAGGAGGAACGCCCCCATGCCCATCGCGACGGTGAACCCCGCCACCGGCGAGACGCTGCAGACCTTCGACGCCCTCGACGCCGCCGGCATCGAACGCCGCGTGGCCGCCGCCGACGCCGCCTTCCGCGACTACCGCACCACCTCCTTCGACCGGCGGGCGGCTCTGCTCCGGCGGGCGGCGGACCTGCTGGAGCAGGACCAGGAGGACATCGCCCGCACCATGACCACCGAGATGGGCAAGCCCATCACCGCCGCCCGCGCGGAAGCGGCCAAGTGCGTCAAGGCGATGCGCTGGTACGCCGCCAACGCCGAGCGGCTGCTCGCCGACGAACACCCGCCGCAGGACCAGGTACGGGACGCCGGCGCCGTGCACGCGCGCGTGCACTACCGGCCGCTCGGCCCCGTGCTGGCCGTGATGCCCTGGAACTTCCCCCTCTGGCAGGTCGTCCGGTTCGCCGCGCCCGCGCTCATGGCGGGCAACACCGGGCTGCTCAAGCACGCCTCCAACGTCCCGCGGACCGCCCTTTACCTGGAGGACCTCTTCCGCCGCGCCGGCTACCCCGAAGGCGTCTTCCAGACCCTCCTCATCGGCTCCGGAGCCGTCGAGGGCATCCTGCGCGACCCGCGGGTCGCCGCCGCCACCCTCACCGGCAGCGAACCCGCCGGCCGCTCCGTAGCCTCCATCGCGGGCGACGAGATCAAGAAGACCGTCCTGGAGCTCGGCGGCAGCGACCCGTACGTCGTGATGCCGTCCGCCGACGTCGACAGGGCCGCCGACGTCGCCGTCACCGCACGCGTGCAGAACAACGGCCAGTCCTGCATCGCCGCCAAGCGGTTCATCGTCCACACCGACGTCTACGACGCGTTCGCCGAGCGCTTCACCGCCGGCATGGCCGCGCTCACCGTCGGCGACCCGATGGACGAGTCCACCGACGTCGGCCCGCTCGCCAGCGAACAGGGCCGCGACGGCCTCGAGGAGCTCGTCGACGAGGCCGTCCGCGGCGGCGCGGCCGTCCTGTGCGGCGGCCGCCGCCCCGAGGGACGGGAACGCGGCTGGTACTACGCGCCCACCGTCCTGGCCGGCATCACTCCCGCCATGCGCATCCATCAGGAGGAGACCTTCGGCCCGGTCGCCACCCTCTACCGCGCCGCGGACCTCGACGAGGCGGTGCGGCTCGCCAACGACACCTACTTCGGTCTCAGTTCCAACGTCTGGACCCGCGACGAGGAGGATGTGCGGCGCTTCGTCCGGGACCTGGAGGCGGGCGGCGTGTACGTCAACGGCATGACCGCCTCCCACCCGGCGCTGCCGTTCGGCGGCGTCAAGCGCTCCGGCTACGGCCGCGAACTGTCCGGCCACGGCATCAAGGAGTTCTGCAACGCCACCACCGTCTGGCAGGCGGCCTGACCCGGCTCGCCGCTACAGCGGCCGGACGATCTCGTCCGCGGGCGGCGGCCCCGGCGGCGTACCGTCGCCGAACGGCCGGCCGCCCAGCTCCTCACGGTGGTGCGGGGCGCGCCAGCCCCGCAGGTCCGGCCCGCGCGGCACGATCCGCGTCGGGTTGATGTCCTCGTGGACCTGGTAGTAGTGCCGCTTGATGTGGTCGAAGTCGACCGTGTCGCCGAAACCCGGCGTCTGGAACAGGTCACGCGCGTACGCCCACAGCACCCGGTCCTCGGTCAGCTTGTTGCGGTTGCACTTGAAGTGGCCGTGGTACACCGCGTCGAACCGCACCAGGGTGGTGAACAGCCGGATGTCGGCCTCCGTGATCGTGTCGCCGACGAGGTAGCGCTGCCCCGCCAGGTGCTCCGACACCTGGTCGAGCCGCGCGAACAGCCGCGCGTAGGCGGCGTCGTACTTCTCCTGCCGCTTGGCGAACCCGGCCGCGTACACGCCGTTGTTGATGTCCCGGTAGATGCCGTCCATGCGCTCGTCGATCTCGTCGCGCAGCGCCTCCGGGTACAGGTCGGGGGCCCCGGGGCGGTGCAGCGCGCCCCACTCGGTGGCCAGGTCCAGGGTGATCCGCTGGTAGTCGTTGGTCACGACCCGGCCGCTCGGCACGTCCACGATCGCCGGGACGCTGATCCCGCCGTCGTACTCCGGCTCCCGCGCGCGGTACGCCTCGCCCAGGAAGCGGATGCCCAGCACCGGGTCCCGGTCGTCCGGGTCCAGCGTGAACCGCCAGCTCCGCTCGTCCTGGACCGGGTCTGCCACCGCCAGGGACAGGGCGCCCTCCAGGCCCAGCAGCCGCCGCGCCACCAGCGAGCGGCTCGCCCACGGGCACGCCCGGCTGACGACCAGCCGGTAGCGGCCCGGCTCGACGGGCCAGCCGTCCCGGCCGTCGGCGGTGACCCGGTCGGTGAAGCGGCTCGCGGACCGCACCCATTCGGGGGAGTTGCTCACGGTGCCCACCTTCCTCGTGACGGCACACGGAACAACGGGTACCCGGTCGCCCCGTCGCGTATCGCGGGTTCACCCCTCACACGTCGGCCGGGGCGCGCAGCGCCGGAACCCGCCCCCGGCGGCGCTCACCGGGGTGGAAGTTCAGCAGGACCATGCGCGCACCGGGCGCCGCCAGCGGCTGGGCCGCGCACATGGTCACCCACCCGGGGCCCAGCTCCGCGTGGTGCACGGGCCGCTCGTCACCGTCGAGCCGGATGCGGCAGCTCGCCGACTCGTAGATGGCCGCGGCCACGGGGTCGGCCAGCACGTCGCGCACGATGCCGCGCAGCGTCCGGTCGCCGGGATCGGCGGCGAGCGCGACCCGCAGCTGCGGCAGCAGCAGGGGGGCCCACGCGGTCTCCCAGTCCGTCAGCACGGTACGGGCCTCCGGCTCCACCGCCATCCACCGCATCGTGTTGGCGGGCACCTCCCGCCGGGGGAAGAGCGCCTCGAACGGCGCGTTGTGGGCGAGCAGGTTCCAGGACCGGTCGTTGATGTACGCCATGTGGGAGAAGGCGTCGAGCGCCGCCTGCCAGGCGCCGGGGATCTCCTCGCCCGAGCGGGAGTTGAGCGGATACGGCGGGTCCTGGCCCAGGGCGTACCGGTACAGCGCGATCCACTCCTGCTCGTCCATGCCGAACAGGCGTGCCACGTCCTGCAGCAGGCCCACCGGCGGGTTGGCGTACCGGCCGGATTCCAGACGGCCGTACGTGTCCGGGGCGCGGTGCAGGAGCTGGTCGATCTGCGCCTGGGACAGCCCGGGTGCGCGCCGGCCCTGCCGGGTCGGACGGGACAGGCCGTGGCTCTCCGGCTTGATCCTCGCGCGGCGTTCCCGCAGCAGACAGCGCAGTGCCACCTTGTCCATGACGGTTCTTCCCCCAAGGGACCGGGCGGCGGCCTCGCGTTCGCCGGTGCCGCCGCGGTGATGAAACGGTTCCTGATCAGCCCTGTGCGCGGCCGGGCGGCCCGGTCACCGCCGGAGTACGGGCGGCGGCCGCAAGCGGGACCGGAACCGGGGCCGCCCCGGTGCGGGCACGGCGTACGGGCTGCTGCATGGAGTGCGTCCGTTCATGGGCATACGGCGGTACGGCGAGGGGGCCCGGCCCGCGCGCCCGCGAAGCGGGCGGGTGCCGGGAGGGTCGCACCGCTACGCTGGCCCGTCGGACACCGACGATCAAGAGCCTGCCCGGTGCGTACGTGCGCACGGCGCACACACGCAGCCGCACGGCAGCCGCGAGGGGAGAAGGGTGAGGGACAGGGACGACTCCGTGAGCGTCGAGGTGCCGGTGCTGTCCGCGGCCGCGCGGGCGCTCTATGCCCGGATCACCCGCGGCGAGCCGGTCGGGCCCGCGGACGGGGCCGCGCTCGACGAACTGGTGGACTGGCACCTCGTCGCCGTCGATCCGGACGCGGCCCGGGCCCCGATCGCCCTGGACCCGCAGGAGGCCGGCCGCCGCCGGCTCGACGACGAGCTGCGGGACATGGCCGCCCGGGCGGCGCGGACGGCCGCGATACCCGCCCTCGCCGACGAACTCGGCGTCCACTTCGAGCGCGCCAAGTGGCGCTCCGGATCCAGCAGCGAGTTCCTCACCGAGCCCGAACAGGTCGACGCCCGCATCGGCGAGGCCGTCGGCGGCGCCGAGACCGAGCTGTGGACCGCCCGGCCCCGCCGTCCGCGCAGCCCCGAGCTGATCGAGAGCACCATGGCGCACGAGGCCGAGGCGCTCGCCCGCGGGGTGCACGTGCGCACCCTGTGCCACGACAGCGAGCGCGACGATCCGCGCACCCGCGCCTGGGTGACCACCATGACCGCCAAGGGCGGCCGGTTCCGCACCCTCGCCGCGCCGTTCCAGCAGTGCGTCGTCGTGGACCGGCGCCAGGCCTTCATCCCCGACCACGTCGTCAACTCCAGCCCCAGCCACGCGGCCTGGCACGTCGTCGACCGCGCCCTGGTGGCGTACATCGCCGAGGGCTTCGCCGAGGCGTGGCGCCGCGCCGACATGTGGCACGGCGACCCCGAGCCGGGCAGACCCGACGACGGCGGCAGCGGACTGACCCGCCGGCAGCGGGAGATCCTCATGGACACGGCCGCCGGCATCGACCAGCGCATCACCGCCCGCCGGCTGGGCATCGGCCTGCGGACCCTGAGCAAGGAACTCGGCGACCTCCGCGCCCGCTGGGGCGTGACGACCCTCGCCGCCCTCTCCTACCAGTGGGCACTGTCCGCGGAGCGGCAGCAGCCGCACCACGGCGACCCGGCGCCCGGCGCCCGCTCCGGGACGAGCCCCGCCCCCGGCCCGTGATCACTTTTTCACCGAAGAAGCATCAGAGGAAAAACCGCCGGAGGTGCGGCATCCTGGACCAGCCGACCGGCCCGTCCCCGTGGGACACCACCGGTCCGCACAAGCCGCTATTACGGGGGGCGTTACCCGCGCCTCATGCCGGAAGGGCAGAGCAGGGCACGGGCAGCGTGTCCTGCCGGGCATCGCGCGGGTACCTCAAGGTCGCTGCCAGGGCCTTGACGGAACGCAGAGCCGAGTCGTCGTTACGCTCCCCGTGATAGGGCACTCACCATGTCGGGAGAGCTCACTCCCCGCCCGTCTCCGGAGTGAAGGGCACGGCCTCCCGCAGTGCGGTGTGCGTGAGGAGCCCCCCGTCCGGCACGTCCAGCGGATGGGGCGCCAGCACCCGGCGCGTGCGCAGCGTGACCCGCGCCGGGACGTACTCCAGGAACGACCGGGCGAACCACGGGTGCACCTGGTTCCTCGTGGCCAGGACCAGATGGATGCCGAGCCGAGCTCCCGACCGCGCGGCCCGCAGCAGCACGCTGCTCAGCTCCGGCTGCCGGGGCAGGATCTCCGTCACCTCGTCCATGACGACCACCAGCCGCGGCAGGACCGGTGGGCCGGGCGCCGCCGTGTGCTGCGCCTCGTACGCCCCGAAGTCCGGGCACCCGGCCGAGCGCAGCGCGCCCTCGCGCACGGTCAGCTCGGCGGCGAGCGCCTCCCGCAGGTCCAGCGCCCGGGCCGGCACGGTCGACAGTCCCAGGGCGGCCACGCCGGTGACCGGCCGCTGCGCGTACCGCTCCAGACCGCTGCGGCCGGTGAAGTCGGCGAGCAGCAGCCGCACGCCGTCCGCCGGACCGTCCGCGGTCAGCTGACGCAGCAGGGAGCTCAGCAGCCCGCGCCGCCCGACGTCCAGGGGGCCCTGGCACAGCACGTGCGGACCGTGGCCGCCGGACTCCGGGCCCGCCATGTCGAGGCGTACCGGACGGCCCGTCGGGCCGCGTCCGAGGAGCAGGCGCAGCCCGCGCCGGTGCGGTCGCCGGTGGTGCGCGATGCCGTTCAGCGCGCGCCGGACCTCCTCCGCGGTGGGGCGCCGCCCCGGGACGGTGTCGACGCAGTCGAGCAGGACGTCGGTGAGCCGCGGGTCAAGGGCAGGCGGCGTCTCCCGCGCTTCGTCGCGCCGGTCGTCCGCCCAGTCGCCCGAGGCGGCCGCGAGCAGGATCGCGCCCATGGACCACACGTCGGACGCCGGCGTCGGCGGCGCCGCGTGGTCGGGCAACTCCGGTGCGCGGTAGGTGCCTTCCCGGCGGAGCAGCCCGCGGTAGCGGCTCGGCCGGTCCGCCACGGTGGCGGTCAGCCAGCCCGTGATCAGCACGTCGCGGCCGGCCACCAGCAGGCACTTCGGCACGAGCGAGCCGTGGACGAGCCCCTTGCCGTGCGCCCTGGCCAGCCCGTCGGCGAACCGGCGCGCGACGGTCAGCAGGCCGTCCTCGTGCAGCGGGCCGTAGCGCCGGACGAACCGCCGCAGGTGGGGAGCGGGCCCGCGGTCCGCCTCGTCGTCCTGCGCGCACTCGACGGCCGCCCAGGGCAGGGCGGCGGTGACGTCGTGGGCGAGCAGCCGCGGCGCGTGGACGCCGTCCATCCGGCTCAGTGCGATGACCTCACGGGCCATCAGGTCGGTGTCGTGCAGCGCGGCGTCCTCCAGCCGGCGGACGATCACGGGCGTGCCCGTGCCGTCGTGCGCGAGGTACAGCCCGATCCCGGGCCACCCCCGCCGGTACTCGGCGACCACCGTGTACGGCAGCGTGCCGGCTCCCTCGAACCGGGGGTCACCCGGTGGTACGGGCACCCAGCCCTCGTCCGTCAGCCGCTGCGGCAGGGCCGGCGGCACCTGTGGCGCGGGCTGCTCTGCCGCGTGCGGGGCCCGGCCGCCGGGTGCCGCGGCCGCGGGCGCGGACACGCCGAGCCGGCGCATCACCCGCTCGTCCACCCAGCCGAACGGCCGGGGCCCGGCCGCCGGCACCCGCTCCGGCCCCTCCGGGTGCGGCAGCCAGGCGGGGAAATCGGGGGCGTGGCCCGCCAGTTCGGTCAGCCGCGCGGTCACCGACCGGGTGGTGCGCACCAGATCGGCGGGCGGCACGGTGCCGAGCAGGATCCGCCGCGTGTCCTCCCGGAAGTCGAACTCGCGGTGGTGCGGCAGGGCGTCCGGGGCGTCCTCCCGGTGCATCAGCCCACCGAGGAACACCTCCGCCAGGTGCGTGGTGTCCACCGCCGGCGTCATCGCGCTCTGTACCAGCCGCATCACCGGCACCGGCAGCGGCGCCACCGCCGCGAGATGCGCGGCCAGCCGGTACGCCTCCGGTGACGCCGCCTCCCGGAACCGCAGCACCGCGTCCCCGGACGACGCCCCCTCGGCGCGCCGCGGGACCGGACCGCCGCCGGACGGCGGACCGGCCGCCCCCCGCGGGCGCGCAAGCAGCGGCAGGACGGCACTGCCGCCGGGGGAACCCACCAGCGCCGCCCACGTGCCGACGGACCCGGGCGTCGCCTCCAGGACCGGGACCGGGATGCCGTCGAAGGGCGCCAGCTCCGGCGGCAGCACCGGGTCGGCGACGATCCAGGAGGCGCCCGCCGCGCCCCGGCGGCGCGTGGTGACCCGCCACCGCTCGGCCCGGATGCCGGAGCCGTCCCACAGCCGCGGCGGCAGCACCTGGAGCACCGCGGCCGGGCCGGTGGCGGCCGCCCGTTCCAGCGCGGCGTGCATCCGCCCGTCGCGCCAGGCCGCACCCACTCCGTCGCTCACCACCAGCAGCAGCGTGGTGCCCGACGGATCGCCGACGGTCGACATCGACAAGGTGGCCCGGCCGTCCGCGAACGGCCGGTGGCGCAGCAGCGGACCGTCCGCGCAGCGGCTGTCCAGGCCGTACACACGGACGTCGCGGAACGCCCCGCTGCGCTCCATCAGCAGCCGGACCTCGGCCGCCAGCCGCTGCCACAGCAGCATGGACACCCCGTCGTCGACGAGGACCACCAGATCCAGCCAGCGGGTCACGGCGGGCCGCAGCACCGCGTCCGGCAGCCCCGTCTCGGCCATGACCGCGACCGTGGCCGCCACGTCGAGCTCCCGGCGCGCCGCGTCGGGGCGCCGGTGCTTCAGCGGCCGCAGCGCACGGCCCAGCCGTAACTCGGCCGTGCCCAGCGCCTTGACGCCCGGGGCGCGGACCGGCATCGCCGGGACGCCGGGGCCGGCGCCCGCAGCCGGCGCGGACGGCCGGGCGGCCGGAGCGGCGTGCAGGGCCCCGAGCCCGCCGGACGGTCCGGTCGCGGCCGGGCCGGCCTCCTCGGCGGGCTCCTCCGGCCGCGCCGGGCCGTCCGCCGCCCGCGGGACCGCAGGGGGCCCGGTGCCGTCCGGCGCGGGACCGCCGGGCGGCGGCGCGCCCGGCCCGGCCACGGAACCGCCCAGCGCGGCCGCGGCCGCCGGGGGCAGCCGTGCCGCCAGCCAGAGCGCGTCCAGCAGCTCCTCGGCCGACAGTTCCGCCCCGCTTCCCGCGAGGACGTCCCGCACCCGGTCGAGCACCGGTCACACCGTCCCGCCGAGCCGGTGCAGCACGGCGTCCAGCAGCCCTTCGGCGTCCAGGTCCACCCCGCCCCGGCGCAGGAACACCGCGTTCAGCAGCTGGTCCGTGGCCAGTTCGCCGCGGGCCCTGCGGGCCAGGAACGCGCGCATCAGGTCGTCCACGCCCTCCAGGCCGCCGTCCGCCGCGGACCCGGCGCACTCCAGGTGGGCCCGGATGATCTCCCGCAGCCGCTCCTCGTCGGGCTCGGGCAGGTCCAGCCGCACGCAGCGGCGCAGGAAGGCGGGCGGGAAGTCCCGCTCGCCGTTGCTGGTGATGACGACGACGGGGAACTCCGAGCAGCACACCCGCCCGCGCTCGACCTCCGTCCAGGAGTGCGGATCGGCCGTCATCACCCGCACCCGGGCCTGGTCCTCGGGCAGCCGGGCCAGCTCCGGAATCTCGAACTCGCCCTCCTCGAAGACGTTCAGCAGGTCGTTGGGCAGGTCGACGTCGCCCTTGTCGAGCTCGTCGACGAGCAGCACCCGCGGCCGCGGGGACGGTACGAGTGCCGTGCCGAGCGGACCCAGACGGACGTACGAGCCGATGCCGGGGCCGTCGTCCGGCACGGCACCGTCGTCGCGGTCCCGCCGCAGGTTCGTCTCGCGGAGCCGGCCGATCGCGTCGTACCGGTAGAGAGCGTCCTGCAGCGTCGTCCGGCTGTTGACCGGCCAGTGCAGCACCCGGCCCAGCGACAGCTCGTGCGCGACGGCGTGCGCCAGCGACGACTTGCCGGTACCGGGCTGCCCGGTGACCAAAAGCGGCCGTCGCAGCAGCAGCGCGGCGCTGACGACGTCCGCCTCCGCCGGGCCGATGAGGTACGGACGCGGGCGGCGCCTCCCGCCTCCCGCCCCGCCGCCGAACCGCCGCCACGGCGGCGCCTGGGGGAACTCCGTCGTACGGGCCCGGCCGTCGCCCCGGAACAACCGCCACCCCTCGGGGCAGCCGCCGTCGCCGTCTCCGCGTCCCGCACCGGGACCTGTCGTCGTCATCAGGTGTCCGCTTCCGTTCGTCCGCATGCTGTTTCCGCCAGGCCGGCCGGGGCCGTGATCACGAGGGGTCGAGCAGTTCGAGGGATCCGGGGACGGGCAGCTCCGCGTCCTCCCACACCAGCGCCGGGCGCGCCGCCGAGGACACCGTGGCCCCGTACACCCCGGCGCGGAACTCCCGCACCCGCTCCGGCAGCTGGTGCAGCGGCCCCGCGGGGGCGAGGGCGTCGAGCCGCGCCGCGTGGCCGTGCCCGTCCGCCTCGCGGTCCCACAGCACCACCGGCACGCCCAGCGCCAGACACAGGTCGAGCAGCCGGTCCCGTTCCTCGCGCGGCCCGTGCAGCACCACCCCGGCCACGTCCTTGTGGCTGGTCTCCAGGCGCTGGTAGAGCTGCTGCAGGGTCGCGGAGGTCTCGTCGACCACCAGTACACCGGGGTCCCCGGCCGCCCAGCGGCGGCGCATCTCGGCGTCCCGGCGCGGGGAGCGGCGGCTCATCTCCGGGCAGCGCAGCGCCACCCGGTACTTGGCGCCGAGCGCCAGCCGCAGTCCGTCGAGGCCCGGGAACAGGTCACCGAGCGCGTTGCCCGTGTCCCAGCCGTCGACGGGGAGCTGGAGCCCGTCGCGGCCGACGACGACGTCCACCTGGGTGAGCGGGTGCGCGTCGTCGCCGTGGCCGCCCTCCGCCGCCTCGCGCACCAGCCGGCCGATCTCCTCCGGGGCGCAGGTGCCCTCGGGCGCCGCGACGGTCGCCGTCGTACCGTCCTTGCGGACCAGGCTGATCCGGCACCGGTAGCGCTCGGCACCCCGGCCGTCGGCGCCTGCCCCGCCCCCGGCGCCGGTGGTCCCGGCGGTCAGCCGCAGCACCACCCGGCTGACCGGGGACGGCCGCTGCGCGGCCCAGTTGGCGGCGTCGGCGCGCCGCTCGGCCAGGGCGACCGGGCTGATGCCGAGCCGCTGGGCGACCCGGTCGCACCAGCCGTGCAGGGAGTCCCGGGTCCCGCGGTCGGGTGCCGCCGACGCCACGAACGCGGCGAGGCGGAGCAGCGCGGGGACCGGCGGCGCACCGCCACCGGCCGAGGGCCCGTCCGGATACCCCTCCAGGGCCGGCACCACCGCGTCGAGGTCGCCCTCCGCCAGCCGGGCCGCGGCGCCCAGCGGCCCCGGCAGGGCCATGTAGCGCAGGGCTTCCCGGGCGGCGCGCGGGACGAGCGTGGCGTCGGCGGCGGTGACCCGGCGCAGGTCCTCCAGCAGCAGCCGGTGCTCGCCCACGGACAGCAGCCGCACACCCTGCTCCAGCCGGCCGAGTGCCAGCAGGGAGTTCAGCGCCTCCCGGTCGGCGTCGCTGCGCACCGCGGGCGCCAGCGACTCGGTGAGCGTCGCCAGGGCCCGCTCCTCGGTCACCAGGAACTCCGCCAGCTCCTCGACGGCCGGCGCCGCGTGCCCGCTCCCGGGAGCCGCGTACCCCAGCCCGGCCGCCAGCGCACGGGCGTGGTCCGCCCGCCGCCGCGGATCGTCCAGCAGCGCCCGCAGTACGGGCGTGAGCGCCGCGGCCGCCCGCGCCGTCTCGGGTCCGGCGCACCGCGGGTCCTGCCCGGCGCGTCCCGCGACGGCGCACTCCTGCAGGACGTCCGCGGCCCCGGCGCGGGCCAGTTCCTCGCGCACCGCCTGCCACGGCACGGCCCAGCTGCGCCGCACCGCCTGCTGCATGCCCAGCGGCTCCGCCCCCGGCGGCATCAGGTGTGCGACGACGAGCCCGGCCACGGCGGAGGCGTCCCGGGTCCACAGCGGTCCGCCGCTGTAGCCCGGACCGACGGCCGCCCCGGACAGCCGGCCGTCCAGGTAGCCGTACCGGCCCTCCCTGAAGCCGACGACGATGTCGGCGAACGTGATCGCCTCGCCCCCGCCGTGCCAGGCACGCAGCTCCTGGCCCTCCTCCATGTCACGCCACACCACCGGCCGGAACCTCGCGGGGGCCGGCTCGTCGAGGTCCAGGACGGCCAGGTCGCCGTCCCATTCCAGCGCCGAGGGCCGCGGCTGCGGAGGCACCCAGACCGAGACGGTGGCCGTGGCGCGGTGCGTCCCGCCGGCGTCCGCGGCACCGGGCCCCGTGCCGTCACCGGCCGCGGCACCGCCACCGGAGGCGGAGCCGCGCAGGGCCACCGTCAGCGGGCCGGCCGCGGCCGGGTGTTCGGCGCAGTGCAGGTCCCTGCCCAGGGCGTCGTTGACGACGTGGGCGCAGGTGAGCACCCGGCGCGGGGAGAGGAGCGCGGCGGCGCCCGCGGCCTTGGCGCTGCCCTCGTACAGCAGCGAGACCCGGCTGCCGGCGGCCGCCGGAGGTCGGAACCAGGTCATGCCTCAGCCCTGTCGGTGCTCGGACGCGCCCTGCCGTGCGGTGCCGCCGGGCTGGACGCCGTCCGGCCGGGGCGTGCTCTGCGCCGGGTCGTGGTGCCAGGTCGCCGACACCGTCATCGTCGCGTTGCCGTTCGCGCCGACGATGCCGAGCTTGAGGTCGTGCCCGATCTGGATGCCGAACTCCACCGACAGCTCCTGCGGGGCGTGCGGGACGCTCGTCACCGCCGTGTGCACCTCTTCGAGCAGCGGGCCGAGCGGACGCAGCGCGGTCCGCAGGGCCTCCGTCGCGAGGACGGCCGCCCGGCGCCCGCCGCCGCGCGCCACGGGGGTCAGGGTGCCCAGGCCCTCCGGCAGGTCCGGTCCGTCGTCCGCACTCCGGTCCGCGGCCGCACCGCTGCCGGACGCGGGCGTTCCGGTGTCGGACAGCTCCACGCGCAACGCGGCACCGGCAAGATCGAGTTCCAGGTATTCGGGCATGCGGTCATTGTGGCCGATCATGGGAGCGGCCTGCTCCGTCTTTCCGCAAGCCGTCCCAAGACGGGTACGGATCAAGCCAGTTGGCCGTCCGGGAGGCGCATGGGACGGTTGTGAACCCCACCCGGGAGAGCAGTACTGTGCGCTCCACGCCGACTCCGGCGCCATGTCGTACAGGAACCCGTCCCCGTACGGAGGAACCCCCCAGATGACCCTGTCCATCAGACCGGGACGCAGCGCCGCCGCCCTCGCGGCCGCGGCGGCCGTCCTCGGCGTCACCGGCGCGGCGCTCTCGGCCGTGCCGGCGGCGGCCCACACCCCCGCCTGGTCGGTGACCTGCTCCGAGGTGCAGGTCGACCTCACCGACTACACGGCGGACGCGCCGAACCAGGTGACGGTCACCGTCGACGGCAAGGACCTGCTGCCGACCCGCACTTTCGGCCGTGAGTTCCACGAGAAGCTCCGACTGCCCGAGCACGACAAGGAGCTGACGGTCCGGCTCGTCGTGAAGGACGGCAGCGAGGGCGGGAAGTTCTCGCGCGACGAGACCAGAACGGCCCCCGTCTGCGAGACCCCCGCCCCCACGCCGAGCACCACGCCGTCTCCCACGCCGCCCGCCGGCACCCCGGCGCCGGCCCCCACGCCCACCGTCACGACCCCGTCGGCCGAGGTCCCGCCGGCCGGGCCGTCCACGCCCGCGCCCGAGCCCACCGGCCCCGGTCTCGCCGAGACGGGCTCCTCCGGCACCGCACCGCTGATCGGCGGCGCGGCCGCTGCCGTGCTGCTCGCGGGCGGCGGCATCCTCTGGGCCGTCCGCCGGCGCCGTACGGCCCGGTCCTGACCGGTCGCCACACCGCTCGGCCGCGGTGCGGCGCCGTACCGCTCAGCCACCGGCCGACCGGGGCGCACGGCGCGTGCGGGTCCAGGTGAGCAGGTCCCCGGCCGGCCAGGTGTTGATCACCCGGTCGGCCGGGACGCCGCACTCCTCGGCCCGCGCGCAGCCCAGGATCTGCCAGTCGAGCTGTCCGGGCGCGTGGGCGTCGGTGTCGACGGCGAAGAACACCCCGGCCGCGACGGCCTCGCGCAGCAGCCGGCGCGGCGGGTCCAGCCGCTCCGGCCGGCTGTTGATCTCCACCGCCGTTCCCGACTCGGCACACGCCGCGAAGACCTGTTCCGCGTCGAACCGCGACTCCGGCCGCTTGCCGCCGACCAGCCGCCCCGTGCAGTGCCCCAGCACGTCCACCAGCGGATCCCGGACGGCCCTGACCATCCGCCGCGTCATGGCGGGCGCGTCCATCCGCAGCTTCGAGTGGACCGAGGCGACCACCACGTCGAGCCGGTCGAGGAGCTCGGGCTCCTGGTCGAGCGAGCCGTCCAGCAGGATGTCGCACTCGATCCCGGTCAGCAGACGGAACGGCGCCCACTGCTCGTTCAGCTCGGCGACCACGTCGAGCTGCTCCCGCAGCCGCTCCGCCGACAGGCCGCGGGCCACCGTCAGCCGCGGCGAGTGGTCGGTGAGCACGGCCCACTCATGGCCCATCGCCGCGGCGGTGCGCCCCATGACGTCGATGGGACTGCCCCCGTCCGACCAGTCCGAGTGCACATGGCAGTCGCCGCGCAGCGCCGCCCGCAGCCGGGCGCCCGGCGCGTCCGTGTCCCGCGCCCGCTCCCCGGCCTCCTCCTCCAGGCGCCGCAGGTAGGCGGGCACCTCGCCGGTCAGCGCCTCGCGCACCACCTGGGCGGTCTTCGGCCCGACGCCCCGCAGCCTCTCCAGCGTCCCGGCCGCCGCCCGCTCGGCCACCTCGCCGGGGTCCAGGGCGGCCAGCGCAGCCGACGCGGTACGGAAGGCGCGTACGCGGTAGGTCGGCGCCTGCGCCCGCTCCAGCAGGAAGGCGATCCGGTCCAGCGCCTCGACGGGGTTCACCACGGGACGTCCTAACCATGCCTCGGTGACGGGCCGATCTCGCACCACACGGCCTTTCCCTCGCCGCGCGGTTCCACACCCCAGCGCAGCGCCAGCGCGTCCAGGAGCAGCAGTCCCCGGCCGCCGGTCGCCGCCTCGCCCGGGGTGCGCCGCCGGGGCCACGCGCTGGAGCGGTCCTGGACCGCCAGCCGCACCCGGCGCACCGGCTCGGGCAGGACCTCCAGCGTCAGCACCGCGCCGCCCTCGGTGTGCAGCAGCACATTGCCGAGCAGCTCGCCGGTGACGAGTTCGGCGTCGTCCGCGAACTCCCGCAGCCCCCAGTCGCGCAGCGCCCGCCGCACCACCGCCCGCGCCTCCGACAGGCCCTGCGGGTCCGCCTGGTGGATGTACTGGTGGATGCGCGGCGCCCGCGGGGTGCCCGGGTCGGGGCTGCGGCGCAGCACCAGCAGGGCCACGTCGTCGCCCGCGCCCCAGCGCTCCCAGAACCGCTCCGACAGGTGGTCCGCCAGCGCTTCCGCCCCCGGCGGCCCGCTGCCGACCGCCCGCTCCAGGGCCTCGATCCCCTCGTCGATGTCCGCGCCCGGCTCCTCGACGAGCCCGTCGGTGCACATCACCAGCGTCTCGCCCGGCACCAGGTCGAGGCGCGTCTCGGGGAACTCCTCGTCCCCGAAGACCGATGCCACGCCCAGCGGCAGGCCGCCCGGCAGCTTGGGCTGCCCCACCCGTCCGTCCGTGTGCCGGATCAGCAGGCCCAGGTGTCCGGCCCGGACCGCCCGGAGCGTGCCGGTGTCCAGGTCCACCTGGGCGTACGTGCAGGTGGCGAACCGCTCCGTGTCCAGCTCCGCGAGGAACCGCGATGCGCGCGCCAGCACCGTGGAGGGGGCGTGGCCCTCACCGGCGTACGCACGCAGGGCGATCCGCAGCTGGCCCATGATCGCGGCCGCGTGCGTGTCGTGGCCCTGCACGTCGCCGACGACGATCCCGACCCTGCTCTTGGGCAGCGGGATGACGTCGTACCAGTCGCCGCCGACCTGGCGGCCGCCCCACGCCGAGTGGTAGCGCACGGCGATCTCGCCGCCCTCGACGGTCGGGATGCGGCGGGGGAGCATCGCGGCCTGCAGCCCGGTGGCCAGCTCGCGCTCCTCGTCGAAGAGGATCGCCCGCTGGAGGGACTGGGCCACGATCGCCGCGAGTCCCAGTGTGAGGTTGCGTTCGTCCGCGCTGAAGGCGGTGCGGCCGCGGTAGAACAGCGCCATCCCGCCGAGGGTGCGGGCCTGGGCGACCAGGGGCAGGTAGGCGGCGGCCCGGAAGCGCAGCTGCCCGGCGTACGGGGCGAGCACCGGGTAGTTCCGCACCAGCTCCTGGAACGAGCTGCAGAACAGCGGGCGCCCGCTCAGCACCGTCTCCGCCAGCGGCATCCCGCGCTCCAGCCGGCGAACCCGCAGGTCTTCCAGGACGTCGAGCGAGTCGCCGCTCAGGGCGATGATGTTCAGCGAGCCGTTCTCGACCAGGCCCAGCGCGAAGCCGTCGGCGCCCAGGCGGGCCAGACCTCCGGGGCCGGTCAGCGCGGCCGTGACGTCGTCCACGGTCACCGCGCGGGACAGCGCCTGCGTGGTGCGCTCGACCATGTTCGTCTGGCGCTTGCGGCGCTTCTCCAGCTCCAGCACGAACGTCGAGTGGGTGACCTCGAAGGTCGCGTCCCGGACGATCCCCACGATCCGGTGGGCCCGGCCCTCCCGGTCCCGCAGGATGCGCGCCTGTACGTGGGTCCACTGCGGCGATCCGTCGTCCAGCGGGATGCTGAAGTGGGCGGCGTACGACGAGCGGCCGCTGCTCAGCGCCTCCTTGATCACGTCTTCGAGCCGGACCCGTTCCTCCTGGTCCAGGCGGCGCACCAGGGAGCCGGGCCGGCTGTCGAACGTGCCGGGGGCCACGCCGAACACGAGCAGTCCCGCTTCGTCGACATCGATCGTCCCGGCGTCGAGATCCCAGTCGAAGCTGCCCGTGCGGTTCATGGCGAGCCGCTCGGGCTGGCCGATCTCGCCGCTGTGTGCCCGGTTGTCCGTCATCCCCCTCATTGTCGATTGCGTCCCGGGGGAACGCCAAGGCATCGGCGGAGGGTGCTGTCCTCCGACCCGTTGACGCGTTCACGTCGCCTGCCTAGGGTCTGTTCGAAGTCCTGGTCAATGTCCGATATATCGAACAACTGATACCCAGGAGCACTTGGATGGCACGCACCCGCCCGAAACCGGTCCTCGTGTCGGCGACCCTCCTCGCCGCCCTGCTCGCCGGGACGGTGATGACGGGCCCCACCCGGGCCGACGCCCCTCCGGCCGTCACCCCTCCGGCCCCCGGACCCGTGGACTACTCGCTCACGGTCCACCCCGACCGCACCGGCCCGGCGATCGACCGCACGATGTACGGCGTGTTCTTCGAGGACATCAACAACGCCGCCGACGGCGGCCTGTACGCCGAACTCGTCCAGAACCGGTCCTTCGAGTACGACCCGGCCGACCACCCCGCCTACACCTCGCTGACCGCCTGGCAGCAGACCGCCACGGGCGGCGCCACCGGAACGCTGCGGGTGGCCGGTGACGCCGAGCGGCTCGCCGAGCGCAACCGCCACCACCTCCGCCTCGACCTCACGGGGGCGGGCGGCGCCGCGGGTCGCTTCGGCGTCGTCAACAGCGGATACGGCGCCGGCATGGCGCTCACCGCGGGCCGCCCCCACGACTTCTCCGTCTGGGCCCGTACGGACCGCCCCGCCGGCACCCGGCTCACCGCCGAGCTCCGCGCCGCCGACGGCACCGCCGTGTCCGCGCCGCTGGCGGTCACCGTGCGCGGCGACCGCTGGACCAAGTACACCGGCACCCTCGTCCCCGGGGCGTCCACCACCACCGGACGCCTCGCCGTGACGGCGTCCGGAGCGGGGACCGTACGCCTCGACATGGTCTCGCTCTTCCCCCGCGACACCTACAAGGGCCGCCCGAACGGCCTGCGCAAGGACCTCGCGGAGAAGATCGCCGCCCTGAAGCCCGGCTTCCTGCGCTTCCCGGGCGGCTGCCTCGTCAACACCGGCAGCCACCGGGCGTACGAGGCCCCGCAGTGGGAGCGCAAGCGGTCCTACCAGTGGAAGGACACCATCGGGCCCGTCGAGCAGCGGGCCGTGAACGCCAACTTCTGGGGCTACCACCAGAGCTACGGGCTCGGCTACTACGAGTACTTCCGGTTCGCAGAGGACATCGGGGCGATGCCCCTGCCCGTCGTCCCCGCCCTCGTCACCGGCTGCGGCCAGAACGAGGCCACCGACGACCCCGCGCTGCTCCGGCGGCACATCCAGGACACCCTCGACCTGATCGAGTTCGCCAACGGACCGGTCACCTCGGAGTGGGGCCGCAAACGGGCCGCGATGGGCCATCCGGCGCCCTTCGGCCTGACACACCTGGCCGTCGGCAACGAGGAGAACCTGCCCGACGCGTTCTTCGCCCGCTTCACCGAGTTCCGCAGGGCCATCGAGGCGAAGCACCCCGGGATCACGGTCGTCTCCAACTCCGGCCCCGACGACTCCGGTGCGGTCTTCGACCGCTCCTGGCAGCTCAACCGCGACGCCGGCGTGGCGATGGTCGACGAGCACTACTACAACAGCCCGCAGTGGTTCCTGGAGAACAACGGCCGCTACGACACCTACGACCGCACCGGCCCCAAGGTCTTCCTCGGGGAGTACGCCTCCCTCGACAACCGCTTCTCCAACGCGCTCGCCGAAGCCGCCTACATGACCGGTCTCGAACGCAACGCGGACGTCGTCAAACTCGCCTCGTACGCCCCGCTCCTCGCCGACGTGCACCACAACCAGTGGCGGCCCGACATGATCTGGTTCGACAACCACCGGTCCTGGGGCTCGGCCAGCTACGAGGTGCAGAAGCTCTTCATGAACAACACCGGCGACCGGGTGGTGCCGAGCCGCGCCTCCGCCACGCCGCACGTCTCCGGCCCGATCACCGGCGCCGTCGGGCTGTCGACGTGGGCCACCAGCGCCGCGTACGACGACGTCGAGGTCACCGCGGCGGACGGCACCGCGCTGCTGCGGGAGGACTTCTCGGCCGGCGACACCCGCTGGACCCGCGCCGCCGGGCGCGGCGACTGGGCGGTCGTGGACGGCGCGTACGTGCAGTCCGACACGACCGCGGAGAACACCCTGGTGACGGCCGGCGACACCGGCTGGCACGACTACGACCTGCGGCTGAAGGCCACCAAGAAGTCCGGCAGGGAAGGCTTCCTCGTCGCCTTCGGTGTCCGCTCCACCGGCACGCACTACTGGTGGAACCTCGGCGGCTGGGGCAACACCCGCTCCGCCGTGGAGAAGTCCGTGGACGGCGGCAAGCAGACGCTGGCGGAGAAGAGCACGACCATCGAGACCGGGCGCACCTACGACCTCCACGTCCAGGTGCGCGGCCGCCAGGTCACGCTGTACCTCGACGGGCGCAAGTGGGGCTCCTTCACCGACGACAAGGCCGCCGAACCCTTCCGCCAGGTGGTGACGCGGGACAAGGGCGACCTCGTCGTCAAGGTCGTCAACGCGCAGGCGGCGCCGGCCCGGACGCGCATCGACCTGGGCACGGCCGCCGTCGCGCCGACGGCCCGGCTGACCACCCTCCACGCGGCACCCGAGGCCGTGAACACGGCGGACGCGCGCCCGGTGCGGCCACGGACGTCGGTCCTGCGGGGCGTGGCGCGGGACTTCACGTACACGTTCCCCGCCCACTCGGTCACCTTCCTGCGGATCAAGGCCGGCTGACCGGACCGCCCGACCACCGACGGGCCGGGAGGGGCAGCCGCCCCTCCCGGCCGTCCTCCGTCGCGGTCACGCGCGGGCACGGCCGGTCGAAGCGCTTCGATCGCAGTGCACCCTGTACCGGTCCCTCTGGAGACAGCTCCCTGGACAGGCGCATCGGGACGCATCTAAGGTCGTCGGCGAGGCGAATCGAAGCGCTTCACATCACCCGTCCTGGAGAGCCGAATGGTCACCCTCGCCGATGTCGCTCAGCATGCCGGAGTCTCCGCCAGCACGGTGAGCTACGTCCTGAGCGGCAAGCGGTCCATCTCCGCCTCCACCCGCGAGCGCGTCGAGCGCAGTATCGCCCAGCTCGGCTACCACCCCAACGCCGGCGCCCGCGCCCTCGCCAGCAACCGGTCCAACATCATCGCGCTGATGATCCCGCTGCGCACCGACATGTACGTGCCGGTGATGATGGAGATCGCCATCGCCGTCGCCACCACCGCCCGCGCCCACGGCTACGACGTCCTGCTGCTGACCGGCGAGGAAGGGCCCGCCGCCGTGCGCCGCATCGAAGGCAGCGCCCTCGCGGACGCGATGATCCTCATGGACGTGGAGCTCGACGACGACCGGCTGCCGCTGCTGCGCGAGGCCGCCCGGCCCGGCGTCCTCATCGGCCTGCCCGCCGATCCCACCGGACTGAGCTGCGTCGACCTCGACTTCGAGGCGGCCGGCGCCCTGTGCGCCGACCACCTGGCCTCCCTCGGCCACCGCGAGATCGCCGTCATCGGCGAGGCCCCCGCCGTCTACGAACGCCACACCGGCTTCGCCGAACGCACCCTCATCGGCCTGCGGACCCGCAGCGACGAGCTCGGCCTGCGCCTGCTGCACCGCCCCTGCGAAGGCAGCTACGCCGCCGTCGCCGCCACCCTCGCCCGGATCCACGACGAACGCCCCGCCACCACCGCCTTCGTCGTCCAGAACGAGGCGGCCACCGACCCGCTCCTCGCCCTGCTGCGCCAGCAGGGCCGCGCCGTCCCCGAGGACGTCTCCGTGATGGCCATCTGCCCGGACCAGGTCGCCGCGCACGCCTCCGTACCGCTCACCTCCGTCGCCGTACCGGCGCAGAGGATGGGCCGCCACGCCGTCCAGCAGGTCGTCGCCAAGCTGGAGGGCCGCGGCACGGACGAGACCGTCCTGCTCGCACCGGAGCTGACCGTGCGCGACAGCACGGGACCGGTCAGCGCGCGCTGACCCGCACGACGCGCTCCACACCCGCGACCAGGTCCAGCGTCCGCGCGCCCGCCGGTGTCCTCAGGTCGACGCGGACCGTGCGCGACGGCCGGACGGCGGCCGTGCACACCCCGTCGCGCCACCCCAGGTCGACCTCGGCGCCGAAGCGGGTGCGCACCCCGCGCAGCTCACCGCCGGGGAACGCCGCGGGAAGCGCCGGCAGCAGCACCAGACGGGCGGGCGTGGACTGCACCAGCAGCTCGATCAGCACCGCGGGCAGCGTGTGGGCGGCGTCCGCGTTGTAGACGTCGCGCCCCGGATAGTGCGCGCTCATCAGCGACGCGTGGAAGAAGTCGCCGCCCAGCACCCGGTGCAGCGCGTCCGCCGCCCGCTCGCCGTCGCCCAGCCGCGCGGCCACCAGGGCGTGGTGGAGCCGGCCGTGCGCGGAACCGTTCCCGGCGCCGCGCAGCTCCAGGGCGCGGTGCGCCGCACGGGCGAGCCCCGGGGTGTCGTAGGGGTTGATCTCACCGAGCGGCCACACCGGGTACAGGTGGCTGAGGTGGCGGTGGTCGTAGCGGTCCGCCAGACCGGGCCGGGCCCATTCGGCCAGGGCGCCGTCGCCGTTGACCCGGTAGGCGGGCAGCCGGCCGGCGAGTGCGCGCAGGCGCTCGGCGTCCGCGGGGTGGCGGTCCGCGGCCGTGGTCAGCGCGTGCCGGGCGGCCGCGATGTCCATCGTCGCGTCGACCGCGCCCCAGCCGCCGCCCACGGGCCGGTTCTCCGGGGAGTACGACGGCACGATCACGACCCGCCCGTCCGGTCCCGTGCGGGTGAGGAAGTCCTCGTAGAACCGGGCCACCTCGGCCAGCGCCGGGGCCAGTCGCGGATCGGCCGCGCCCGTCGTCTCCGCGTGCTCGACCAGCGGGTGCAGCAGCCAGTCGGCGCCCGCCGTCCACAGGTGCAGCGGGTAGCGGCGCTCGAAGTGGTACGCATGCCCCGACACGCCGTCCGTGTGGGCCGGCGCGACCACCCCGCGCGCTCCGAACACCTCCCGCGCGTTGTCCCGCCAGTCCGCCCATTGCCCGTACACCAGGGCGGCGTGCGCCTCGCTCACCTCCCCGAGCGCGGCGGGCGCGGCCGACGCGATCTGCAGATTGAGGTTGGCGTCGGTGGTGAACGCCCCGGACCAGGCCGTGTCCCAGTCGCCCGTCCACAGACCGGTGAGGCGGGGCGGCAGCATGCCGCTCGCCGACAGCAGGTGGTAGCGGCCCGCCGCGAACAGCCGCTCCAGCAGGGCGGGGCTGTCCGTTCTCCGCAGCAGCGCGCTGCCCGGCAGGGCACGGTCCGCCGCGCTGCCGCCGAGGTCCAGCACGACCCGCTCGTACGCGGCGCGGTGCAGCGCCCCGTGCCGCGCCAGCAGCCCCGCGTACGCCCCGGCGGGCGCAGCGCCCTCCGGCACCAGGGCGCGCAGTGCTGCCGCCGCTTCCCGCAGGTCCGGCTCGCCGCGCCGCCGGTGCACCCGCGTGAGCAGCAGCAGCCCGGCGGCCCCCGTCACCTCCAGGCCGCCCGGGCCGGCCTCGGTGCGCCCGCCCGCGGTGAGCACCAGGGTCACGCCCGAGAACGTCACGTCGCTGCCCGGATAGCGCGCCCGCAGGGTCAGCAGGCCGCCGCGGTCGTCCGGCGCCGCGTCCCGGACGACGGCCAGGCCGTGCGGAGCGCCCGGGAGGCCCGGGTCGAGGGTGACCGTGCCGGTCAGCGGAGCCCGGCCGCCGGTCACGTACTGGACGATCACGTCGTCGGCGCGCGAGACGAAGACCCGGCTGGCGCGCCCCTCGCGGACGGAGGACGCCACGCCGGTCGCGAAGTCGACCTCCCGCCGGACCGCCCGCGGCCCGGTGCCCGGCGGCTCCCGGCGTCGCACCCGCACCCGGAACGCGGGGTGGAAGGCGCCCACCCAGCGCAGCCCGCGCCCGTCGGTGAACCGATCCGCAGCGTCCCACTCGCCGGCCAGCAACCGGTCCTGGAGCGCCGGCAGTTCGGCCGCCAGACGGGGCGGGCGGGTGTCGGCGGGGTCCACCGGGCGTACCAGCGTGTGATGGGTGACCACGACCGCCTCGTCGTCGGGGTCACCCGTCACCATGGCACCGTGCCGCCCGTTGCCGCACAGGAAGGCGTCCTCCCAGCGGGCCGCGGGCGCCGCCTCCCACGTACCGTGGACGGGCCCGGAGCCCGTCACGGCGCGGTCTCCCGCAGCACCGCCACCCCGTACCGCTCCAGCGCCAGCGACCCGCGCACCGCCGCCCCCGTCAGCACCTCGCGGTACGTCCCCGGTACGGCGACGGCCACCGGCTCCCGACCGTGGTTCAGCACGAAGAGCAGCTCACCGCGCCGCACCGCCTCGACGCCCGCCGGCAGTCCGGGCAGCACCGGCCGCACGCCCGCTCCGGCCGCCACGGAGGCGAGCAGGTCGCGCAGCGCGGCCGGCGAGGGCAGCGTCGACAGGTACCAGGCACTGCCCGAGCGCAGCACCGCGGGAAGGCCGTCGAGCTCACCGCCCCGGTACGCCGCGACCACCTCACCGCCGTCCGCGGTCAGCTCCTCCGACCACAGCGTCCCGTCGAAACCGTCGACGCGGACGGTCTCCCCATGCTCCAGCGGCCACCACTCGTGGACGGTGCCGATGCCGAAGAGCGCCCGCAGCCGCGCGTCCATGCCGCCCTCCCGGACGCGGTCGTCCGCGTCCGCCACCCCGGTGAAGAACCCCGAGACGAGGGTGCCGCCACCGCGCACGTATGCCACCAGGTTGCCGATCGACGCGTCCGTGAGCAGGTACAGGTGCGGGACGACGACCAGCCGGAAGGACGACAGGTCGTGCGCGGGGTGGGCGAAGGAGGCCGGCAGGTGCGCCTCCCACAGCGCACGGTGCCAGGCCCGTACGACCTGCTCCAGGTCGAGCTCGGCGGACGGCCGGCCCTCCTGCTGCCCCGCCCACCAGGAGTCCCAGTCGTGCAGCACGGCGACGCGGGCGTCGGTGCGGGTGCCCACCACCTCGCCCAGCCGGGCCAGTTCGGCCCCGATCCGCCGCACCTCCCGGAACGTGCGCCCCCGCTCACCGGCGTGCGGAACCATCCCGGAGTGGAACTTCTCGGCGCCCTGGCGGGACTGGCGCCACTGGAAGTAGCAGACCGCGTCGGCGCCGTGGGCGACGGACTGCAGCGACAGCAGCCGGTTCAGCCCGCGCGGCTTGGGGTGGTTGACGCCCCGCCAGTTGACCGCGCCGGCCGCCTGCTCCATCACCATCCACGGGCCGCCGCCCGCCTGCGAACGGGTCAGGTCGCCGATCATGGCGTTGTACTGGCCGCCGTACGGATCCCTCGGGTCGGGGTAGACGTCCACCGACACCACGTCCTCCTGACCGGCCCAGGCCCAGCCGTCCAGACCCGGCCACAACGGCATGAAGTTCGTGGTCACCGGAGTCCGCGGGGTGTGCCGGGCGACGATGTCGCGCTCGGCGGTGCAGCACTCCAGCAGCGCGTCGGACGTGAACCGCTTGAAGTCGAGCTCCTGCGCCGGGTTGCGCAGGTACTGGGCGCGGCGCGGCGGAATGATCTCCTCCCAGGAGCCGTAGCGCTGGCTCCAGAAGGCGGTGCCCCACGCCGCGTTGAGCGCCTCCAGGCTGCCGTGGCGGGCGCGCAGCCAGCGGCGGAAGTGGCGGGCCGTCCCGTCGCACCAGCAGTATGTGCAGTACTCGTTGTTGATGTGCCACATCAGGAGCGCGGGGTGCTGCCCGTACCGCTGCGCGAGGTCCTCGGTGATCGCGGCCGCGTACCGCCGGTAGACGGGCGAGCTGGCGCAGAACTGCTGGCGCGACCCCCACCACACGGTCCGGCCGTCCTCGTCGCGCGGCAGGGTCTTCGGGTGCCGCGCGCCCATCCAGGGCGGGGGAGAGGCGGTGGGCGTGGCGAGCACCACGCCGACGCCGTGCCCGTGCAGCAGGTCCATCACGCGGTCGAGCCAGCCGAAGTCCCGGGCGCCGGGACGCGGTTCGAGCCGCGCCCACGAGAAGACGCCGAGCGTGACGGAGTTGACCCCCGCCTCCCGCATCAGCCGGACGTCGTCGTTCCAGGTCTCCTCCGGCCACTGCTCGGGGTTGTAGTCACCGCCGAAGAGCAGCCGTCCGCGGGTGGCGTCGTCGAGCGTGGGCATCGGGCATGGTCTCCCTGGGAGGCGGCCGCGCGGGCCGTACGGAACGGGGACACGGCGGGACGGCCCGGCCGGTGCGCCAAGGGCGTCAGCCCTTGACCGCGCCGGTGAGCATGCCCTTCCGGAAGTGCTTCTGGACCAACGGCGACGCGATCGCGACCGGTACCAGCGCCAGCACCATCACCGCCATCTGCACCGAGAGCGGGGAGAGCCGGTTGGTCCTGATCATCTGCCCGAGCCCGGTCGGCGGCTCTTGCTTCTGCACGATCTGGATCATGACGTTCTGCAGCGGCATCATGTCCTGGTCGGTCAGGTAGAGGGAGGCGTTGAACCACGCGCTCCAGTAGCCCACCGCGTAGAACAGCGCGATCACCGCCAGGACCGCCCGGGAGAGCGGCACCACGATGCGCCACAGGATCCGCACGTCACCCGCCCCGTCGATCCGGGCGCTGTCGATGAGCTCCGGTGAGATGTTCATGAAGAACGCCCGCAGCACCAGGATGTTGAACACGCTCACCGCACTGGGCAGGATCAGCGCCAGGTAGGTGTCGGTCAGCCCCAGCGCCTGCACGAGCAGATAGGTCGGGATGAGCCCGGCGCCGAAGAACATCGTGGCGAGCAGGGTCATCAGGATCCACCGGTGCCCCGGCGACCCGGGGCGCGACAGGCCGTACGCGCACAGCACCGACACCGTCATGCTGAACAGGGTGCCCACGGTCGTCACGCCCAGGCTGACCAGCGCCGCGCGCTGCACCTGCCCGCCGCCGAGCAGTTCCCGGTACGCGACGAAGGTGACGTCCCGCGGGACGACGACCAGGCCGCCCGCGCTGCTGATCGTCTCCGGCGTCGACAGGCTCGTGACGACCACGATCCACAGCGGGAACAGGATCGCGAGGCACGCACCCGCCAGCACGATGCCTTTGCCCACGAGTCCGGCCGCGCTGGGCCTCTCCTCCCACACCGGCCGGGACGGCACCGGACGGGACGGCACCGGCCGGCCGGTGGGGCTCCGCCGGCCCGTGGTCCGGCGGACCGCCCTATGCGGTCTCACTTCCTGTACACCCCCTGCTCGCCCATGAGATGGGCGACCTTGTTGGCCGTGAGGACCAGCCCGAGCCCGACGATCCCCTTGACGAGCCCCGCGGCCGCCGCGTACCCGAAGTCCTGGTTGCGGATGCCGTTCCACCACACGTAGGTGTCGAGCACCTCGGCGGCGTCCGGACCCACCGCGTCGCGCTGGAGCAGCAGTTGCTCGAAGCCCACGGTCAACGCGTCACCGACCCGCAGCACGAGCAGCAGCGCGATGACCGGGCGCAGCGCGGGCAGCGTCACGTGCCACATCCGGCGCCAGCGACCCGCGCCGTCCATCGCCGCGGCCTCGTACAGCTCGTCGCTGACCGAGGAAAGGGCGGCGAGGAAGACGATGACGCCCCAGCCGGCGTCCTTCCAGATGCCCTGGGCCGTGACGAGGAGAGCGAAGGCGTCCGGCTCGGTCATGAGGTCGAAGCCCTCGACGCCGTGCTGCCGCAAGGTCTGCGCGATGATGCCCGCGCCACCGAAGATCTGCTGGAAGACCGTGACGACCAGGACCCAGGAGAAGAAGTGCGGCAGGTACAGGACCGCCTGGGCGACGGCGCGCACCCGCGGCCGCACGATGCTGTTGATGAGCAGCGCCAGCCCGATCGGCACCGGGAAGAAGAGGACGAGCTGGAGGAGGAACAGCACCAGCGTGTTCTCGACCGCCCGCCAGAACGCCGGGTCGGCGAGGATCCGCTCGAACTGGGCGAACCCGGTCCACGGGCTCTGCGCCATGGCGACGATCCCGTTCTCGCCGAGGTACGGGTCGTAGTCCTGGAACGCCACCACATTGCCGAGCACCGGCACGTAGTGGAAGACCAGGACCAGCAGCAGCGCCGGGACGGTCATCAGGATCAGCGTCCGGTCCCGCCGCAACCTCGCCCTCAGACCCGGACGACCCGTACGGCTTGCACGGTCCGTACGGCCTGGACGGTCCGTACGGCCTGGACGGTCCGTACGGCCGCCCGGTGATCCCGGCTTCTCGGGCGCCCTCCGGCCGCGGTTGCCGCTGCTGCCGCTGCTCCGTCGCGTGCGCGTCGGCACCGTCGTCCTCCCCTCTGCGCCGGCCGTCAGTGCGCGGCGGTGGCCGGCCCGTTCTCGTCGAGCAGCTTCCGGTACCAGTCGCGCAACCGGTCGCCGCCCGCGCTCCGCCACTCCGCCACGGCCCGCCGCACGTCGCCGATCTTCTTGCGGCCGCGTACGACGTCGTCCTCCAGCTGCTCGAAGTCGTCGGCGAGGTTGGTCCAGCGGTTCGGCTCGGTGACGGTCAGCCCGTAGAAGGCGGTCTTGCGGGTCAGGGCCCCCATCCGCTGCTGCCACTCCACCTGGAGCCGGGTGATGCCGGGCAGATCCGGGTGCGCGATGTACGGGGCGGGGTCGCCGAGGTAGTCGAAGGCGCCCGTGACCTGGAGGTGCCCGGCGTCGGTCTTGACGGGCACGCCGCCGGAGATCGTGTAGTGGACGCCCTCGACGCCGTAGTCCGTGAGCATGCGCTCCTTCGTCCCGTACGGCGCGGCGCAGAAGTCGGCGACGGCCAGCACGTCCTCGACGAGGGCTTGCGGCGCGTCGGCGTTGACGAACGCCCAGATGTTCGCGGGCTGGGTGGCGTACAGCCGCGGCGCGGAGCCGTCGTGCCCGGGGATGTCGAAGGCACCCATCCGGAAACCCGGATTCCGCGTCTTCTGCTCGGCGCTCTTGGTGTACCAGTGGGACAGGTCCTGGTTGTAGACGAGCACCTGGCCCGCGGTGAACCGGTTGCCCGCGTCACCCCGCGCCGCCTTGGCGTCCGGGTGGACCACGCCCGCCGCGTACAGCGTGCGCACCCATTCGAGGGCCTCCAGGTACTCCTCGGTCTCCACCCGGTTGACCAGCTTGCCGTCGACCGTGTTCCACCACAGCGCCTTGTCGCTGCCCGGCAGGACGCCGAACATGTTGAACGCGGTCCACTTCAGGTCGTCGCAGGCCCACACCTTCGCCTTCGCGCTGGTCGCCTCCTTCGCCCAGGCGAACAACGCGGCGGCGCTCGAAGGCGCCCGCCAGCCCCGCTCCTCGAAGACGTCCTGCCGGTAGAAGGGCGCGATGTTGCCCACGTACGGGGCGGGCATGGGGATGCCGCGCAGCGCGCCCCCGAAGATCGACCGCTGCCAGGCGTCCGTGGGGACGGCCGCGAGGTTCGGGTAGGCCCTGACCTTGTCGCCGGAGAGGTACGGGCCCAGGTCGGCGAACTTGGCACCGATGGCGCCGGGGATCCTGCCGGTGAGGTTCCACGCGGGGACCACCACCACGTCGGGAATGCCGCTGGAGGCCAGCACCGCGCCGAGCTTCTCGTCGTACGTGCTGCCGTCCTGGTTCTGCCAGACGGTCCGGACGCCGATGGCGTCGTCCATCGCCCGGTAGTACGGGTTGTCGCCCTTCGGCGGGCTGCCCCACAGCGGCGCCATGATGCGGATGGCGCTGCCCCGGCCGGCCTTGCGGGCCACCGACGCCTTCAGCCGTGCCGCCGCCACCGCCGTGGTGAATCCGGCTGCCGAACCGTTCCTGGCCGCGATGTCGGGGGACACGACGGTCCGTGCCGCGAACGCCGGGAGGATCTTCGCGGCGTCCTTGCCGGAGGTGGCTCCCTCCTTCTGCCGGCTCTGCCCGCCCCCGCAGGCGGTGAGCAGCGGGACCCCGCCGGCCACCGCGGCCGCCGCCACGGCCGCCGAGGCGAGGAAGCTTCTCCGGCTCGGGGCGGGGCCCGCGGCGGAGGACGAGTTCGGCGTCATTGCGTCAACCCTTCATGGCGCGCCAGGACACACTCGACTGGCGGGGGACGAAGCGGGATAGCGCCAGGGAGCGGGAGGGTGCCGCACGGCGTCGAAGCGCTTCGATGTCGCTGCGAGGTTAAGTGAACCCCCCTGCCCGCACAAGGGGTTGCGTCGCACCTCGTGCGCTCCGAAATCCGGGCGGTACAAGGGCTCTTGACATCCGCGGGGGGCGGCGAGGAGCATCGAAGCGCTTCGATGTTGCGGGTGGGCGTAGCCATGTCGGGGCGTAGGGGGTGAGCAGCGCTCTGCACTGGGAGCGGTGTGCGCGGTGTGGAGCGCCGCGCACCTGCCAGAGCAACCGGGCACGGTGTGGAGCGGTGCGGCCACCTGGTGCGTCGCGCACCATGTAGAGCAGCGTCCACGGTCTGGAGCGGTACGCGCCATATGAAGCACCGCGCCATCCCGAGAGCACCGCGCACCACGTGCGGCACCGCACCCTCCGCCGAGAGCACCACGCGTGGAGCACCACGCCACTCCGAGAGCACCGCCCACCACGTGCAGCACCGCACCACTTCGAGAGCACCGCGCACTGCCAGAGCACCGCGCACCACGTGCACCGCGCCACTCCGAGAGCACTGTGCACCTGCCAGAGCACGGCCCACCAGGTGAAGCACCGCGCACCACCTGGAGCACCGCCCCATTCCGAGAGCACCGCGCCCCAGCGCCGGCGCCCCCGTACGCCTCCACCTCCGCCTCCCGCACTCCGGCAAGGGGAACCCCACGTGACCGCAGACCGGCCGCCCTTCCGCGACCCGCGGCTGCCCTTCGCGCACCGCGTCGAGGACCTGCTCGGGCGGCTCACGCCGGACGAACGGATCGCGCTGCTCCACCAGTTCGCGCCCGCCGTCGACCGCCTCGGCATCGCGGCCTTCCGCACCGGCCAGGAAGCCCTGCACGGCGTCGCCTGGATGGGCCCCGCCACGGTCTTCCCGCAGGCCGTCGGGCTCGGCGCCACCTGGAACGACGATCTGGTCCGCCGCGTCGGCGAGGCCGTCGCCGGCGAGGCCCGCGCCATGCGCGCCCGCGACGACCGCGTCGGTCTCAACGTCTGGGCGCCCACGGTCAATCCGCTGCGCCACCCGCTGTGGGGCCGCGGTGAGGAGGGCTACTCCGAGGACCCGGGCCTCACCGCCGCGCTCGCCGTCGCCTACACCCGCGGCCTGCGCGGCGACCACCCCGTGTACTGGCGCACCGCTCCCGTCCTCAAGCACTGGCTCGCCCACAACAACGAGACCCGCCGCGACACTACGTCCTCCTCGGTCCGTCCGCGCGTGCTCCACGAGTACGACCTGCGGGCCTTCCGCCCGGCCGTCGAAGCGGGCACCGTCGCCGGGGTGATGCCTGCCTACAACCTGGTCAACGGACGCCCCAACCACCTGTCGCCCCACCTCGCCGAGCAGCTGCGCACCTGGACCGACCGGGAGCTCCTGGTCTGCTCCGACGCCGGGGCACCCAGCAACCTGGTCGACTCCCAGCGCTGCTTCGACACCCACGAGGAAGCCGTCGCCGCCGCGCTGCGCGCCGGCGTGGACAGCTTCACCGACCACGGCACCGACGGCTCGCCGACCACCGCACGCCTCCGTGCCGCCCTCGACCGGGGCCTGATCGACGAGGCCGACGTCGACACCGCCGTACGCCGCCAGCTCCACGTCCGGTTCCGGCTGGGCGAGTTCGACCCGGAGCTCGACCCGTACGCCCCCGGCGCGGCGGCCGGGGACGGCTACGACACCGACGGGCACCGCGCCTTGGCCCGGGAAGCCGCCGAACAGGCCGTCGTGCTGCTCACCCACGACGGACTCCTGCCGCTCGACCCGGCCGCCGTGCGGCGCCTCGCCGTCGTCGGCCCGCTCGCCGACGAATGCAAACTCGACTGGTACAGCGGCACGCTGATCCGGCGCTCCAGCCCCCTGGACGGCCTGCGGGAACGGTTCGGTGCCTCGCGGGTGACCTACGCCGAAGGGGCGGACCGGGTGCGGCTGCGCTGTGCCGCCGGTTTCCTGCGGGTGCCCGGTTCCGGCGGGGACGGCCCCGGGACAGCCGGCACCGGGGCGACCCTCGACCCGGCGCTGCTCACCGGCCGGACCGATCTGCCGCCGCTGACGGCCGGCCCGCACGGCACCACCCTGACCCTCACCGACTGGGGCGGCGGGGTGCTCACCCTGCGCGCCCCGGACGGCCGGTACCTCTCGGTCGCCGACGACGGCTTCGTACGGGCTTCGGCCGAGCAGCCGGGCGGCTGGGTCGTGCAGGAGACGTTCCGGCTGGAACCGCACGGGGAAGGCCACCTCCTGAGGCACCTCGGGACGGGGGGTCACCTCACGGTTGCCGCCGACGGCGTGAAGGTTGCCGCCGAACACGACCCGGCCGCCGTCTTCACGGTCGAGACCGTCGAGAGCGGAACGGACGCCGTGGCGCGTGCCGCCGCCGGTGCGGACGCCGTCATCGTCGTCGCGGGCAACGACCCGCACATCAACGGGCGGGAGACCGAGGACCGGACGACCCTCGCCCTGCCCGGGGCGCAGGACCGGCTCTGGCGCACCGCCCACGCGGTCAACCCCCGCACCGTGCTCGTCCTCACCTCGTCCTACCCGTACGCCGTACCCGGCGCCGCCGCGCGGCTGCCCGCCGTGCTGTGGACGGCGCACGGCGGTCAGGCGGCCGGCACCGCGCTGGCCCGCGTACTGGCCGGCGACGTCTCGCCGGGCGGGCGGCTGCCCCAGACCTGGTACGCCGACGACGCCGACCTGCCCGGCCTGCTGGACTACGACATCATCGGCAGCCGCCAGACCTACCTGTACTTCGAGGGCACCCCCCTCTTCCCGTTCGGCCACGGCCTGTCGTACACCTCGTTCGCGTACGACGACCTGTCCGCCGAGCGTCACGGCGGCCTGGTCCGGGCCGCGTTCACCGTCACGAACACCGGTGCCGTTCCCGCCGACGAGGTCGCCCAGCTGTACGTACGGGCCGTCGCCCCCTCCGTGCCGCGGCCCCGGCGCGAGCTCGCCGCCCACCGGCGCGTCCACCTCGCGCCCGGCGCCTCACGGCGGCTGGAGTTCGAACTGCCTCTGGAGATGCTGGCGTTCTGGGACGTCGCCCATGGCGGGTGGTCCGTCGAGCCGGGGAGGTACGAGTTCCTCGCCGGTGCCTCCAGCAGCGACATCCGGCTCACCGCCGGCCTCACCGTGGACGGACCCGCCCTCGCGCCGCGGCCCGTCCTCACCCGGCCCCTCGCCGCCGCCGACTACGACGACCAGCACGGCACGGTGCTCGCCGACCGCACCCGGACGCACGGCGACTGCGTCACCCCGGCCGCCCCCGGCCGTCCGGGCGGACTGCTCTTCCGGGACTGCGACTTCGGGTCCGGTACCGCCTCCGCCATCCTGGAGGTCTCGGGCACCGGCCGGGTCACCCTCGCCGTCGGGCCCGCCACTTCCACGCCCACAGCCACCGCCGTCGCCACCGCCTCCGTCGACGTGGCGGTGGCCGGCGGCCCGTACGACTACGCGACGCTCGTCGTCCCCCTCGCCGCCCGTGGGGTTCAGGACCTGCGGACCGCCCTCACCGGCTCCGTACGGCTGGCCTCCCTCGGCTTCACGCCCGCCGCACCCGCCACATAGGCGCGGTACCCCGTCAGCCGCCCCAGTTCCGGCAGCCGGTGGACGCGCCACCCCCGGACGTACGCAGGGGGCCGCCCCGCGTCGGACACCAGGACCGCGACCGGCCGCTGGCGGGCCAGGGCTACCAGGCCCTGCGGGGTGATGCTGCCGTCGTGGCCGCCGGGCTGGCGCGAGGCACAGCCGGCCCGGTACGCGACGCGGATGGCGTCCTCGCCGCTGACCACGCACGGTGGGCGCACCCCCTGCGCGTGCAGCGCGGCGGCGATCCGCGTCAGGTCGCGCGTGTCACGGCGCACCCGCTCCGCCACACCGTCGAGGACGCGGTACTGGACCGCCAGGTGCGCCACCACGGCCAGGGCGACCAGCCCCACGACGGCCCGCCGCCGGCCCCGCCGGGCCCGGGGGCGGCACACCCACACCAGCCACCGCGCCGCGGGCAGCGCGAGCAGCGCGTACGCCGGCAGCAGGAAGCGCGGCGCCGCGTAGCCGACCGTGAACAGGTACGGCAGCGCCAGCGACAGGCCCACCGCGCTCGCCACCGCCATCTCCGTCCGGTGGCGCTCCGTCCGGGCCGCGGCCGCCAGCCCGCCCACCACCAGCAGCGGCAGCGCGACGAACCACACCGCGACCGCCGGGTGCGGCCAGGACACGTCGCACGGCCGGCACAGCGTCCGCCCGCCGAGCGCCCGTACGTGGTCGTCGAGGGACAGGTACCAGCCCAGCCCGCCCTGGATCTCGCTCGCCCGCTCCAGCCGCGCCCCCAGTCCCCCGTACCGGGCGTACGCCTCCAGGACCCAGTCCGCCCAGCCGACGGCCAGGCCCGCCGCGAGCGCGGCCACCAGCAGCGGCCACCGCCAGGCCCGCATCAGCACCGCCGCGACGATCAGCGGCACCGCCAGCCACACGGCGTCGGACGGCCGCATCAGACCTGTGAACGCCACCGCGCCGACCATGCCGGCGGCCGCCCACCGGTCGCCCGGATCCCGCGCCGCCCGCAGGAAACAGCCGGTCGCGCCCAGCGCCCCGAAGGCGACCCACAGGTTCGGCATGACCTGACCGGCGTAGAAGAGGGTGACCCACAGGCTCGCGAACAGCGTTCCCGCCAGGGCGAGGACCGGCGCGGGCAGCAGCCGCCGCCACACCCACAGCGCCAGGAACAGACCGCAGCCGGCCAGCACGGCCAGGTAGAGGCGCAGCACCGCGACGGAGGTGGTCATCGCCGCGACCGGCGCGGCGAGGAACGTGACGCCCCGGGCGCGCGGCGCGCTGAAGAAGGCCGCCGGGGCCTGCGGGCCGACCTGGCTGACGTACACCGTCTCGTCCCAGCCCAGCCCCAGGCCCGGGGCGACCACGACGAGATGCGCGAGCGTGAACGCGGCGGCGACGGCCGCCAGCCACGGCAGCGGCCTCCCGCCCGCCCCGGCGCGCGGGTCCCGGCTCTCCTCCAGCGCCACGTGCGGCACGCGGCCGCGCGTGCCCACGATGAGTGATTCCTGCATGCCCGGCCTCGTTCGGGAGTATGCGGGTGACGGATTCCCCGGCCCTTCCCGTCCACCGTCCGGTGGTTCCGGCGCCCCCACCACGCCGGGACGGCACTCGGCCCAACGGACCCTCACGAACGAGTGAGCCACCGCCTCCCGCCGCCCCGCGGTCACCCGTGGTTAGCATCCGCACAGGGGGAACGCCCACGGATGGCACGACCCACGGAGGCCGCCATGCAGCAGACACCCGGATCCCGCCTGTCGGCGAACCGCGCACGCCTCGGGCACAAGGTGCGCTACGCGCTGCGCCACCCGGAGCGCGTGGTGCCGTATCTGCGCCGGGCCGGACGGGACACCCTGCTGCGGCTGCGCCACGGCGGCGACCACATCGCCTACTACCGGGCCGTGATGGCGTCCGACACCGCCCGCAGCCCGGAGGCGGCGGTCGGCGGCGCCGCGTCGGCCGAGCGCTGGCTGGCCATCGGGCAGATGCAGTTCGATTACCTGCTGGCGCACGGACTGCGCCCGCAGGACCGGCTGCTGGAGATCGGCTGCGGCAACCTGCGCGCCGGGTGGCGGTTCATCCGGCACCTCGACCCCGGCCACTACTACGGCATCGACATCTCGCCCGACATCCTCATCGAGGCCAAGAAGACCCTGGTCCGCTACGGCCTGCAGGACAAGCTGCCCTACCTCACCCCGGTCGACGACCTGAGGCTCGACTTCCTGCCCGACCACGCCTTCACGGTCGTGCACGCGCACAGCGTCTTCTCCCACTCGCCGCTGCACGTCATCGACGAGTGCCTCGCGCACGTCGGCCGGATCCTCGCCCCCGGCGGCTTCTTCGACTTCACCTTCGACCGTACCGAGGCCGCCGAGCACCAGGTGCTGGGGGAGGACTTCTACTACCGCACCGAGACGCTGACGCGCCTGGCCGCGCGGCACGGTCTCGTCGCCCGGTTCATGGACGACTGGGAACGCCTGCCGCACGGCCAGTCGAAGCTGCGCGTCACGCACGCCGTCCCCACGACGGCATGACGCCCGCCACCGGCCCCGCCCGGCCCGCCGGTACCGCACCGGCCGTCCGGTACCGGCCCGCCGGAACCGGACGCGCCGGGGCAGCTCAGTGCGCCGAGAAGCTGTGCACCGTCGCCGAGCGGTACGTCCCGCCCGGCCGCAGCACCGTCGAGGGGAACTCCGGCCGGTTCGGCGAGTCGGGGAAGTGCTGGGTCTCCAGGCACAGCCCGTCGCTCTGCCGGTAGGTGCGCCCGGACGGTCCCACGAGCGTGCCGTCCAGGAAGTTCCCGGAGTAGAACTGCACACCCGGCTCCGTCGTCGCGATCCGCATCGTCCGCCCCGAGCCGGGGTCGCGCAGCGTCGCGGCGTACTCCGGGCGCACCGTCACGCCCTTGTCGAGCACCCAGTTGTGGTCGTACCCCTGGGCGGTCACGAGCTGCTCGTGCGCGGTGCGGATGTCCTGCCCGACCGGCTTCCCGCGCCGGAAGTCGAACGGGGTGCCGGCCACCGCCGCGAGCTCGCCGGTGGGGATGAGCGTCGCGTCGGCCGGCGTGTAGCGGGAGGCCGCCAGCCGCAGCTCGTGCCCGAGGACCGAGCCGCTGCCCTCGCCCGCCAGGTTGTAGTACGCGTGGTTCGTCAGGTTCACGACGGTGGCCCGGTCCGTGGTGGCCGTGTAGTCGATCCGCCAGTCGCCGCGGGGCGTCAGGGTGTACGTCACCCGCACCCGCAGCGTGCCCGGGTACCCCATCTCGCCGTCGGCGCTCACGTACCGCAGGACCAGCCCCACCCCGGCGGCCCCCGCGGTGAAGGGCTCCACGTCCCACATCCGCTTGTCGAAGCCCTGCGCCCCGCCGTGGAGGCTGTTGGGGCCGTCGTTGACCGACAGCCGGTACGCCGTGCCGTCCAGGGTGAACCGGCCGCCCGCGATGCGGTTGCCGTAGCGGCCGATCAGCGCGCCGAAGAAGGCGGTGGCCGTGAGGTACTCGCCGAGGCCGTCGAAGCCGAGGCAGACGTTGGCGTACCGGCCGTGGCGGTCCGGTATCTCCAGGGACTGGACGATGCCGCCGTACGACAGCACCTTCAGCCGCGTGCCGCCGTTCTCCAGGGTCCAGCGGTACACCTTCGTCCCGTCGGGGAGCGTGCCGAACAGTTCCTTCACGGGGTGCTTCACATGCGTCCCGCCCTCCGACGCGTACGAGGTGGCCGCGCCCGCGGCCGTGAGTCCCGCGGCGGCCGCTGCCGCCAGCACCGTGCGTCTGCTCGTGTCCATGTGCGCCTCCAGTCAGGGGTTTACTTGCCGGCCTTGCGCTTGTTCCAGACGTCGAAGCCGACCGCCGCCAGCAGCACCAGTCCCTTGATGACCTGCTGGTAGTCCGTGCCGATGCCGACCAGCGACATGCCGTTGTTGAGCACGCCGAGCACCAGGCCGCCGATCACGGCGCCCATCACCGTGCCGACGCCCCCGCTCATCGAGGCGCCGCCGATGAACGACGCGGCGATCGCCTCCAGTTCGAAGTTGAGACCCGCCTGCGGGGTGCCCGCGTTCAGCCGCGCCGCGTACACGCAGCCCGCGAGCGCCGCCAGCACGCCCATGTTGACGAAGACGAGGAAGGTGACCCGCTTGTCCTTGACGCCCGACAGCTTGGCCGCCGCCTTGTTGCCGCCCAGCGCGTACACGTGCCGACCGATGACCGCGTTGCGCATCAGGTAGCCGAGCCCGATCAGCAGCGCGCACATGATGAGCATCACCACCGGCACCCCGTGGAAGCTCGCCAGCGTCAGCGTGAACGCCACCACCGCGGCTGTGACCGCCGTGCACTTGAGCGCCCACAGACTCAGCGGCGGCACGTCGAGCTCGTGCGCGAGCTGCCGCTTGCGGTCGCGCCACTCGCGCACCAGCAGGAACACCACCGTCACGAGGCCCAGGACGAGGGTGGGGTTGTGGTACTGGGTGTACGGGCCCATCTCCGGGATGAAGCCCTTGGCGATGTTCTGGAAGCCCTCGGGGAACGGGGCGATCGACTGCCCTTCCAGCACGATCTGGGTGAGGCCCCGGAACAGCAGCATCCCGGCCAGCGTCACGATGAACGACGGGATGCCGAGGTAGGCGATGAAGAAGCCCTGCCACGCGCCCGCCACCGCGCCGATCAGCAGCGACAGCACCAGCGCGAGCACCCAGGGCAGGTCGTGCTTGACCATCATCACCGCCGCCATGGCGCCGACGAAGGCCACGAGCGACCCGACGGACAGGTCGATGTGGCCGGCGATGATGACGATCATCATGCCCATGGCCAGGATGAGGATGTAGCCGTTCTGCTGGATCAGGTTGGAGACGTTGTTCGGCAGCAGCAGCGTGCCGTCGGTCCATATCTGGAACAGCACGACGATGAAGGCCAGGGCGATCAGCATGCCGTACTGGCGCATGTTGCCGCGCAGACCCTGCAGGAGCAGCGCACCCGCCGACGGCTGCCCGGAGGGTGCCGCCGCGGCGTCGCGCGGGGGAGTGGTCGTGGTCGTCATGGCGGGGCCTCAGCTTCTGTTCAAGGTCATCTGGCGCATCAGGACTTCCTGGGTGGCGTCGGCGCGGGCGACCTCACCGGTCAGCCGGCCCTCGGCCATCGTGTAGATCCGGTCGCACATCCCCAGCAGCTCCGGCAGTTCGGAGGAGATGAACAGCACGGCCTTGCCCTGCGACGCGAGCCGGTCGATGACGGTGTAGATCTCGTACTTCGCGCCGACGTCGATGCCGCGCGTCGGTTCGTCCAGGATCAGCACCTCCGGATCGGCGTGGATCCACCTGCTGAGGACGACCTTCTGCTGGTTGCCACCCGACAACCGCCCCACCTGCTCGAACACCGTCGGTGCCTTGATGTTCATGCTGGCGCGGTAGCCCTCGGCGACCCGGCGCTCATGGTGCTCGTCGACGACGCCGCGGCGCCGCATCCCGGGCAGTGACGCCAGCGAGATGTTGCGGTTGATGTTGTCGATCAGGTTGAGCCCGTACCGCTTGCGGTCCTCGGTGACGTACGCGATGCCCGCCGCGACGGCCGCGGGCACCGTCCGGGTGACCACTTCGCGCCCGTCCACCTCGACCGTTCCGCTGACGTACCGGCCGTAGGACCGCCCGAAGACGGACATGGCGAGCTCGGTGCGTCCCGCGCCCATCAGGCCGGCGATGCCGACGATCTCGCCGCGCCGCACGGTCAGCGACACGTCGTCCACGACCAGGCGCTGGTGGTCGACCGGATGCCGGACCGTCCACCCCTTCACGCGCAGCGCGACCCGGTCCGCGTCCCCGCCGGCGTACGCCGTGCGCTCCGGGAAGCGCTGGTCCAGCTCCCGCCCGACCATGCCGCGGATGATCCGGTCCTCGGACAGCTCCGGTGCGGCGTCCGGCGTCCGGCGGACCGTCAGGGTCTCGATGGTCCTGCCGTCACGCAGGATCGTCACCGAGTCGGTGATGCGGCGGATCTCGTTCAGCTTGTGCGAGATGATGATGCTGGCGATGCCCTGGTCGCGCAGTTCCAGGATCAGGTCGAGCAGCCCCGCGCTGTCCTCGTCGTTGAGCGCCGCCGTCGGCTCGTCGAGGATGAGCAGCTTCACCTCCTTCGCCAGCGCCTTGGCGATCTCCACGAGCTGCTGCTTGCCCACGCCCAGGTCGGCCACCGGTGTCTGCGGCTTCTCGCGCAGCCCCACCCGCTTCAGCAGCCGGCCGGCCTTGCGCAGCGTCTCGTTCCAGTCGATGACACCGCGCGCCGACGTCTGCTCGTTGCCGAGGAAGATGTTCTCGGCGATCGACAGGTACGGGACCAGGGCGAGCTCCTGGTGGATGATCACGATGCCGCGCCGCTCACTGGCCCGGATGTCCTTGAAGGCCACCGGCTCGCCCTCGAACCGGATCTCACCCTCGTACGAACCGTGCGGGTGGACGCCGCTGAGGACCTTCATCAGCGTGGACTTGCCCGCGCCGTTCTCGCCGCAGATCGCGTGGATCTCTCCTGCGCGCACGGTCAGGTTCACCTCGGAAAGCGCGGTGACGCCGGGGAACGTCTTGGTGATCCCGCGCATCTCCAGCACCGGCCCCGTCACGTCAGCTGCCCGGCGGTGAAGTACCCCTCGCGGACGAGGAGCTGGGTGTTCGACTTGTCGATGCTGACCGGGTTCAGCAGGAACGACGGCACGGCCTTCTTGCCGTTGTGGTAGTCCGTCGTGTTGTTCACCCGGGGCTTGCGTCCGCCCAGGACCGCGTCGCCCATCGCCACCGCCTGCGCGGCGAGCTTGCGCGTGTCCTTGAAGACCGTCTGCGTCTGCTCGCCCCGGAGGATGGACTTCACGGACGCCAGCTCCGCGTCCTGTCCCGTGACGATCGGCAGCGGCCGGTCCTTCCCTCCGTAACCGGCGCTCTTCAGCGCGGAGATGATGCCGATGGAGATCCCGTCGTAGGGCGACAGGACCGCGTCCACCCGCTCCTCGCCGTAGTTCTTGCTGATCAGGTCGTCCATCCGCTTCTGCGCGGTGCCGCCGTCCCAGCGCAGCGTCGTCGCCTGGTTCATCCGCGTCTGCTTGCTGCGCACCACGAGCTGTCCGCTGGCGAGATACGGCTGGAGCACCTTCATGGCGCCGTTCCAGAAGTACTTGGTGTTGTTGTCGTCCGGCGAGCCGGCGAACAGCTCGATGTTGTAGGACTCCGACCCGCCCTTCGCCGGCTTGCCCAGCTCCAGCCGGTCGACGATGTACCGCGCCTCCAGTTCGCCGACCCGTTCGTTGTCGAACGACGCGTAGTAGTCGACGTGTTCGCTGCCCATGATGAGGCGGTCGTACGAGATCACGGGGATGCCCGCGTCCTCCGCCCGCTGGAGCACCTCGGTGAGCGCGGAGCCGTCGATCGCGGCGATCACCAGCAGCCGGCGCCCCTTGGTGATCATGTTCTCGATCTGGGCGATCTGGTTCTCCACCTTGTCGTCGCCGTACTGGAGATCGGTTTCGTAGCCCGCCTTGCGGAACTGCTCCGCCATGTTCTCGCCGTCCGCGATCCACCGCTCCGACGACTTGGTGGGCATGGCCAGGCCGATGACACCGCCCTTGCCACCGGACGGCTTGTAACGGCTGCCGCCCCGGGCCTCCTGGCCGCAGGCGGTGAGGCCGACGGCGAGCAGGGTGGCGAGCAGGGCCGCCGTGGCGGTGCGGTGTGCACGGAAGCGGGGCGGACGGGAGCGGGGGGTGGGGACCCGGGGGGTGACGCCGACGGTGACGCTACGGGGGATGCGCATGGATCAGTGCCCTTCCGGGACGGGGAAACGGCGGAGCTCACCCGGCAGCCGCGAGCCCAGCGGGGACATCCCGCCGTCCGCGCCGTGCCGGGCCAGCAGGTCGAGTACGAGCCGCCCCCGACGCACCCGCTCGCGGGCGGAGGCGAGCGCCGTGTCGCGCAGCTGCGCGCCGTACGGGTAGATGCCGGGGGAGCGGCTCAGGCCGAACTTCAGGTACAGCGGGGCGCCGCGCCGGATCAGCTCGGCCGTCTCGTACATGCGGATGTAGCCGCCGAGGTCGTCGGGCGCCTCGACGTACATGTCCATCGGGGCCCGGCTGACCCGGCGGATCTCGGTGAGGTGGTCCAGGGTCAGATCGGACGGCACGTTGAGGGAGTCCGCGCCGAGCTGTTCGTAGACGGCGTACGAAGCCGGGTTGACCGGTCCGGTGAGCGCGGACAGCTTGAAGGTGGTGTCGGCCGGCAGCCGCCCGGAGGCGCGCAGCCGGTGCAGCGTCCACAGCACGCCCTCGTCGGCGACGAGCAGGCAGCGCACCCCGAGGCCGGTGGCCCGCAGGGCGTCCTCGACGCAGCCGGCGAGCGCGTCGTGGCCCCGGGCGCGCAGCCCGGCGCCGCCGGAGTCGGTACGGGTGCCGGCACCGATGTCCCAGGTGCCCCGCGGACCGGTGAACAGGCAGAGCTCGACGCCCCGTTCGGCGCACGCCTGCACCATCCCGGTGATCTCGGCGTCGGTGAGCATCCACACGCCGCTGCCCTGGCTGATGCGGTGCACCGGCACGTCCAGGCGGGTGCTCTCGTCGAGGACGACGGCCAGGGCCTCCGGGCCCTCGACCGACGGGATCTCGGTGCGCCACAGGCCGCCGTCGGGGAAGGTGTGCGGCGAGGCGTCGGCCGGGTCCGCGGCGGGCGCCGGGTGGCCGATCGCGGCGAGGGCGTCGGCGCCGGGACGGCGGGGGAGGGACGGGGCGGTCACGGGACTCCTATGTTCGGTATGTCGGACGTGGTTCGGACGAGGGCGCACACACATGTCCACGGCGGTGCGCGCTCGGAGGTTCACGGCGGTGCGGGCGCGCGGGATGCGGGTGCGGGCCGGTGCGGGCGCGCGGGATGCGGGTGCGGGCCGGTGCGGGCGCGGCGGTGCGGGTGTACGGCGGGTGAGGCGGTGCAGGGGCCTTCCGCGTTCGAGCGGCTGCGGGTGTACGGCGGTGCGGGGGCGGTCGGGACGCGCCCCGCACCGCCGTACGGCACGAGGGGCGGCCCGTCAGGGGCGCAGCAGCACCTTCCCCGTCTTCGGGTCACCGGCGCCGACCAGCGCGACGGCGTCCGAGAACCGCTCCAGCGGGAACTCGTGCGTGATCAGCGGCGCGGGGTCGAGCAGTCCGAGCCCGAACGCCCGTACCGCGTCCGACCAGGCCGACGACGGGGCTCCGAACACGCTGCGGATCTCCAGCTGGCTCAGCGACAGGTGCACCGGGTCGATGCCGACGGCGCCGGGGGTGAACATCCCGGTCAGCACCACCCGGCCGCCCCTGCGCGCCAGTCGGCACGAGGCGGCCGCCGTGGACGGCGCCCCGGCCGTCTCCACGACCAGGTCGAAGCGCCCGCGCAGCGCCTCGGCCTCGTCCGGCACCAGGCACGCGCCGGCACCGAACCGCAGCGCCTGCTCGCCGCGGGCCGCCCGCGGGTCGATCACCGTCAGGTCGCCCGGCGACGACGCCGACAGCAGTTGCACCGCCAGCAACCCGAGGGTGCCCGCGCCCACCACGGCGATCCGCTCACCGGGGCGCGGCCGCCCGGCCCGTACCGCCGCGGCGATCACCGCGGCCGGCTCCAGCAGCGCGGCGGCCCGCAGGTCGGCGTCGTCGTGGAGCGGGTGCAGCAGCCGCGCCGGCACGGTGAGGTGGTCGGCGAAGGCGCCCGGCTCGGTGAACCCGGTCTCCGCGTACCCGCCTTCGCACAGGCTCGTCTCGCCGTCGCGGCACCGCTCGCAGGCTCCGCAGGTACGGAAGCCCTCGGCGACCGTCCTCCGCCCGACGAGCGCGGGGTCGACGCCCGGGCCGACCGCCGCCACGGTGCCGGCCCACTCGTGGCCCGGGACCACCGGGTACCGGACGTACGCGGCGTCGCGGTGCCCGTCGTACACCTCCCGGTCGCTCATGCAGATCCCGGCCGCCGCGACCCGGACGAGGACCTCGCCCGGTCCGGGCGCCGGCACGTCGCGCTCGACGAGCCGGTGCACACCCGGGCGCTCGACGAGCAGTGCCCGGCTCACTTCGGTGCCCTCTTCTCCCAGCCCTCGGCCCACAGGTCGAACCGGGCCTTCTGCTGGGGGAACTCGGCCGCCGCGTCCACGTCCAGCTCGACGCCCAGGCCCGGCGCGTGCGACACCTCGAAGCAGCCCGTGGCCGGGTCGACCTGGGGGGCGCCCTTGACGACCTTCTTGATCTCCGCGTCGGCGAAGTCGTTGAAGTGCTCCAGGATCTTGAAGTTCGGTGTGCACGCGGCCAGTTGCAGCGAAGCCGCCGTGAGCACCGAGCCGCCGACGTTGTGCGGGGCGACCAGCATGTAGTGCGTCTCGGCGGTCGCCGCGAGCTTGCGCGTCTCCAGGATGCCGCCGATGTGCCCGAGGTCCGGCTGGATGATGTCGGCCGCCTGCGACTCGAACAGCTCCCGGAACTCGATGCGGTCGTGGATCCGCTCGCCCGTCGCGACCGGCATGTCCACCTTCCCGGCGACCTTCTGCAGGGCCTTGAGGTTCTCCGGCGGCACCGGCTCCTCCAGCCAGGCGGGGGCGAACGGCGCCATCTCCTTCGCGAGCCGCACCGCCGTGGCCGGGCTGAACCGCCCGTGCATCTCCAGCATCAGCTCGGCGTCCGGGCCGATCGCGTCCCGGACCGCCTCGATCAGCGACACCGCGTACCGCGTCCCCGGCGCGTCCAGCTCGAAGTGGCCGGTCCCGAACGGGTCGATCTTCAGCGCCCGGTAGCCGCGGGCCATCACCTCCTTGGCCGCCCGGTGGTAGGCCTCGGGGGTGCGCTCGGTGGTGTACCAGCCGTTGGCGTACGCCTTGACCCGGTCGGTCACCTTCCCGCCGAGGAGCTGCCAGACCGGCACGCCCAGCGCCTTTCCCTTGATGTCCCAGCACGCCATCTCGACCACCGCGATGCCCGACATGACGATCTCGCCCGCCCGGCCGTAGTCGCCGTACTTCATCCGGCGGACGAGGTCCTCCACCGCGAAGGGGTCGGATCCCGCGATGTGGTTGGCCTCCGCCTCCTTGAGGTAACCCACCAGCGCGTCCGTGTGGCCCAGCATGCGGGTCTCGCCGACGCCGGTCAGGCCCTCGTCGGTGTGGACGAGCACATAGGTGAGATTGCGCCAGGGGGTTCCGACGACATGCGTGCTGATTCCGGTGATGCGCACGGCAGTGATCCTGCCCTTCCGTCTTCGTGCGAGCTGCTGCTCGGCTCGCTCGGGACCTGTACTGTTCGATATTTCGTCACACGTTCGAAATCTGGGCGTGACCGTATTCACCTCCGGGGGAGGTGTCAATGGGTGACGCGCGCCCGTTGCCCGGTGAAGTGGCCTGTGGTTAGCCTGTGTTCGTCATACCGGTCATGTGCCGGAGTTTCGAACGAAGAGGTGGGTGGCCGATATGGGTCGTCTTGTCCCCGCGGTGACCAGGGCGCTCGACATCCTGGAACTGTTCCTGGACGGCGACGGAACGCTCTCCGCGCCCGAGGTCACCCGCAAGCTGAACCTGCCCCGCACCACCGTGCACGAGCTGCTCACCACCCTCGCCGCCCGGTCGTACCTGGTGCCCGCCCCCGAGCAGCCCGGCCGCTACCGCCTCGGCGTGCGCACCTACCAGCTCGGCAGCCGGTACGCCGAACAGCTCGACCTCGCCGCCGAAGGGCTGCGCGTCGCCCGCGAGGTCGCCGAGACGTGTGACGAGACCGTCCACGTCGCGATCCTGGAGGACACCGACGTCATCTACATCGCGAAGGTCGACTCCACCCACGCCGTGCGCATGGTCTCCGCCGCGGGACGCCGGCTCCCCGCCCACTGCACCTCCGTGGGCAAGATGCTGCTCGCCTCCCTCCCCGAGCACGAGCTCGACCACCGCATCACCGGGCGCCGGCTGGCCGCCATGACCCCCAACAGCCTCACCGACCCCGACGAACTGCGCACCGCGCTCGCCCGGATCCGCGAGCGGGGGATCGCCACCGAGCACCAGGAGTCCAACCCGGACGTCAGCTGCGTCGCCGCCCCCGTGCGCGACAGCGCGGGCCGGGTCGTCGCGGCCCTGTCCATCTCCGTCCCGATGATCCGGTGGAACGAGCAGCGCGAGGACGAACTCGCCGAACTCGCCGCCAAGGGCGCCGAGGACCTCTCCGCCAGCCTCGGTCACCGCGGCGGCGGCCGGTGAGGCGCCCGGCCTGCGTGGACGTCGCCGTGCGCGAGCACGCCCGGCTCGGCGAGGGCCCCACCTGGGACGCGGCCCGCGGACGGCTCGTCTGGGTGGACATCCTCGGCGCCCGCGTCCACACCTACGACCCCGGCAGCGGCCGGCGCACGGTCATGGCCACCGAACAGCACGTCGGCGCCGCCAAGCCGCGTGCGGCCGGCGGACTCGTGGTCAACCTCCGCGACGGCATCGGGCTGTACGACGCGGACGGCACGTTCCGCTGGCTGCTCCGCAGCCCCGTGAGCGGGCGGCGCGGCAACGACGCGGCCGTGGCGCCCGACGGCTCGCTGTGGGCCGGCACCATGCGCTACGACGAGGCCAACGGCGGCGGCACCCTGACCCGCATCGCCCCCGACGGGTCGGCCGCGCCCGTCTTCCCGGACGTGTCCGTCAGCAACGGCACCGCCTGGAGCCCGGACGGCACCCGCATGTACTACATCGACAGCCCCACCCGCCGCATCGACGTCTGCCGCGTCGGCCCGGACGGGCACCGGGTCCTCGACCGCCGCCCCCTGGTCGCGGTCGAACCTGCCGCCGGGCTCCCCGACGGCCTGACCGTCGACGCCGACGGCTGTTTGTGGGTCGCCCTCTGGGACGGTGGCCGGATCCGCCGTTACACACCGGACGGAGAACTCGACAGGACCGTCGAGCTGCCCGTGCGCCGCCCCACCTCCTGCGCGTTCGGCGGCCCCGGCCTGCGCGACCTCTACGTCACCACCGCCCGCACCGGCCTGCCCCGGCCCCACCCCCTGTCCGGATCGCTCCTGGTCCTGCCCGACGCGGGAACGGGCCTGGCGGGCACGCCCTTCGGGGGCTGACGGGGACTGACGGGGGCTGACGGGCGTGGGGGGGGCGCTCCGGGACACCCGGCCGAGGTGTCGTCCACTCGTCCCGGCCGGTCCGGAGCGCCGCCACCCCCCCCCACCTCGCACACCCGCACCGGCCGGTGCGGCCTGCCGGACCACGGACAATGAGCAGGTGACAGACGGCAACGGCACTCCGGGATCCGGCGGCAACGGCAAGGTAATAGGCGACGGCACTTCGGCATCCGGTGGCGATCGCAGCATGTTCGGCGACGGCACTCCGGCATCCGACGGCGATCGCAACGTCTTCGGCGACGGCACTCCGGCATCCGACGGCGATCGCAGCGATGACCGCGAGGCCGGCGGCTCCGGCTACCGCTTCGGCGTCCTGGGCGCCGCCCAGGTGCTGCGCCCCGACGGCACCGAGGCCCCGCTCCAGGGGCCACGGCTGCGCGCCCTCCTCACGGCGCTCGCGGCCGCCGCCGGGCGGAGCGTCCCCGCCGGAGCCCTGGCCGCCCAGCTGTGGACCGACACACCGCCCGCCGACGAGATCGCCGCACTCCAGGCGCTGGTCGGACGGTTGCGGAGGGCCCTCGGCCCGGACGCCGTCCGCTCCGTGCCGGGCGGCTACCGGCTCGCCGCCCGCCCCGACGACATCGACCTCTTCCGCTTCGAACGGCTCGCCTCCGACGGTGCCGCCGCGCTCGACGCCGGGAACCCCGCCACCGCGGCCCGCCTCCTCGACGAGGCCCTCGCCCTGTGGCGCGGTCCCGCCCTCGCCGACCTGCCGGGCCGCGATACCGACCCCCTCGCCGCCCGGGCGCAGGCGCGGCACCTCGAGGCCCGCCGCACCCGGCTCGCCGCCGAGGTCGCGCTCGGCCGCCCTCAGGCCGCCCTGCCGGCACTCGCCGAACTCGCCGCGGACCGGCCGCTGGACGAGCCCCTCGCCGCCCTGCGGATCCGCGCGCTGCGGGCCGCCGGACGCCCGGCCGAGGCGCTCCAGGCGTACGAGGGCGTCCGCTCCGCACTGGCCGCACGGCTCGGCACGGACCCCGGCCCGGAGCTGCGGGCGCTCCACGCGGAGCTGCTCGCCGCGGACGGCGAACCGGTACGCCACCGGGCGCCCGCCCCCGGCAACCTGCGCGCCCGGCTCACCTCCTTCGTCGGCCGCGACGCCGAACTGACCGGCCTCGCCGGCCAGGTGCGCCGCCACCGGCTGGTCACCCTCCTCGGGCCGGGCGGCGTCGGCAAGACGCGCCTCGCCCTGGAGGCGGCGGACGCCGCCCGTGACAGGGCCCCCGCGGACACCTGGCCCGACGGGGTCTGGCTCGCCGAACTCGCCCCCGTACGCGACGAGGCCGACGTCGCCGAGACCGTGCTGACCGTGCTCGGCGCCCGCGAGCCCCTGACCTGGACCGCCGACGCCGGCGCCCGCGACCCGCTCGCCCGGCTCGTGGAGTACTGCGCCCGACGGCGCCTCCTGCTCGTCCTCGACAACTGCGAGCACGTCGTCGGCGCGGCCGCCCGGCTCGCCGACACGGTTTTGGCCGCCTGCCCCGGCGTCACCGTGCTCGCCACCAGCCGCGAGCCGCTCGGCGTCCCGGGCGAAGCCGTACGCCCCGTCGACCCGCTCCCCGAAGCGGCGGCGCTGCGCCTGCTCGCCGAGCGCGGAGGCTCCGCCCGCCCCGCGTTCCACGTGTCCGACGATCCGGAGGCGTGCGCCGAGATCTGCCGGCGCCTCGACGGCCTGCCCCTCGCGATCGAACTGGCCGCCGCCCGGCTCCGGGCGCTGACCCCGCGGCAGATCGCCGACCGCCTCGACGACCGGTTCCGCCTCCTGACGGGCGGCAGCCGCACCGCCCTGCCCCGCCAGCAGACCCTGCGCGCGGTCGTCGACTGGTCCTGGGAGCTGCTCGACACGGCCGAGCGGACGGTGCTGCGCCGGCTGGCCGTCTTCTCCGGCGGCTGCACCCTCGCGCTCGCCGAGGAGGTCTGCGCAGAACCCGGCACCCTCGACCGCCTGACCTCGCTCGTCGACAAGTCGCTCCTGGTCGCCGCCCCGGCACCCGACGGCACCATGCGCTACCGCCTCCTGGAGACCGTCGCCGACTACGCCGCCGAACGGCTCACCGAGGCGGGGGAGCGCGAAGCCACCGCCCGCCGCCACCTCACCTCCTACCGGGAACTCGTCCGCACCGGCGAGCGCGAGCTGCGCGGCCCGGGCCAGACGGCATGGCTGCGGACCTTCGAGGACGAACACGACAACATCCGTGCCGCGCTGCGCACCGCGGTCGAGCTCGGTGAGGAGCAGGAGGGCCTGTGCGTGGTGCTGTGCCTGAACTGGTTCTGGCAGCTGCGCGGCCGGGTGACCGATGCCCGCACCTGGTCGGCGGCGGTCGCCGCGCTCGGTCCCGACCCGTTCCTCCCACCGGTGCGGCACGCCGTTCCCATGCACCGGAGGTGCACCGACGCGCCGCCGCCGTGGGACGACGAAACCCTGTGGGAGGCCCGGCGCGGTGTCCGTCTGATGGCCTTCGCCTCCGACGGCAGCCAGGGAGCCGCCGCGCTGGAGAAGCCCGAGAACCGCGCCTACCTGGAGGCGATCGCCGCCACGTACCGCCCCGGCATGCCGCAGAACTGCCGCCACCCCGGTGCCATGTGGTTCTTCGTCCGCCTGCTCCTCGGCGAGTTCGCCGGCCTTCCCGACACGATGGCCGCCACCGTGGAGTCCGCCCGGGCGCACGGCGACGACGCCGACATCGGGTTCGCCCTGCTGATGCGGGCCAAGCTTCTCCAGGAAGAGGGCACCGACGCCGCCGAGGCGCTCGCGCGGTTCGAGTCCGTCGGCGACCGGTGGGGCATCGCCGAGTCGCTCTCCGCGCGCGGCGAGGCCCACGACCGCGCCGGGCGGTACGCCGAGGCGGCCCGGGACTTCGAACGGGCCATGGCGAGCGCGGAGCGCATCGGCGCGCACAGCCAGGTCACCGTCTTCCAGGCCCGTCTGGCGTCCGTACGGCTCCGGCTCGCCACCACCCCCGCCGAGCGCGAGCACGCCGAGCACATGCTGCTCGCCGCCGCCGAGGCGGCGCGCACCTACAACGTCGAGGCCGTCAGCACCGCCCGGCTGCTGCTCGCGCAGCACTACGGCCGCACAGGCCGCGTCCCCCTCGCGCGCCACCAGCTCGACCTCATCGAGCGGGAGCTCATCCCCGGCATCGCTGAGATGTTCACCGGCATGCTGCTGGGCCTGCACGCCTGGCTGGACTGCCTGGACGGTGCTCACGCGCGCGCCCGTGAGCGCCTCGCCGAGGCCGTGGGCCGGCTGGAGACCCTGGCGTACCTGGTCGCCCCGCACATGGTCCTCGGCCAGTTCCCGACCGCCGCGTGGGCCATGGCCGGCGACGGCGATCCGTCCGACGGCGCCCGGCTCCTCGGCGCGTACGACCGGCACGTCGCCGGCCTGGCCGGTACGGGCTTCCGCCAGCTGCCCGTCGACGCCGAGACGGAGGTCCGGGACCGGGCGGAAAGGGAGCTGCGGGCCGTCCTGGACGACGCGTCGTTCGCCCGGGCCCACGCCGAGGGCGGCGCCCTCGGGCTGAAGGAGGCCGCCGCCCTGGTCCGCTGACCTGGTCCGGTCGACCTGGCGGGCGTCCGCCGTCGGGCGTCCCGCAACGGGGTGGTGTAGCGGATGCGAACGGGGTACCCGGCGACGACAATGACTGCAGGACGAACAAGGAGGCGGCATGAACGCTGAGCCCGATTCGACCTCCCAGCGAGAGCGCGTCACGCCCGACCGCCTGCTGCACAGCGGCGCCGAGAGCGACGACTACACCGCGGAAGACCTGGTGCTCGCCTCGGGGCGTGACGTGAACCCGAAGAACCTGGCCTGGGCCGAGCGCCGGATGGCCGAGAAGGGCAAGGCCGCCCTCGACGAACTGCTTCCCTGACCCGGGCGTCCCCGCCCGTACCGGGCACGGGCCACGCGGCCGCACTCCCGCCGGAGTGAAGCCGCGTGGCCCGCGCGCGTGTGTACGCGCCGGTGGGGGTGCGACGGTGTGCGGGGCGCCGGTGTCGCGGCGGCCCGGCCGGGGCGGGCACCGCCCGTCAAGCGGGTCGGGCACCGCCCCTCAGGCCGATGCGCCGGCCTGGTCGGAAAGATCCGCGAGCGGGCGGCGCAGCGACGTGCGCCCGGCGTCCCAGGACGACAGCACCCGCTCCTCCCAGCGGTCGTCCAGCCACACCGTCGCACGGATGCCGAACGCGATGTCCTCCGCGAGCTCCGGCTCACGGGCCAGCAGGTCACCGAGGACGTGGCGCCGCATCACCTGCTCGTGCACCGCGTCCGCCTCGATGTGCTCGGTGAAGAACCGCACGCACCGCTCCTCGGCACCGAGCCGCTCCAGTGCCTTGGCCATCCGCCGGGCCCCCGGCGGCGAGGTGATCTCCAGCACCGCGAAGTTCCCGGCCGCCGCTCCCCGCAGCGAGCGGTGCAGCCCGAACAGGGACATCACGTTCACCGTGGCGAGCGTGACGGCCGGCGCCAGGTCCAGGTAGCGGCCGTACGAGGAGTCGAGCCCGGCCCCGTCCATCAGCTCCGCGAACAGCCGCGCGTGCACCCGCTCGCCGTGGCCGGCGCCGAACTCGTCGAACGCCACCGCCACCAGTGACGCCTTCGCCTGCCCCTCCAGCCGGGGGATCAGCCACGCCTGCGGGTCGGACTCCTTGAGCTGGTAGAGCGAGCGGTGCACCAGGTACTCGCGCATCAGCTCCCAGGTGCCCTCGTCCATCAGCCGGTGCGAGACCCCGTGCCCGTCGACGGGCTCCACCAGCAGCGGCTCCAGGGCCGCGTCCACGGCCCCCGCCCCGTCGCCCTCCCGCGGCACGGCTTCGCGCAGCGACGCCAGGAACGCCTCCTCCATCGGCCTGCGCAGTCCCAGCAGCGCCGGGTCCCACTCCCGCTCGTCGGCGACGCCCTCCAGCGCGCGGTAGTGGGGTTCGTACGCCAGGTACAGCGCGAGCTGGAGGTCCTCGCCGAACGGGTCGGCGTCCGCGACGGACGGGACCCGCGCCGGCGCGGTCCCGCCCAGCAGGACATCCCGGACGGCCGCCGACAGCGGACCGCGCGGCTCGGGAAGCGGAGCCGGCTCCGTCATCGGGTCTCCTCCTCGTCCACGTCGAACTGCTCCAGCGGCTTGATCGCCGGCCCCTGGACCACCTTGCCGTCCACGTCGAAGCGCGACCCGTGGCACGGGCACTCCCAGGCGCACTCCTCGTCGTTGAAGTGCACGATGCAGCCCAGGTGCGTGCAGCGCGCCGAGACCGCGTGCAGCGCGCCCGCCGCGTCCCGGTGCACCGCGAGCCGCCGCCCGCCGACCCGCACGACCGCGCCCGCCCCGGGCTCGATGTCGGCCGTCGAATCGGCGTGCGCGCCCGGCAGCCGGTCGCCGATGAAGTGCTTGCCGACCTGGGCCTGGAGCCGCAGCATGGCGGGTGCCTCGCGCACCGGGTGCAGCCGCGCGGGGTCGTACAGGCTCGTCCAGGCGGGCTCACGGCCTCGGATCCGCGACGCCAGCAGATCGCCCGCCATCACCCCGTTGCTCATGCCCCACCCGGCGAACCCGGTCGCCACGTACGCGTGCCGGGACCCCGCGTGCAGGCGCCCCACGTACGGCACGTGATCGGTGGTGACGTTGTCCTGCGTGGCCCAGCGGTGCGTGAGCTCCACCTCCGGGAACCGCTCCCGTGCCCACGAGGCGAGCTTCCCGAACCGCTCGCCGACCTCGCCCTCGCCCTCCGTGCCGGGCGTGAACTTCTCACCCGTGACGATCAGCATGCGCCGGCCCTCGTCGTACGGCGCCGTCCGTACCGAGCGCGTACCGCCCTCCGGCGTCAGGTACATCCCCGCGGGGTCCTGACCGGCCGGGAGCGGGCCCGCCACGACCAGCTCCCGCTTCGGCTCCAGCCGCGTGAACAGCAGCGCCCGGTCGAACACGGGATAGTGCGTGGCGACCACGACCTCCCGCGCCCTGATCGTGTGCCCGCCGCTCGTGGTCAGCTCGCACGGCGAGCCCTCCTGGAGCCGTGTCACCCGGGTCCGCTCGAAGATCCGGCCGCCGAGCACCTCCAGGTCGGCGGCGAGCCCCAGCAGGTACTTGCGCGGGTGGAACTGCGCCTGGTTCTCGACCTTGACCGCACCCGCCACCGGGAACGGCAGCGGGACCTCCGTCTCGTAGGAGGCGGCCAGCCCCGCCGCGCGCGCCGCCTCGGCCTCCGCGCGCAGCTTGTCGGCCATGGCCGGATCCTCGGTGTACGTGTACGCCGGGACCCGTTCGAAGTCGCAGTCGATGCCCAGTTCCTCGCTCACCTCGGCCACATGGTCGATGGCGATCTGCTGCGAATGGGCGTACAGCCGGGCGGCGCGCGCACCGTGCACCGAGGCGATCTCGGCGTACACCATGCCGTGCAGCGCCGACAGCTTCGCCGTGGTGTGCCCCGTCACGCCGGAGGCGATCCGGTCCGCCTCCAGCAGCACCACGGGGTGCCCGGCTCGCGCGAGCTCCCAGGCCGTGCACAGTCCCGCGATCCCGCCGCCGATGACGGCCACCTCGGTCTCGATGGGGCCGTCCAGGGGCGGACGGGCCGGTCCCGGGGCGTACTCCATCCACAGGGAGCCGGCACCGGAGGCCGGGCCGGAGCCGGAACCGGGGTCGTACGTCATCGCTCACTCCTCATAACCGATCACACCGTTTCACGTGGGATCTTCGAGGTACCCGTTACGCATGCGGCTACTCAGACCGCGTGGTGTGTACGAGCCCCAGGAAGACACAGAGCTGCTCGCGAAGGCCGCCCGCAGCGAACTGCGTACCCTGCATCTCCCACACCACGCCGAAATACTCGACGTGGGAACCGGAACCGGTGCGCTGGCGCTGCTGGCGGCCAGGTGCACGGCGGCACGGGTGACCGCCATCGACATCTCCTGGCGCGCCGTGCTCGCCGCGCGCTACAACGCCCGGCGCCTGGGCCTGCCGATCCAGGTGCACCGCGGCGACCTGACCGGCCCGGTCAAGGACCGGAGGTTCGACCTGATCCTCTCGAACCCGCCGTACGTCCGCTCCCCGCGCCGCGCGAAGGATGCGGCCGCGCGGACCTGGGCCGCGGGTGCGGACGGGCGCGCCGTCCTCGACCGGCTGTGCGCCGAGGCGCCCACGCTGCTGAAGGAGGGCGGAGTGCTGCTCCTCGTGCAGTCGGCGCTGAGCGGGGTGGCCCCGACCCTGGAGCGGCTCGGCGACGCGGGGCTGAGCGCCCGGGTCGCGCTGCGGGACACGGTCCCCTTCGGGCCCGTGATGGAGAGCCACGCCGAATGGCTGGAGCGGCACGGTGTGATCCCGCCCGGCGAGCGCAAGGAAGAGCTGGTGGTGATCCGTGCCCAGCGAACGTGAACCCGAGCACGTGGTGATCGACCCCGAGGGCCCGATGCTCCTCGAAGGGCCGGTGGAGATAGAGCTGCCGGACGGCGGGACGGCCCGCTCCGACCGCTTCATGGTCGCGGTGTGCACCTGCCGGCGCAGCCGTCGCTATCCGTGGTGCGACACCAGCCATCGCCGCCGGACCCGGGGATCGGGCGGCCGTGAATGAAATGTCCAGGAATGCGCACTCGTACCCCATGACGTACCCGAACCCGGACCCAGATCCGGACCGCACCCCCGGCCTCGAGCCCGGTGGTGGCGTCCCGCCCGGCGAGACGCCGCCCGGCGAGTCGAGCATGTCCGAAGCCGGGCCGAGGGAGACGCACAACCCGACGACCGGCTGGGCCAAGGCCCCGCTGATCCTGATCCTCCTCGTCGTCGTCCTGGTGGCGGCGCTGTTCGCCGCGATGGCAGTGGTGATCGCCCTGTGATGCGAAGGAGCTCCGGCACATGACAACCGCACGTCAGCTGATGACCAAGGGCGTCGACTGCATCGGTGAGCGTGACACGGTCCTGCAGGCCGCCGAGATGATGACGCAGCTCGGCGTCGGGGCCATGCCCATCTGCGGCGAGGACGACAAGCTCAAGGGCATGCTGACCGACCGCGACATCGTGGTGAAGGCCCTCGGCGCGGGCCGGGATCCGGCGACCACCACGGCCGGCGAGCTGGCGCAGGGCCGGGTCGTGTACGTGGACGCGGACGACGACGCGCGGATGGTGCTGCGCAGGATGTCCGAGCACAAGGTGCGGCGGCTGCCCGTCATAGAGAACCACCGGCTGGTCGGCATGATCGCCCAGGCCGATGTGGCCCGCGGTCTCCCCGACCCGCAGGTCGGCGATCTCCTGCAGGCCCTCTCCACCGACTGACCGTCCCGTCCGCCCTCCCGATCCTGCGGAAACGTCCTCGGAGTAACGATCCGCCCCGCCGGAGCACGTCACCGGCGGGGCGGACCGCTGCGCGCCGGAACAGCGCGGCCGTGCCCTCACATACCGGCGGGCAGGGGACCGGCGCGGACCGCCCGGGAAACCCCGGCACCACCCTTCCGGATTCCTGTAACAGGTTCTACCGTGTCCGTCCTGCGACGCGCGCCGAGCAGCGACGAGAGACGACGCCTGGAGGAGCCGTGCACCTCGACCACACGCCCGCACAGCGGCAGTTGCGCACCGAGCTGCGCGCGTACTTCGCGGAACTCGTCCCCGACGACACCTACAACCGCCACACCGACCCCGCCACCCGCAAGCGGTTCTACCGCGACACCATCCGCCGCCTCGGCGCGGACCGCTGGCTCGGCGTCGGCTGGCCCGAGGAGTACGGCGGCCGCGGGCTGACGCCCATCGAGCAGTTCATCTTCTTCGACGAAGCCGCCCAGGCCGACGTACCGCTCCCGCTCATGGCGCTCAACACGGTCGGCCCCACGATCATGCGCTACGGCACCGACGCGCAGAAGGCGTACTTCCTGCCCCGCATCCTCTCCGGCGAGATCGACTTCGCCATCGGGTACAGCGAGCCCGACGCCGGCACCGACCTGGCCTCGCTGCGGACGCGGGCCGTCCGCGACGGCGACCACTACATCGTCGACGGACAGAAGATCTGGACCACCAACGGCGACACCGCCGAGTGGGTGTGGCTCGCCGTCCGCACCGACCCCGTGGCCCCGCCGCACAAGGGCATCACCGTCCTGCTCGTCCCGACGTCCGACCCCGGCTACTCCTGCACGCTGATCAACACGCTGGCCTCGCACGACACCACCGCCAGCTACTACGAGGGCGTCCGCGTCCCCGTCTCCCACCGCGTCGGCGAGGAGAACCAGGGCTGGCGCCTGATCACCAACCAGCTCAACCACGAGCGCGTCACCCTCGCCGCCCACGGCGCCATGGCCATCCGCGCCCTGCACAACGTCCAGCGCTGGGCGGCGGACACCGAACTCGCCGACGGCCGCCGGGTCATCGACCTCGGCTGGGTCAGGAAGCGCCTGGCGCAGACCCACACGAAGCTCGACGCGATGAAGCTCCTCAACTGGCGGATGGTCAGCGCCCTGCAGGACTCCACCCTCACCCCCCAGGACGCCTCCGCCGTCAAGGTCTACGGCTCCGAGGCCCGCCGCGACGCCTACGCCTGGCTGATGGAGGTCGTCGGCGCGGCGGGCCCCCTCAAGGAGGGCTCCGCCGGCGCCGTCCTCCACGGCGAACTGGAGCGCGGCTACCGGTCCGCCGTGATCTTCACCTTCGGCGGTGGCAACAACGAGATCCAGCGCGAGATCATCTGCTGGATCGGCCTGGGCATGCCCCGCGTCCGCCGCTGATGCCCGCGACGACAGGATCAGTGACGGCAGGATCGGTCGAGACAGAACATCGGCACACCATGGCAAGGGACTTGGCAGTGCACCGTCGCCCGGGCTCAGACGGCGTGGAGGACCCGGAAGCGGTCGGGCCGTGCCGGATCCCGGTCCACGACCTGGGTGGGTGTCCCGGCCCCTTGCCACACGCCGATGCCGGGCGTCCGGGAGAACCGGATCAACCCGCGGGTTCCTTCGACCGCCACGTGCGGCCACGCCCGGATGAGGCGCGCCGGTTCCGAGCCGTGAGAGCGCAGCATGTGGGTGAGGACCGCGACCGTGTCGTACCCCTCGAACCCGACGAAGGACGGCGCTTCGGCCAGCCGTTCGCGGAGGGCCGACCCGACGCGGGCACCGAGTGGGGTGAGGTGCTCGGGCAGGTAGCGCAGGAACGGGATCCCGGCGCTGTCGTCGCCCAGCAGTGCCGGCCATGCGGCGAACTCCGGTTGTCCGGCCGGAGCACCGATCATGATGCCGGCGAGGCGCGGGTCGCGGCGGACGGACCTGACGATCGACACCGCGGGCTCCGGCAGGCCGGCCAGCAGCAGGAGGGCCGTCGCGCGGTGGCCGACCAGTTCGCCGCACAGGGCCGCGGGGGCGAGTGCGCGTGCGTCGAGTTCGATCACGGTGCCGCCGCGCGGCGCGAGGTGGTCCCGGAGGATGCGCGTCCCCGACGCCCAGTACACACTCGGTTCGGCCGCCACGGCGATGCGGCGGTGGCCCGCCCCGAGGAGGAAGTCCGCGTAGACCCGCCAGCCGTGCGACTGCGCCGGGGCGAGGCGCGCAACCCACTCCGTAGGCCCCTCGGTGAGGGCGTCGAGCACGGCCGATGAGCAGAGGAACGGCAGGCCGAGCGCATCGGCCCTGGCGGCGGCCGCGCGAGCGACGACGCTGTGGTACTCCCCGGCCAGGGCCGCCACACCCAGGCGGGCCAATTCGTCCACGGCCGCAGCCGCCCTCCGCGGATCAGCGGCCGTGTCACGTATCACCAGCTCGAGCGGTCTCCCGCCGATCCCGCCGGCGTCATTGACGTCGCCGACGGCCAGCTCCAGTCCGGCGAGCAAGTGCCGGCCCGCCTCGACCCACCCGGGCCGGGTCAGCGGGACGAGCGCACCGATCCGGACGGTTGCTTCGTCGGAGCGTTCCGCTCCACGCGGCGTCGGCGGTGTGTTCATGCGTCGGCGTCTCCCTGCGTCGATGATGCGGCCTCTGCCGTCAAGCCAAGATCCAGCATCGTGTCCGCCGGCGGGTACTGGCAATCCTGGCCCCCGGCCGTGCCGGCGCTGGGAGACCCGTGTGAGCACGGAAACACCGGCTCGGGAGCTTCCGGGGAGCGCCGGCCGCTGTCGTCGTTCCTGCTGAGCGGCTACTGTGCGGAAGTGTGGGTATCTCCGCACAGCCCCTCCTGTTTCTCGACGTCGACGGGCCTCTCATCCCGTTCGGCGGCCCGGGCCGGTACTCCGACGGGCCTGCGGCCCCACAACGGTGGGAGCCGTCACCGGCCGCGGACTCGAACCCGCTGCTGGCCCGGATCGACCCGGCACACGGCGCCGGCCTGGCGGCCCTTCCGTGCGACCTCGTCTGGGCCACCACATGGATGGACGATGCCAACGCGTGCGTCGCGCCGCTGCTCGGGCTGCCGGAACTGCCCGTCGTGGACTGGCCGGAGCCGTCCGAGCAGGAGGAACGGGACGTGCGGGCGGGCCTGCACTGGAAGACGCGTCCGCTCCTCGACCGGGTGGGCGGCCGGGCCTTCGCCTGGGTCGACGACGAGATCACCGACAGGGACCGGGCTTGGGTGGCCGCTCGTCACGGCGAACGGGCCCTGCTCCACCGGGTGGATCCCCGTACCGGGCTGACCGGCGCGGACTTCGCCCTTCTCGACGGCTGGTTGCGCGGAGTGCGAACCGGTGGACCGGCGCCCTGAGCCGGCCGGGCACGTCGCCGTCACGGGCGCGCGGATCCTCGTGGAACCTTCCGGAGCCCCTCGGAGCCCTCCGGAACCTCCTGGAAGCAGCGAGGGCACCGTCCCTCGCTCGACACCACGGGCGGGAGCAGCATGAACGACAGCACCGGATACGACAGCACCGGGTACGACAGCTCAGGAACCCACGCCCCGGGCAGCCGGCGGAAGCACGGTGCGGACCCCGGCCTCTTCGGGCCCCGCTCCGTGACCTGGCAGCTGCACAGCGACCCGATGATGTGGATCGCCGGCGTCCGCGCCCTGTACCTTCAGGCGCTCCACCCCCGTGCCGTACGCGGCGTCATGATCAACAGTTCGTTCATGACCGACGCCTGGGGACGCCTGATGCGTACCGCCGGCTTCGTCGGCACGATCACCTACGGGACGGCCGACGCCGCCGAGGAGGCGGGCGCCCGGGTCCGCAGGATCCACCGGCTGCTCGGCGTCGACGACCCCGAGCTGCTGCTCTGGGTGCACTGCGCCGAGATCGACTCCTACCTCCACGTCGCCCGCCGCTCGGGCCTGCCCGTCAGCGACGCCCAGGCCGACCGCTACATCGCTGAACACCGCGAATCCGCCCGCCTCGTGGGCCTCGACCCGGCCGCGGTGCCCGGCTCCGGCGCCGAGCTGGCCGCCTACTTCGGCGGGATCCGCCCCCGGCTCGCCGCGGGCGACGACGCCCGCACGGTGCAGGCGTTCCTGCGCCGTCCGCCCGTCCCCGCCCCGCTCGTGCCGCTGCGCGCCACACTGTGGCGGTCCGTCACCTCGCTCGCGTACGACTCCCTGCCGCCCTGGGCGCACGCGCTGTACGGGGTGCCCGCGCCGGACCCCGGCACCGTCACCCACCGGCTGACCGCGACCGGCAACCTGCTGCGCTGCATCCCCTCCCGTATCCGCTGGCAACTCCCGCCACAGCACATCCTCGAAGCCATCGACAGACTCGGGCGCGACACCCGCCCGGCCCCGTACAAACTCCGCAGACAGGCCGCCATACTGGACGGGCCGGGGAGGGCGTAGCGGGGGCGACGGGCGAATCGACGGGGGCGATGGCACGCGATGGGGGACACCAGGCTGATCCACGGCCGCTACCGGCTGCACGAGGTGATCGGGCGCGGCGGCATGGGCGAGGTGTGGCGCGCCACCGACGAGTCGCTCGGCCGCCGCGTCGCCGTCAAGTGCCTCAAGCCGCTCGGCCCGCAGCGGGACGAGAACTTCCTCCGCGTGCTGCGCGAGCGCTTCCGCCGCGAGGCACGTGTCGCGGCCGCGCTCCAGCACCGCGGCGTCACCGTCGTCCACGACTTCGGTGACTGGGACGGGGTGCTCTACCTCGTCATGGAGCTGCTCGACGGCCGCAACCTCAGCCAGCTCCTGGAGGACAACAGACACCACCCGCTGCCCGTGCACGACGTCGTGGACATCGCCGAACAGGTCGCCGACGCCCTCGACTACACCCACCGGCAGGGCGTCGTGCACCGGGACCTCAAGCCGGCCAACATCGTGCGCCTCGCCGACGGCTCGGTGAAGATCTGCGACTTCGGCATCGCCCGCCTCGGCGCCGACATCGGCTTCACCTCCCGCCTCACCGGCACCGGCATCGCCATGGGCACCCCCCACTACATGTCGCCGGAGCAGATCAGCGGCGGGAACGTCGACCACCGCAGCGACCTGTACTCCCTGGGCTGCGTCCTGTACGAGATCGCCACCGGCTCCCCGCCGTTCGACCTGGACGACGCCTGGGCGATACTGGTCGGCCATCGCGACACCCCGCCCGAGCCGCCCCGCATCCGCCGCCCCGAACTGCCGGAGTTCTTCGAGCGGCTCGTCCTCGAACTGCTCGCCAAGACCCCGGAGGAGCGCCCGGACGACGCGGCCGACCTGCGCCGCCGCATCACCGGGGCCCGCGCCGTCCCCACGCTTCCGCCGTCCGCCGCGCCGTCCGCTGCCGCGGCGTACACGCCGGCTCCGCGCGCGCCGCGCCTGCCGTCCTGGACGCGCGGCATGACCACCGGCCACAAGGCCGTCGGCACCAGCACGCTGCGGACCACCCCGCCCGACCCGGCCGCCGGCCTCACCGGCGGGTGGACCACCACCGCCGGCCCCCTCGCCCCGGGCGCTCCCGTCCACGGCAGCTCCGTCCTTCCCGGCCCCGTCGCTCCCGGCAGCTCCCTCCTTCCCGGCCCCGTCGCCCCCGGCAGCTCCGTCCCCGCCCCGCGCGCCGACGTCCCGGTCCCGGCCGGGACGGCCGCTCCCGACGGGCTCCCTCCCCGGCCCGACCGTCCCACGCCGCCGCCCGAGCTCCTCGCCGTCCTCGCCGGCCGGCACAACGCGGGCCTGAGCCTCGCCCGGCTCGGCCGCTGGGACGAGGCGGGCGAGGTGCACCGGGCGGTGGCCGCCGAGCGTGAGCGCCTCCTCGGGCCCGACCACCCCGACACGCTCGCCAGCCGGTACGAAGTGGGCTTCACCCTGAGCCGGACCGGCCACGCCGCGGAGGCGCTCCGCGAGTTCGGCCGGGTCGCCGAGGCCCGGGCCCGCACCCTGGGCCCCGACCATCCGGACACGCTCGCGGCCCACCAGGAGATGGCGTACGTCCTGGGCCGGCTGGGCCGCCACTTCGAGGCCCACCAGGTGTACGCCCGGGTCCTGGCGGCCCGCGAGCGCACCATGGGTCCCGACCATCCCGACACCCTGCGCTGCCGCCACAACCTGGCGTTCAACCTCGGCCGGCTGGGTCGGCTGGAGGAGTCCTACCGCCTGGCGGCCGAGGTCGCCGCGGCGCGCGCCCGGCTGCTCGGGCCCGAACACCCGGACACCCTGGTCACCCGGTACGAAGTGGCGTACACGCTCGGCCAGCTGGGCCGGTGGCCCGAGGCCCTGCGCACCTACCGGGAGGTCGCCGCGGCGCGGGCTCAGGTGTTCGGCCCCGACCACCCCGAGACGCTCGCCGCCCGCTACGAGGTCGGCATCGGCCTCGGGCGCCTCGGCCGCAGCCTCGAGGCGCTGGAGCTGTACCGGGACCTGGTGGACGCCCGCACCCGCGTGCTGGGCCCCGACGACCCGGAGACCTTGCGCGCCCGGCACGGCCTCGGCGTCAACCTCGGGCGGCTCGGCCGCTGGGAGGAGGCCCTCGCCGAGGCCCGCGCCGTCGCCGCCATCCGTGAGCGGGTGCTGGGCGACGATCACCCCGACACCCTGGTGAGCTGCCGCGAGGTCGCCGTGGCCCTGGGCTGGCTGGGCCGCTGGCAGGAAGCCCTCGCCGTCTACCGGCGCGTCGCGTCGGCCCGCGAGCGGGTCCTCGGCGCCGACCACCCCGATGCCCTGGCCAGCCGCAACGACGAGGCGCACTGCCTGGAACAGCTCGGCCGCCACACCGAGGCCGTGGAACTGTACCGGCGGGTCGCCGCCCAGCGGCAGGAACGCACACCCTAGGCACGGCGCACCGGGCGCCCGGGGAGCCGGGTGACGCCGGACGGAAGGGGAGGCTTGAGTCGGCGCCGGTTGGAACCCAGTGAAGTCGGCGCCCGGGGAGCCGGGTGACGCCGGACGGATGGGGAGGCGGGGGAGAGGCAGACCCTGCCGGAACGCCGGGCGCAGGGGTGTGGCCCCGCCTTTCCGGGCCGTGTTACGAAGGGCCATGACCGTATCGCGCTCGTACGACGCCGTCATCGTCGGCGGTGGCCACAACGGACTGGTCGCCGCCGCCTACCTCGCCCGCGCCGGACGCACCGTCCTCGTCCTGGAGCGGCTTCCCGTCACCGGGGGCGCGGCCGTCTCCACCCGCCCCTTCGCCGGGCTCGACGCCCGGCTGTCCCGCTACTCCTACCTCGTGTCCCTGCTGCCGCCGAAGATCGTCCGTGAGCTGGGACTGCGGTTCGCCGTCCGTACCCGCACCGTCTCCTCGTACACCCCGACCCTCCGCGGGGGCCGTCCCGCCGGGCTGCTGGTCGGAGCCGGCCGCACCCGGGAGTCGTTCGCCGCGCTCACCGGATCGGATGCCGAGTACGCGGCCTGGGAGCGGTTCTACGCGATGACGCGGCACGTCGCCGAGCGCGTCTTCCCCACCCTCACCGAGCCGCTGCCCGACCGGGGCGCCCTGCGGGACCGCATCGGGGACGCGGAGGCGTGGCGCATGCTCTTCGAGGAGCCCGTCGGCGTGGCGATCGAGGAGACCTTCCGGGACGACCTCGTCCGCGGCGTGGTACTCACCGACGCCCTGATCGGCACCTTCACCGACGCGCACGACCCCACCCTCGTCCAGAACCGGTGCTTCCTGTACCACGTGATCGGCGGCGGCACCGGCGACTGGAACGTGCCGGTCGGCGGCATGGGCGCCCTCACCGACGCGCTCGCCGACGCCGCCCGCGCGGCCGGCGCGGAGATCGCCACCGGCCATGAGGCCACCCGCCTCGCGACCGACGGGCGTACCGCCGAGATCACCTACCGCACGGAGGACCACGAGGGCAGCGTCGCCGCCCGGCACGTCCTGGTCGGCGCCCCGCCGCAGCAGCTGGCCGCCCTGCTCGGCGAACCCGCGGCGCAGCCCGCCGAGGGCGCCCAGCTCAAGGTCAACATGCTGCTCACCCGGCTGCCCCGGCTGCGGGACCGCTCCGTCGACCCGCGCGACGCCTTCGCGGGCACGTTCCACATCTCGGAGGGGTACGGACAGCTCGCCGCGGCGTACGCGGAGGCGGCGAGCGGGCGGCTGCCCGGCGCCCCGCCCTCCGAGATCTACTGCCACTCCCTGACCGACCCGTCGATCCTCGGACCGGACCTCGCCGCGCGCGGCTGCCACACCCTCACCCTGTTCGGCCTGCACACCCCGGCGCGGCTGTTCGCCGACGACCACGACGCCACCCGCGCCGCCCTGCTGAAGTCCACCCTCGCGGAACTCGACCAGCACCTGGAGGAACCGATCACCGACTGCCTCGCCGTCGACGCGGACGGCCGTCCCTGCATCGAGGCGAAGACCCCGCTCGACCTGGAGCGCGACCTGAGGCTGCCGGGCGGCCACATCTTCCACCGCGACCTGGCGTTCCCGTACGCCACGGAGAGCACCGGCCGCTGGGGCGTGGAGACGGCCCACCCCAACGTGCTGTTGTGCGGGGCGGGCGCGGTCCGCGGCGGCGGGGTCAGCGGCATCCCCGGCCACAATGCGGCGATGGCGGTACTGGGGCGCTGACCGCCGCCCACCGGGCCGCGGGCGTACGGGCCGGCCCACCGCGTACGCACCGGTGGGCGGGCGCCGCACCCGCGGCGCCGGCCCACCGTGCGAAGGCAGTCGTCAGTGGATGCCGATGAAGCCCGCCTGGAAGTCGTGGGCGTCGACGTTGCTGGTCGAGGCGTGCGAGCCGTGCAGCCAGCCGACCTCGACGTCGTTGCCGCCGGCCGCCGCGGGCGAGGTGGCGAGGAAGCCGAGGGCGAGCAGACCGAGCAGGACCACTGAGATGCGCCGAAGCATGGGTGTCTCCTTCGAGTTGGGACGAATCGGGGACTCGACTCGACTGTGGATCAGCCGTCGGCACCTCGCACCCCGAGTCGTGCGGCCGGGTGGCGCCACGCCGCGCCACGCCTCCGCGCCCCCACCCGGGTCGCGCCCCGCGCCCTGCCGCACCCTTCCCCACCCTGCCGAGCCCGCACGCCCGCCGCCCGCGCCCGCCCACGCGCCCCGTCACGCGCCCGCGTTCGCGCCCACGTCATGCGTCCGCGCCCGGGCGGATCGCCCGGGCGCGGGTGGGAAGCGGGTGCAGAGGGTGTCCGCGACGGCGGCTCAAGTCCGCGGCGGTTCCTGGCCCGGGCCGTGGCCGTACCGTTCCCTCAGCTTCTTCTGTGCCGTGTCGACCTGGCGCCTGTACTTGCCCTGGGTCCTGGCGTCGACGGCGTCGCCCGCCTTGTCGACCGCCCTGCCCGTCTGCTGCTCGTGGCCCTTCAGCATCTGCTTGAGCTTGTCCATCATGGACATAGGGTTCATCCTCCTGGTCGAGCGATCCCCCGCCCTTCAGTTTCGCCGCAGGGCGCGCGACGCGCATCCGGGCCACGGGTTCACCCTGCTGCCGCCGCCTCCCCGGCCGACGCCAGCCACGCCTCGTGCGCCCGCGTCACCCGCTCCCACAGCGCGGTCCGGTCCGTCCCGTCCAGCTCGTCCAGGTCGCGGCCGAAGCCGTCGGCGAGGACGGCGTACCACTCGTCCGCCGAGTCCAGCACCCGCTCGGTGCGCCCCGCCGCGTCGATGCGCTGGAGCATCCGGCCGCGCAGCAGGTCCACGCCGCCGGCGTCCCGGCGCAGGGCCGCGAACGTCGTCATGAACGGTGAGTCCGGTGCCGTGGACAGCCGCACGTGCTCGTCGGCGAAGTCGGCCATCGTGGCGGGCCGCCCGGCGAACTCCATGACCGGGAAGGAACTGCCCGGGTCGTTGTGGAACATCCAGCCGCCGGGCTCGGTGGCGGAGGGCTCCATCCGGTACGTGAAGGGGCCCTGCCGGTACGTCCCCGCCCGCAGCGGCAGCGGCTCGTGCGGCCCGTCGCCGAGCCCCGCGTCCACGAACCACGCCTCGCCGCCGACGCGCACGGTCAGCGCCAGGTGGTTGCCGTTGGCTCCGCGGCCCTCCGGAACCTGGTGCACCCCGCCGAGGTGCAGCGTCACGTCATACCCCAGGGCCTCCAGCAGCGCGGCGAAGCCGCCGTTCAGATGGAAGCAGTAACCGCCCTGCCCGGCGGCGATCCGGCGTGCGGACAGCTCCGGTTCGATGCCCGGTGGCCGGCCCAGCTGGATGCCGATGTTCTCGTAGGGGACCCGTTCGAGGTGGGCCCGCTGCAGCGCGGACAGCGCTTCGGCGGACGGCTCGCCGGGGTCGGTGATGCCCAAGCGGGACAGGTAGCGTCCAAACGGCTCTGCGATCATGGTCGTTCACCCTAACGGGCGGCCCCTCCCGCGCTTCGGGGGGTTCCTCCCGGGCGGACGGCCGCGGCCGCGGCGGGGACCGAGCTCTCCGCGGTGACGTGGCCGGTCGGCCTTGTCGGGGCCTGCCGTCGGGGTCCTCAGTCCGCGGATGCGGTCCAGCCGTCCGGCACGATCCGCGCCGCGTCCGACGGGCGCGCGTCGTCGAAGAGCAGCCGCCGGCCGTCGTGCACCCGCAGCGCGTCGACGTACACTCCGCGCCCGACGTACAGCCGGTCGGTCGCGTACCGCCAGCGCAGCCGCACGGCGGAGCCGTGCCAGGCCGACAGGTCCGCGTCGAGCCGGTGCCAGACCCGTCCCGACCAGCCCGTCACCGCGCCGCCCGGGTGCCGGACGGGCTCCTCGCCGCTCCCGGGGCGCACGGTCGTGAACGGCACCGGCCGCCAGGCCGTCCCCGTGTCCCCGGGCGCCTCGACCCCCGACGCCTCCAGGAACAGGGCGTCGGTGCCCGGCTCGGTGTCCCACCACACTGCGCAGCGCAGCCGGGCGCCGTCCGTCACCGGGCCGAGGCCGGGCAGCGTGAGCGTCGCCGAGGTGCTCGACGCCATGCCCGCGTACCAGGCGGTGCGGCCCCGGACCGGGCGCACCGGGACGGCGCGTGCCAGCTGGTTCGCCGCCGCCACCCGCGGTGCCGAACCGGAGCGCCAACTGCGGACGGGGTGGACGGAGTTGCCGAGGAGCACGAGGAAGGAGTCGGTGGTGGGGTCGATGACGAGGCTCGTGCCGGTGAAACCGGTGTGGCCCGCGGTGTACGGCGTCGCCATCGCGCCCATGTACCAGTGCTGGTACAGCTCGAAGCCGAGGCCGTGCTCGTCGCCCGGGAACGCGGTGTTGAAGTCCGTGAACAGCAGCTCCACGGACTTCGGTTCCAGGACGCGGGCGTGGCCGTAGACGCCGCCGTTCAGCAGCGTACGGGCGAGGACGGCCAGGTCCCAGGCGCAGGAGAAGACGCCGGCGTGCCCGGCCACCCCGCCGAAGCTGTACGCGTTCTCGTCGTGCACCTCGCCCCACACCAGGCCGCGCTCCAGCCCGGACCAGGGCGCCCGGGCGTCCTCGGTCGCGGCGATCAGGGGCTTCCAGGCGAGCGGCGGGTTGAAGCGAGTGCGGTGCATCCCGAGCGGAGCGGTGATCTCGTTCCGGAGCAGTGCATCCAACCCGCGATCGGTGATTTCCTCCAGGATCAGTTGCAGCGTGATGAGATTGAGGTCCGAGTACAGGTACGTGCTCCCGGGCGGGTTCGCAGGCACCTCGTCCCACAGCAGCCGCAGCTTCCCCTCCCGCGTCGGCTCCCGGTACAGCGGGAGCCAGGCGCGCAGGCCCGAGGTGTGCGTGAGCAGCTGACGCACCGTGATGTCCTGCTTGCCCCCGCCCCCGAAGTCCGGCAGGTACGCGGTGACCTTCGCCTCCAGCTCCAGCGCGCCCCGCTCGATCTGCTGCACCGCCAGCACGGCCGTGAAGAGCTTCGACACCGACGCCAGGTCGAAGACCGTGTCCTCCGCCATCGCGATCCGGCGCTCCGCCGGCAGCTCCACGCCCGTGTCGGTCTTCTCGTCGTACGCCGCGTAGCGCACCGCGTGCCCGATGGCCCGGTGCAGCGCCACCGTGCCACCGCGCCCGGCGAGCACCACCGCGCCCGCGTACCACGGGTGCTTGGGGGAGGGGTCGAGGAACCGCTCGGCGTCGGCCACCAGCCGGTCCAGGTACGCGGGCAGCAGCCCCGCGCGCTCCGCGGAGCCCAGCCGCAGCGTCGGCCGCCCGCCCCGCGCGCCGGACCGGTCGCCCCCTCGGGGGCCCTCGGCGCCCCGTCCGGACCCGGCACCGCCGGCATCCGCCGCGGCGGCCCCCGGAATCGAACCGATCACCAGCGCACCTCCCAGGGCCAGGACTCCGCCGCCGAACCGGCGCCGGCTCATCCCCTCCGTCATCCTCACCCTCCCTGAAAGGAAGCTTCGGGCGCGCCCGCAACACGTGAAACTTTCTTACCGGGCGCCCTGGCCGTCAAGACGGCGTCGCCGTCCTCGCCGGATGCGCGGGGCCCGGGACGGCGGCTCCCGCGGCGGACCGGAAACTGACGATGCATCAGAAACTCTCTTCCGGTCCCGGCCCGGCTGCGGCATCCTGCCGCCATGGAGACGGAGCTGAGCAAGGAACTGGGTGCCGAGCACGCCATCTTCGGCTTCACCCCCTTTCCCGCGGTGGCCGCCGCCCTCACGCGGGCGGGCGGCTTCGGAGTCCTCGGTGCGGTCCGCTACACCGATCCCGGCGACCTCGCCCGCGACCTCGACTGGATGCAGGACCACACCGACGGCCTGCCGTACGGCCTCGACGTCGTCATGCCCGCCAGGACGGTGGGAGCCCCGGGCGACGGGACGCTCACGGAGGCCGACGTCGAGGCGATGATCCCCGAGGGCCACCGGCGCTTCGTCCGGGACACCCTCGCCCGGCACGGCGTCCCGGAGCTCGCCGACGGGGAGCCGTCCGGCTGGCGCATCACCGGCTGGATGGAACAGGTCGCCCGCAGCCAGCTCGACGTCGCCTTCGACTACCCCGTCAAGCTCCTGGCCGGCGCACTCGGTTCACCGCCCCCCGACGTCGTCCGCCGCGCCCACGACCTCGGCATCCCCGTCGCCGCCCTCGCGGGCAGCGCGGCCCACGCCCGCCGCCACGCCGACGCGGGCATCGACATCGTCGTCGCCCAGGGGTACGAGGCCGGCGGCCACACCGGCGAGATCGCCACCATGGTCCTCGTCCCCGAGGTCGTCGACGCCGTCGGCCCCCTGCCGGTCCTCGCGGCCGGCGGGATCGGCAGCGGCGCCCAGATCGCCGCCGGACTCGCCCTCGGCGCCCAGGGCGTCTGGCTCGGCTCGATCTGGCTCACCACCACCGAGGCCGACCTCCACGCACCGGCGCTCACCGCCAAGCTGCTCGCCGCCGGCTCCGGCGACACGGTCCGCTCCCGCGCATTGACCGGCAAGCCCGCACGTCAGCTGCGCACCGCGTGGACCGACGCCTGGGACGCCCCGGACGGCCCCGGCGCCCTCCCCATGCCCCTGCAGGGCCTCCTCGTCGCCGAGGCGGTCTCACGCATCCAGAAGTACGAGGTCGAACCGCTGCTGGGCACCCCGGTGGGCCAGATCGTCGGCCGGATGACCAGCGAACGCAGCGTCCAGGAGGTCGTCGACGACCTGACCCGCGGCTTCGAGCGAGCCGTCGGCCGGATCAACCGCATCGCGCAGAGGAGCCGGACATGACCACCCCTCAGCAGGCCCCGCACGGCTTCTGGGCGCAGGCCGCCGCCGACCCCGGCCGTACGGTCCTGTACGCGCCCGACGGGGAGCGGTGGACCGCCGGGCGCCTCCACGCCGCCGCCAACCGGCTGGTCCACGGCCTGCGCGCGGCCGGCATGGAGACGGGCGACGCCTTCGCCGTCGTCCTCCCCAACGGCCCCGCGTTCCTCACCGCGTACCTCGCCGCCTCCCAGGCCGGCTTCTACCTGGTCCCCGTCAACCACCACCTCCTCGGACCCGAGATCGCCTGGATCGTCGCCGACTCCGGCGCCAAGGTCCTCATCGCCCACGAGCGGTACGGCGACGCCGCCCGGGCCGCCGCCGAGGAGGCGGAGCTCCCTCCGGCCCACCGCTACGCCGTCGGCGGCCCGGTCGCCTCCTTCCGCCCGTACCACGAACTCACCGACGGGCTGCCGGACGCACCGCCCCGCGGCCGCACCCTCGGATGGGTGATGAACTACACCTCAGGCACCACGGGGCGCCCGCGCGGCATCCGCCGCCCGCTGCCCGGCAAGCCCCCGGAGGAGGCGCACCTCGGCGGGTTCCTCGGCATCTTCGGCATCAAGCCGTTCGACGGCAACGTCCACCTGGTCTGCTCACCGCTCTACCACACGGCGGTGCTCCAGTTCGCGGGCGCCGCCCTGCACATCGGGCACCCCCTCGTCGTGATGGACACGTGGGCACCCGAGGAGATGCTCCGCCTCATCGACACCCACAAGTGCACCCACACCCACATGGTCCCCACCCAGTTCCACCGCCTCCTCGCCCTGCCGGAGGAGGTCAGGGCCCGCTACGACGTCTCCTCCCTGCGCCACGCCCTCCACGGCGCGGCCCCCTGCCCCCGCCACGTCAAGCGGGCGATGATCGAGTGGTGGGGGACGTGCGTCGAGGAGTACTACGCGGCCAGCGAGGGCGGCGGTGCCTTCGCCACGGCCGAGGACTGGCTCAGGAAGCCGGGCACGGTCGGCAGGGCGTGGCCCATCAGCGAGCTCGCCGTCCTCGACGACGACGGCCGGCCGCTCCCGCCCGGTGAGCTCGGCACCGTCTACATGAGGATGACCACCGGCGGCTTCAGCTACCACAAGGACGAGGCCAAGACCCGCGGGAACCGCATCGGCGACTTCTTCACCGTCGGCGACCTCGGCCACCTCGACGAGGACGGCTACCTCTTCCTCCGCGACCGCAGGACGGACCTGGTCATCTCCGGTGGCGTCAACATCTACCCCGCCGAGATCGAAGCCGTCCTGCTCACCCACCCGGCCGTCGCCGACGCCGCCGCCTTCGGCATCCCGCACCCCGACTGGGGCGAGGAGGTCAAGGCGGTCGTCGAACCCGCAGCAGGCCACGCCCCCGACGCCGCCCTGGCCTCCGGCATCCTCGCCCACTGCGCCGAACGCCTCGCCGGCTACAAGCGCCCCAAGAGCGTCGACTTCATCGCCTCGATGCCGCGGGACCCCAACGGCAAGCTGTACAAGCGGCGCCTGCGCGACCCGTACTGGCAGGGCCGGCGGCGCCCCGTCTGACCGCGTTGCCGCGCCGGTCCGGCGCACCCGGCCCTCTCCGCCGTACGACATCCTCGCCGGACCCCTCCCGCTGCGCCGGGCCGCACCGCCCGGCCCTCTCCGCCGTACGACATCCTCGCCGGACCCCTCCCGCTGCGCCGGGCCGCACCGCCCGGCGCGCCGCCGCACCCGTTCCGGTGACCACACCGCGCGGTGCGGCGGCCGCTCTGGGAGCGTGGGCGCATGAGCACCGGCACGGACCCCGGCCCCGGCCCCGGTACGGAGGGCCCGGGGACGGCGCGGCGCGACGCGCGGCTCACCCGGCAGTGGACCACCTGGGTCCCGCCCGTCGCCGTGGTCGTCCTCGCCGCGGGCTGGGGGCGCGCACTGCCCGGCCCGGTCGTCGCGGTCGTCGGACTGTGCCTGATCGGCTCCGTCCTGTCCGCCGTGCACCACGCCGAGGTCGTCGCTCACCGCATCGGCGAGCCGTTCGGCTCACTGGTCCTCGCCGTCGCCGTGACCGTCATCGAGGTCGGCCTCATCGTCATGCTGATGGCCGGCGGTGGCGACAAGGCGTCCACGTACGCCCGTGACACCGTCTTCGCCGCCGTGATGATCACCTGCAACGGTGTCGTCGGCCTGTCCGTCCTCGTCGCCGCGGTGCGTCGCCGCGTCGCCGTCTTCAACGCCGAGGGCTCCGGCGGCGCGCTCGCCACCGTGACGACCCTCGCCGCGATGACCCTGGTGCTGCCGACCTTCACCACCAGCAGGCCCGGCCCGCAGTTCACCGGGGCCCAGCTCGCCTTCGCCGCCGTCGCCTCGCTCTGCCTGTACGGGATCTTCGTCACCGTCCAGACCATCCGCCACCGCGAGTCCTTCCTTCCCGTCGTCCGCGAGGGCGACCCGGCCGGCGGCGACGGGCACGCCCCGCCGCCCACCGTGCGGGACACCTGGTGGGGCCTGGGCCTGCTGCTCGTGGCGCTCGTCGCCGTCGTCGGCAACGCCAAGCTCGTCTCGCCGGCCATCGAGGACGGCGTCGAGTCGGCGGGTCTGCCCCACGCCGTCGTCGGCGTCGTGATCGCCCTGATGGTCCTGCTGCCGGAGACCCTGGCCGCCGTGCGCGCCGCGAGCCGCGGCCGCGTCCAGACCAGCCTCAACCTGGCCTACGGCTCCGCGATCGCCAGCATCGGCCTGACCGTGCCGGCGATCGCGCTGGCCTCCCTGTGGCTGCCCGGTCCTCTGGTGCTCGGCCTGGGCGCGCTCCATCTGGTGCTGTTCGCGCTCACGGCCGTGGTGAGCGCCCTGACCGTGGTGCCCGGACGGGCCACCCTGCTCCAGGGCGGCGTCCACCTGGTGTTGTTCGCCGCCTTCGTCTTCCTCTCGGTCAGCCCCTGACCCGGACCACCCGGAGCCGCGGATCGGCCAGGATGTCCTTCTCGCAGAAGCGGGCCCGCACCCACCGCTCGGCCCAGAACAGCTCCGTCTGGTCCGCGGCGTGCGGCGAGCCGGGATCGGAGGACTGGGAGTACGCCGGCAGGGTCCGCGCCACCGGGCAGCGGCTGCCGTCCCAGCCCACCGCCTGCACATGGCTCGTGCCGTGCGCCACCTCCGTGTAGCCGCCGCCCGCCGCGTTCCACACGGCCTCGGCCTTGTTCCACACCCCGAGCGACTCCGTACCGCCGTGCACCGGGATGCGGTGACCGCCCCGCACCACGAACTGGTGCCCGCCCAGCGGCGTGTCCAGTGCGATCCCCGCCGCCCGCAGCCCGCCGGCCGCGCCCCGCAGGGCCCCGGCGAAGGCGGGGGAGGAGGTGTCGAGGGTGTGCGGCGTGCCGACCGGGTCGGACGCCGAGAACGGCACCTTCCACAGCCGCGACGCCGGCACGGCCGCCATCAGCCGGCGCCGGAAGCGGTCGAAGAGCAGCGCGCCCCGGCTGGCCGTGTCGGTCCTGCGGTCCCACCGGGCGATCGCCTCGCACGCCCGGGGGTCCTCCGGCAGCACGGCCGGGCAGGCCGCCGCCGTGTCAGCGGCCGCGAATGGTCTGCTGCGACTGCCAGAAGCCCGTCCGGCATCCGCCGGCCTGGCCGGTACCGGTCGCATGCCGGCGAGGACCGGGGGTAACGGGAGATGTACCCGACAATCGACCGCCACGGGAGTGGGGATGCGGCGCACGATCCGGCACGGCACGACCGAGAAGGGCGCGGAGACCCGCGCCGAGGAGGGGGCGCCGCGGTGGTCGCCCGCGGCCCGGGCGCTGGCGGTGGTGCTGGCCTTCGCCGGGATGGTGGCGTTCGCGGTGGTGCTCGCGCGGCTCACGCTGGAGCCGTCGGCCGCCTCCGAGCCCCTCACGCACAGCAATCTGCGCCCCGGCGACTCCATCCGTGACTACCTGTCGCAGCCCGCGTTCCGCGACACGGTCAAGCAACTGGGTGGCAACATCGTCCTCGGCGTGCCGTTCGGCCTGCTGCTGCCCGTGGTGTTCCCCCGGGCCCGGGGGCTCGTACGGGTGGTCGTGCTCACCGCCCTGGTGATGGTGCTGGTCGAGCTGACGCAGGGCGCGCTGGTGACCGGACGTGCCTTCGACATCGACGACGTCCTCCTCAACTGCACCGGCGCCCTGCTGGGCTACCTCCTCCTCGGACGACGCCTCGGCCGCTACGTCCACCCCCGGCGCCACCACTGGTGGCACCGCTTCCGCCGGCGCGGCCCGGCCGCGGAGTGACGCCCCGACCCGCACGGCGCGCCCCCCGAGCGCGGGAGGCGCCGACCGTGGCCGGCGCCGTCCCGCCCGTCACCCCGCGCGCAGGTCGACGATCCTCTTGATCTTCCCCACCGACCGCTCCAGCGTCCCGGGGTCGACCACCTCCACCGCCACCGAAACCCCGATCCCGTCCTTCACGGCCGCCGCCACCGCCCGCGCGGCGTCCTCCCGCGCCGCCGGCGTCGCGCCGGCCCGGGCCTCGGCGCGCACGGTCAGCGCGTCGAGGCGCCCCTCCTTGGTGAGCCTGAGCTGGAAGTGCGGGGCGAGTCCCGGCGTACGCAGCACGATCTCCTCGATCTGGGTGGGGAACAGGTTCACGCCCCGCAGGATGACCATGTCGTCACTGCGGCCCGTCACCTTCTCCATCCGCCGGAACTCCCAGGCCGTCCCCGGCAGCAGCCGGGTGAGGTCCCGCGTGCGGTAGCGGATGACGGGCATCGCCTCCTTGGTGAGGGAGGTGAACACCAGCTCGCCCCGCTCGCCGTCCGGGAGGACCTCGCCCGTGAAGGGGTCCACCACCTCCGGGTAGAAGTGGTCCTCCCAGATGTGCAGCCCGTCCTTGGTCGCCACGCACTCCTGCGCGACACCCGGCCCGATCACCTCCGACAGGCCGTATATGTCGACCGCGTCGATGGCGCACCGCTCCTCGATCTCGCGCCGCATCTCCTCCGTCCACGGCTCGGCCCCGAAGATGCCCACCCGCAGGGAGGTGGAGCGCGGATCGATCCCCTGCCGCTCGAACTCGTCCAGCAGCGTGAGCATGTACGACGGCGTCACCATGATGATCTCGGGCCGGAAGTCCCGGATCAGCTGCACCTGCCGGGAGGTCATGCCGCCGGAGGCGGGCACCACCGTGCAGCCGAGGCGCTCGGCGCCGCAGTGCGCCCCGAGCCCGCCGGTGAACAGCCCGTACCCGTACGCCACGTGCACCATCTGGCCCGGCCGCCCGCCCGCGGCCCGGATGGACCGCGCCACCACCTCCGCCCAGGTGTCCAGATCCCGGTCGGTGTACCCGACGACGGTCGGCCGGCCGGTCGTCCCGCTGGACGCGTGGATCCGCCGCACTCGCGACCGGTCCACCGCGAACATGCCGAAGGGGTACGTCTCCCGCAGGTCCGCCTTCGTGGTGAACGGGAACCGCGCCAGGTCGGCGAGGCTCCGGCACTCCTCCGGCCGGACCCCCGCCGCGTCGAAGGCGCGCCGGTAGAAGTCGACGTTCTCGTACGCGTGGTGCAGCGTGGCCCGCAGCCGCTCCAGCTGCAGCGCCTCCAGCCCGGCGCGGCCGAGCCCCTCCCAGCTTCCGGCGGGGGAACCCCCACCGGTGTCGAGCAGGTCCGTCATGCGCCGTACTCCCGTCCTGGATCCGTCCGGACGATCGACCGATCATTCGGTCGATCACTGCCGGGGATCAGTAATCCAATCCGGGCGCCCGATGGCAAGAGGCATGACCCGCGCTCCGCCGCCCGAGGCGGACCACGCGTCCCTCACTCGCCCGAGCCGGCCGACACCGGCCCGCACTCGCCGGCGTCCGTCCGCGCGTCCGCCGACGCCACCGCGCGCGCCCACCGGTAGTCCGCCTTGCCGCTCGGTGAGCGCTGGATCCGGTCGGTGAGCACCAGCTGCCGGGGCACCTTGTAGCCGGCCAGCCGGGTGCGGCAGTGGCGCTGGATGTCGTCGAGCGTGGGCCGTGACGCCGCGTCCGGGCGCAGCTCCACCACCGCGGCCACGTGGTTGCCCCACCGCGGGTCCGGGACGCCGGCGACGAGCGCGTCGTACACGTCCGGGTGGGACTTCAGCGCCTGCTCGACCTCCTCCGGATACACCTTCTCGCCGCCGGTGTTGATGCACTGCGAGCCGCGCCCGAGGACGGTGACGATGCCCTCCTCGTCCACGGTCGCCATGTCGCCGAGCAGGACCCACCGCTCGCCGCCGCGCCGGAAGAAGGTCTCGGCCGTCTTGGCCGGGTCGTTGTAGTAGCCGACCGGGACGTGGCCGCGCTGCGCGATGCGGCCCGGCTCGCCCGGCCGCACCGGCAGGTGCGTCGCCGGATCGACGACCTGAGTACGGCTGTTGACCCGGAGCCGGAAGCCCCGGCCCGCACCCGCGTCGTCCGTCGCCGTGCCGTTGAAGCCCGACTCCGACGAGCCGAAGTTGTTGAGCAGCATCACGTGCGGCACCAGCGCGAGGAACTGTGCGCGGACCGTCTCCGACAGGATCGCGCCCGACGACGACACGCTGAAGAGTGACGACAGGTCGACCCCCTTCAGCGGCCCGCCGAGGGCGTCGATCAGCGGCCGCAGCATCGCGTCGCCGACCAGCGACACGCTGGTGACCCTCTCCCGCTCGATGGTCCGCAGGACCTCCTCGGGCACGAACCTGCGGTGCAGCACCACCCGCTGGCCGAAGCCGAAGCCGATGAACGCGGTGAGCGTGGACGTGCCGTGCATCAGCGGGGGAGTGGGGAAGAAGGTGATCCCGGCGCCGCCCGCCGCGACCCGCTCGGCCAGCTCCTCCGGCCGCCCGACCGGCTCACCGGTCGGGGCTCCGCCGCCGAGCCCGGAGAAGAACAGGTCCTCCTGCCGCCACATCACTCCCTTCGGCATTCCGGTGGTGCCGCCGGTGTAGATGATGAACAGGTCGTCGCCCGAGCGCGCCGCGAAGCCCCGCTCCGGGGAACCGCCGGCCTCCGCCCGCGCGAACGGAACGCAACCGAGCTCCGGTGCGCCCGGGGGCGGGGTCCCCACCCGCACCAGGTGCCGCAGCCGCTCCGCCCCGGGAGCCGCGGCCGCGACCCGCCGCGTGAACTCCGCGTCGAAGACCAGCCCCGCCAGATCCGCGTCCCGGTAGAGGTGGACCAGCTCCTCCTCGACGTACCGGTAGTTGACGTTCACCGGGACGAGCCGCGCCTTCAGGCACCCCAGCACGGTCTGGAGGTATTCGACGCCGTTGTAGAGGTGCAGCCCCACGTGGTCGCCGCGCCGCAGCCCCGCGTCCAGCAGGTGGTGCCCGATGCGGTTGGCCGCGGCGTCGAGCCGCGCGTACGTCAGCCGCCGCTCGGCCCCCGTCCCCGGATGGTCGAGGTACACCAGCGCCTCGCGGTCCGGGACCACGTCCACGACCGACTCGAACAGGTCGGCAAGGTTGTACTCCACCGCTCCTCCTCCACACCGGGCGCCGCGCCGGGCACGGCGGTCATTAGAGCGCCGGGGCGCACAAGGGGGAAGACGGCCGGCCGAAGAATCTGACTGAGTGTCAGAAAAACTCTTGAACTGCGTTCCCGCCTCCTGCAACCTGTTCCATCTGAGACGGGAGGACGGTCATGGCCACGGAACACCTCACCGTGCGGCGGGCGGGCGCCACACTCGTACTCACCCTGAACCGGCCCGAGGCGAAGAACGCGCTCACGCTGCCGATGCTCGTCGGGCTCCACGACGGCTGGACCGAGGCGGACGAGGACGACGACATCCGCTCCGTGGTGCTCACCGGCGCGGGCGGCTGCTTCTGCGCCGGCATGGACCTCAAGGCCCTGGCCGGCGGGGAGATGGCAGGCCAGCGCTACCGGGACCGCCTGGCCGCCGACCCCGACCTCCACTGGAAGGCCATGCTCCGCCACCACCGGCCGCGCAAGCCGGTCATCGCCGCCGTCGAGGGCCCGTGCGTGGCCGGCGGTACGGAGATCCTCCAGGGCACGGACATCCGGGTCGCCGCCGAGTCCGCCACCTTCGGGCTCTTCGAGGTCCGCCGGGGCCTCTTCCCGATCGGCGGCTCCACGGTCCGCCTCCCGCGCCAGATCCCGCACACCCACGCTCTGGAGATGCTGCTCACCGGCCGCCCCTACGGCGCCCAGGAGGCCGCCCGCATCGGGCTGATCGGCCACGTCGTCCCGGACGGCACCGCGCTCGACACGGCACTCGCCATCGCCGAACGGATCAACGCCTGCGGCCCGCTCGCCGTGGAGGCGGTCAAGGCATCGGTGTACGGGACGGCCGGGCTGTCCGAAACCGACGCCCTGGCCGCGGAACTCGAACGCGGATGGCCCGTCTTCGGCACCGCCGATGCCAAGGAGGGCGCCCGCGCCTTCGCCGAGAAACGCGCCCCCGTCTTCCGGCGCGCCTGACCCGCCCCTCCGCACCCCCCACCAGCCCCGAGCCGCCGGCGCCCCGCGCGTCCCCGGCGCGACCGCGTCGCTCCGGCCGACCGCACCCCCGGCGCGGAGATTGGAGTTCCGTCCATGGCGACCACCCCCGCGCCCCAGCCCCTCAGCGCACCCCTGGTGGTGGAGTTCCCGTTCACCCGGTCCCTCGGCCCCGTCCAGTCCGCCTTCCTCACCGGGCTGCGCGAGCGCACCGTCCTCGGCGTGCGCACCGCGGACGGCACGGTCCTCGTCCCGCCCGTCGAGTACGACCCCCGCACCGCCGACGAGATCCGCGACCTCGTCGAGGTCGGCACCACCGGGACCGTCACCACCTGGGCCTGGAACCCGGCCCCCCGCCGCGGCCAGCCCCTCGACCGGCCCTTCGCCTGGGTCCTCGTCCGGCTCGACGGCGCCGACAGCGCCCTCCTGCACGCCCTCGACGCACCCGGCGGCCCCGACTCCGTACGCACCGGCCTGCGGGTCCGCGTCCGCTGGGCGCGGCGGCGCACCGGAGCCATCACCGACATCGCCTGCTTCGAGCCGTACGACGGCGAACCGGCGACGCCGCCCGGGCCGCGGGAGCACGACGGGCGGTTCGCCGACCCCGTCACCCGCATCGTCGCCCCCGCCCGCCTCGACTACACCTGCACGCCCGGCCGCGCCCAGACCGCCTACCTCCGCGCACTCGCCGACCGCCGCACCGTCGGCGAACGCTGCCCCTCCTGCCGCAAGGTCTACGTCCCGCCCCGCGGCGCCTGCCCCACCTGCGGTGTCGCCACCACCGAGCAGGTCGAGGTCGGCCCGCGCGGCACCGTCACCACCTACTGCATCGTCAACATCAAGGCGCGCAACCTCGACATCGAGGTCCCGTACGTCTACGCCCACATCGCCCTCGACGGCGCCGGCCTCGCCCTGCACGGCCGGATCGCCGGCATCCCGTACGACCAGGTCCGCATGGGCCTGCGCGTCGAACCGGTCTGGACCGACGGCAGCCGCTACCCCGATCACTACCGGCCCACCGGCGAGCCCGACGCCGCCTACGACACCTACAAGGAGTTGCTGTGACGCGCGAGGTCGCCATCGTCGCCTTCGCCCAGACCGACCACCGGCGGCGCGCCGACGGCCTCTCCGAGACCGAGATGCTCCTGCCGGTCCTCCACGACGTGCTGGACCAAACCGGCCTGAGGACCCGCGACATCGGCTTCACCTGCTCCGGCTCCTCCGACTACCTCGCGGGCCGCGCCTTCTCCTTCACCATGGCCCTGGACGGCGTCGGCGCCTGGCCGCCCATCGCCGAGTCGCACGTCGAGACGGACGGCGCCTGGGCGCTGTACGAGGCGTGGGTCACCCTGCTCACCGGCGAGGCCGACACCGCCCTGGTGTACGCGTACGGCACATCGTCGCCCGGCCCCCTCAGGGACGTGCTCAGCCGCCAGCTCGACCCCTACTACCTGGCCCCCCTGTGGCCCGACTCCGTCTCCCTCGCCGCCCTCCAGGCACAGGCCCTGATCGACGCCGGCGAGACCGACGAAGCCGCGCTGGCCGCCGTCGCCTACCGCAACCGCGCCGCGGCGGCCGACCACAACCCGCACGCCCAGCTCCCCGGCCCCCGCCCGCACGGCGAGTACGTCGTCCGCCCGCTGCGCACCGGCGACTGCCCGCCCATCGGCGACGGCGCCGCCGCCGTGATCCTCGCCGCCGGTGACACGGCGCGCGACCTGTGCGAACGCCCGGCCTGGATCCGCGGCATCGACCACCGCATCGAACCGCACGCCCCGGGCGTGCGCGACCTCACCGACTCGCCCTCCACCCGCCTCGCCGCCCGGCACGCCGGTGCCTTCGAACGACCCGTCGACACCGCCGAGCTGCACGCGCCCTTCACCTCGCAGGAGGTGATCCTGCGCAAGGCGCTGCGCCTCGACGACACCGTCGACGTCAACCCCTCGGGCGGCGCGCTCGCCGCCAACCCCGTCATGGCCGCGGGCCTCGTCCGCCTCGGCGAGGCCGCCGCCCGCATCCACCGCGGCACCTCCGGCCGCGCCCTCGCCCACGCCACCTCCGGCCCCTGCCTCCAGCAGAACCTGGTCGCCGTCCTGGAAGGAGACGCCCCGTGAGCAAGGAGCCCGTGGCCGTCACCGGCATCGGCCAGACCCGGCACGTCGCCGCCCGCCGTGACGTGTCGATCGCCGGACTCGTCCGCGAAGCGGCCCGCCGCGCCCTCGCGGACGCCGAACTGACCTGGGCGGACGTCGACGCCGTCGTCATCGGCAAGGCGCCCGACTTCTTCGAGGGCGTCATGATGCCCGAGCTGTACCTCGCGGACGCCCTCGGCGCGGTCGGCAAGCCGGTGCTCCGCGTCCACACCGCGGGCTCCGTCGGCGGCTCCACCGCCCTCGTCGCCGCCCACCTCGTCGCGGCGCGCGTCCACTCCACCGTCCTCACCGTGGCGTTCGAGAAACAGTCCGAGTCCAACGCCATGTGGGGCCTGTCGCTCCCCGTGCCCTTCCAGCAGCCGCTGCTGGCCGGCGCGGGCGGCTTCTTCGCCCCGCACGTACGGGCCTACATCCGCCGCACCGGCGCGCCCGCCACCATCGGCTCCCTGGTCGCGTACAAGGACCGCCGCAACGCCCTGAGGAATCCGTACGCACACCTCCACGAACACGACATCACCCTGGAGAAGGTCCAGGCGTCCCCGATGCTCTGGGACCCCATCCGGTACTCGGAGACCTGCCCCTCCTCCGACGGCGCCTGCGCCATGGTCCTCACCGGCCGCGCGGGCGCGGCCCGTTCACCGCACCCGCCCGCCTGGGTCCACGGCGGCGCGATGCGCAGCGAACCGACCATGTTCGCCGGCAAGGACTTCGTCTCCCCGAGGGCGGGCAAGGACTGCGCGGCCGAGGTCTACCGGCAGGCCGGGATCGGCGACCCGCGCCGCGACATCGACGCCGTCGAGCTGTACGTGCCGTTCTCCTGGTACGAGCCGATGTGGCTGGAGAACCTCGGCTTCGCCGACGAGGGCGAGGGCTGGAAGCTCACCGAGGCGGGCGTCACCGAACTCGACGGGGACCTCCCCGTGAACCCGTCGGGGGGCGTGCTCTCCACCAACCCCATCGGCGCCTCCGGCATGATCCGCTTCGCCGAGGCGGCCCTCCAGGTACGGGGGCGGGCGGGCGGGCACCAGGTGCCCGGAGCCCGCCGGGCCCTGGGACACGCCTACGGCGGCGGCGCGCAGTTCTTCTCCATGTGGCTCGTCGGCGCAGAGCCGCCCCGGACGTGAGGAGACCGCCGACGCGGCCTGTCCGGGACCGGCCGCGATGACTAGTCTGAGCGCGGACGACGACCGGGAGGAGCAGGCACGTGGCCGACAGCATCACCGCTCAGCAGCACCGGCAGCAGCTCGCGGGCTGGAACAAGCCGGACCTCGACCTCAGCAACGCGGACTGGCGGTCCGGCAGCCAAGGGGCGGGTGATGTGCAGATCGCGTTCGTCGAGGGTTTCATCGCCATGCGCAACGCCACGCGTCCGGAGAGTCCGTCGCTGATCTTCACCCCCGCCGAGTGGCGCGCCTTCGTCGTGAACGCCCGGGAAGGCGAGTTCGACCTCACCTAGGACGTGTCTTCCGGACCTCGCCGGGCCGGCGGGCCCCGCCACCTCGGGCCCGCCGCGCCCCGCGGGGCCGGCACCGCCTGTACGCGGCCGGGCCGAACCGGACACGGGACGTCCATGAACGCCGCCGGGGTCCGGCCTAAGGTGGCGATCATGAGTGGAGAGCGTGATCTGACCCGGCTCGTGTCCGGCATGCGGCCCGAGCTCGACCCCGGCCGCTACGTCTTCTGCACGGTCGACGGACGGGACGTCCCGCCCGGCCTGCACCCCGTCGTCACCGTTGCCGAGTCCGAGGGACTCACCCTCGTCCTGCGGGAGGCGGAGGCGGACGCCGCCTCGCTCCCGTACGACTACGTGGCCGGCTGGATCACCCTGCGCGTGCACTCGGCGCTCGACGCCGTCGGACTGACCGCGGCGGTCGCGGGCGCACTCGCCGAGGCGGGCCTGAGCTGCAACGTCGTCGCGGGCTACCACCACGACCACCTCTTCGTGGAGCGCGAGCGCGCCGAGGAGGCCCTCGCCGTGCTCCGCCGGCTCGCCGAGCACACCGCCTGAGCCGGCCGGCCGGCCGGGCCCGGCCCGGCACGGTCCGGTGCCCAGCCGGGGCATGGCCGGCGGGCGCCGCGCCCGCGCCCGCCCCGGCGAGCACCACCGTGCTCCGGACGGGCGTCACCGGGGCCGGAGCGGGGCCCGCGCAGGCATCCGGGACGCATCCCCCGATGCGGTGAACCGCCGGCGCCGAACCGCCCCCGGAGGCACCGGTCGCGGGCGACTTCGCCGAGGGGGCGGCCGCCGTTCCGGGCGCGCGGGCACGTACCATGGCGGCATGTCCTTCCTCCGTCGCCGCAGCGCCGCCACACCCGCGGGCCCGGACTTCGATGTCCTGGCCATGGACCCGGGCGACTGGCCCGGCAATCTCGGCGCCGGCCTGCTCCCCGCCCCCGACGGCAGCTGCCAGGGCGTGTTCCTCCGCTACGACCTGTTCGGCGGCCGCGGCCCCGCGATGATCATCGGCAACCTGCCGGAGGGATCCCCGGCGCGTGAGCTGGCCGAGGGGCAGGTGCCCTTCGAGGTCGCGCAGCTGCTCGCCGCGCTGGAGAACGACGAGCCGGTCGAGGTCGTCGAGACCGAGGACGTACCCGTCATGCAGGGGGACAACCTCCTGATCGTGCGCCGCCTCAAGCTGTCCGAGAGCCGGATCTCCTGCGTGCAGTTCGACCGCAGCGACAACGTCCTGGTCACCATCGCCAGCTGGGACCGTCCGATCACCGACGACCTGTACGCGCTGCTCAAGCCCCTGCCTGCGGAACTCTTCCAGCAGGGCTGAGCCCATGGCGACGGACGAGGGCAAGGGCGGCGCACAGGGGACCGTGCGCGTCGACAGCTGGATCTGGGCGGTACGCCTCACCAAGACCCGCTCGCAGGCCGCGGCCGCCTGCCGGGCCGGGCACGTCCGCGTCAACGGCGAGCGCGTGAAGCCCGCCCAGGCCGTGAAGCCGGGCGATGAGGTGCGGCTGTTCCACGCGGGCCGCGAGCGGATCGTCGAGGTCAAGCGGGTGATCGCCAAGCGGGTCGGCGCGCCCGTCGCCGCCGAGGCGTACGCCGACAACAGCCCGCCCCCGCCGCCGCGCGAGCACGTCGCGCTGGCCGGCGTCCGGGACCGCGGCACCGGCCGCCCCACCAAGCGCGAGCGCCGCGAACTGGACCAGCTCCGCGGCCTGCGCCCCTCCTGAGCCCCGGGCGCCGAGGGCGCCGCAGACGGGACGGAGCGCCCGGGCCGGCCCGGACACTCCGCCGCCCGCTACCGCCTCACGAGGTGAACATCCCCGCCACCCGCGCCGCGGAGGTGCCCAGGCCCACCGGGCCGCCCGGCAGGACGGGAGCCGCGGGACCGGAGGGCGGTGCGGCGGAAGCGGCGCCCCGCAGCCGCGGCGTACCGGCGCCCGAGCGGATGTCCTCGTCCCCGTAGCGGCGTACGCTGCGGTGCCAGTGGAGGATGCCCGCGAGCCAGTCCTCCAGCTCCCGCACATACGCGTCGAGCGCGCCCCGCCCGCTCTCGTCCAGCCCGAACTGCTCGGCCAGCACGGGCAGTTCGTTCTTCTTCACGTGCAGGAACTGCCGCAGCCGCCCCCGCATCAGGTCGTCGACGATCGCCACGCCGGCCGGGTAGTCGCAGTCGAAGAACGTCTGCACGACGAGCACCCCGTTGTGCACCTCGCCCTCGACCTCGATCTCCTTGCGGTACGAGAAGAGGTCGTTGAGCATCGTGGCGTAGTCCTGGGCGGCGTTCTCCAGGTTGCGCACCGGGCCGCTCCGCAGCAGCTCCGCCGGGAGCCCGTCCTCGTGCCGCAGCCGCGCCAGGCTCATCGTCATGTCGGAGCCGAAGGTCCGGCGCCGCATCTCGATGTAGTCCACCGGGTCGGGCACCCGGTGCTGGGCCTGGTTGTGCAGCTCCCACATCCAGCTGTCCAGCATGCGGTCCACCGCCCCGCGGAAGGACGCCCGGGCCGCCGCGCCCATCGGCCCGGTGGTGCGCGCCCACAGATCGGCGAGCGCCCGCTCCATGGGGCTCACCGCGACGGCCGCCCCGGCCGCCGGGTCGTCCACCGGCATGCACTCCTTGAACCGCTCCGTGCTCACCTTCGCCCCGGCGAGGTCGCGCGGCCGCCCGAAGACGAGCGGGTAGTAGTCGTCGCCGTACGTGCCCCACGTCAGCCACTGCGCGCTGAGCTCCAGTTCCTCGGGGGTGGCGTCCGGGTCCAGCCCGGCCGCGCAGAGCGCCAGGTCGAAGCCGGCCATCAACTGCTCGTCCCAGATGTCGTCCAGCAGGCCCATCCGCCCCGCCCACGCCAGCGACGCGGCGCGGGCGTCGTCCAGGTGCGGGTTGAGCGAGAGGGGGAAGGGCAGGTCGAAGTCGGGCAGCAGCGAAGGGCCGACGTGCTGGTGCGGCACATGGGTGAGGGTGCGCAGCCGCGCGGCGGCCGGACGCCCGAAGAGCGTCCGGATGTCGAGCGCCGAGGTGCCCAGTACCCCGGGCAGCGCCGGACGCGCGCTCCGCACGCCCTCGTTCATGTACCGGCTGGAGCGCATGTGCCACTCGTGACCTCCGGACTGCCAGTCCTGAAGGCCCTTGGTGTACGCGGCGACGGCGGCGCGCTCCTCGTCGTCCAGCCCCTTCTCCAGGCAGAGCGCGGGCACTTCGGTGAGCGCCGTGTTCTCGAACTGCTGCAGCCGGGAGGTCAGCAGGTCGTTGACGGCTTCCGCGGCCTCCTGCGTCGAGCAGGCGAGGAACCTCTCCAGCACCAGCACACCGTTGCTGTTCTCGCCCTCGTCCTCGACCTCACGCTGGTACGAGAAGAGGTCGTTGCGCAGGTGGACGGCGTCGGCGAACGCGTCCCGCAGCACCAGCAGCGGCCGCGACCCGGCCACCGACCGGGGCACCTCGGCACCGGCGGCGTACTCCACCAGCCCCGCCGACCACGGAGCGCCGCCCACCTTGCGGCGCATCTCGATGTACTCGACCGGGTTGGCGATCCGCCCCTCGTTGATGTTGGCGAGCTCCCACAGGGACTCGTTGAGCAGGTTCTCGGTCGACTCCGCGAAGCGGGACCGCCACCCCGGCGACATGCTCGGCACGGTCCGTGCCCACAGGTCCGCCAGCCCCGCCTCCACGGGGTTGGCCGGCTCCGGCATGCCCTGCGCCGGGTCCCCGGGCATGAAGGCCGGCAGCCGGTCCAGGTACTCCTTCCCGCCGGCCAGGTCCTGGGTGCGCTTGAAGACCTCCAGGAAGTGGTCGTCGAAGAAGAAGACCCAGACGTACCAGTCCGTGACCAGCGACAGTGCGTCGGCGTCGCAGTCCGGGTGGGTGTACGAGCACAGCAGGGCGTAGTCGTGGGAGTCGAGGTCGTGCTCCTCCCAGATCCCGGATCCCTCCAGCATCCCCATCCGCCGCGCCCACTTCTTCGTGTGCACGCGGGCGGCCTCCAGATGAGGGTTGAGGCGTGCCGGGTACGGCACGTAGAAATCCGGGAGGACGAAGGGCTGAGCCATGCGTGCGGGGCCTTTCGGTGACGTGGGCGAGCGGGGGCGAAATGTCCGCGCCAGGCCTACCCACGTCACTCCCGTCCCACGCGACCCATGCATTAGTCATACGAACGGGTGACGGGGGTGGCCTCCCCAAGGACGCGCACATCGGACACCTTGACGAACGCCACCCGGTGCCCGAACTGGATTTCGTAGTACTCCTCCCGGCCGCGCACCACCCGGTGGCCGGCCGTGTCGAACGCCGGCGCGAAGAAGTACTCGCCCGGGACACGGCCGCCGGCCACGTACCGCTGCCCGGCGGGGATCGTGTACGCCAACGGCGACACCGCCTGCACCGGCACGCCCGCGGGGTACGCCGACGGCTCGGGGTACGCCCTGCCGTACACCGGGATCTCCGCGAGGCCCGGGCGCGGAGTGATCAGCCGGGCGCGTGCGCCGACGGCCGCCGGCCGGGAGCGCGGATCGTGGAACCATGCCTTCCGGCCCAGGTACCAGATCGCCGTCCACTCCGCGCGCCGCTCCGCGACCGCGTACCGCTGGCCCGTCGACGCCCGCGCCCCCGTGTCGTTGACGCCGGTCGTCGAGTCCTCCCCGCCCGGCCGCAGCCCGATGTCCTTCACCAGCGGGGCACTCGGGCTCGGCTCCGTGTGCAGCCGCACCGCGCCGCTGCCGTGCGGGGTGCACACCTCACCCGGCGTCACGCAGCCGGTGTACACGGGCCGGTGGGCGGCGTACTCGGGACGGATCGTCACCGCGGCGCCGTGCGGGCCCGCGGTGGGGGTCAGGGGCCGGCCCAGCAGCTCGAAGTAGTGCGCCCAGTCCCAGTACGGGCCGGGATCGGTGTGCATGCCGCGGACCGCCGCCGTGGTGGGCCCCGGCACGTTGTCGTGGCCCAGGACGTGCTGCCGGTCCAGCGGGACGCCGAACCGCCGCGCCAGGTACCGCACGAGACGCGCCGACGCCCGGTACATCGCCTCCGTGTACCAGGCGTCCGGGGCGGCCAGGAAGCCCTCGTGCTCCAGGCCCACCGCCTTGGCGTTGACGTACCAGTTGCCCGCGTGCCAGCCGACGTCCTTCAGCGGCACGTGCTGGGCGATGTGACCGTCGGACGAGCGCAGCGAGTAGTGCCACGACACATAGGTGGGATCCTGCACCAGCCGGAGCGTGACGTCCCAGGTGGCCTCGGTGTCATGGATGACGATGTACTCCACCGTCTGGGAGGAGGGCCGGTCCGCCTTGTCGTGGTTGCCGTAGTCGCCCTGGCCGAACTCCTCGTACGGCGCCGGGACCCACTCGCACGCCACCGTGCGCGGGCATTCGGCCCGGCCCCGGCCGGCCGCGCGCAGCCCGAGCCCGGCGGTCTGCGCCGCCGTGTCCGGTACCGCCCCGGGATCGGCGGGCAGCTCGACCCGCTGACCGCTGTCGGTGACGCGCCGCGCCCCCGAACGCAGCACGGTGTACACGTCGTTCGCGTACGCCGTGGCCGTCGCCAGGTCGTCGGCGCCCGAGACGCGCGCCACCGCGCCGTACCAGTCGGCCGGGTCCGCGCTCGCCGCACGGCCCAGCTCCCGCTGCGCGGCGGCCAGGAGCGCGGCCCCGCCCTCGATGTTGGCGGCGGCGCGGGTGCGCAGCCGCTCGGGGGAGTGCCCGGTCAGCCCGGCCGCCCGCTCCAGCGTGCGCAGCCGGGGCGGCAGTGCCGACGGCCCGGGCAGCGGAGTGCCGGCGCCGTCCTTCGGGCGGCGCGAGGTGTCGCCCCGCGCGTCCTCCCCGCCGTGCGTGTGGTGCGGCGCCGAGGCGAGCGCGGTCCGCGCGTCGGTCAGGTGCATCGGCCCGTAGCCGCCCGAGACGCTCGGCGCGCCGCCGTGACCGTCCCACCGCGACTGCAGGTACGACACGGCCAGCAGAACACCGCGCGGCACGCCGTACCGGTCGGCGGCCGCGGCGAAGGCGTCCTGGAGCGATCCGGCGGCCGGCGGCGGCCCGGCGCTCGCCGGGGCGGCGGCGGGGAACAGGGACAGGAGCAGCGCGGCGGCCACCACGGCGCCGCCCGCTCCCCGTACGCGTCGATGGGCCGGACCGGGCACTGCAGCCTCCTGGAGGGGCGCTCGGGGAGCGGATCCGTCCAGGGGTAGCGGCCGGCCGGCGATCCGTCAATCAGCCGCGCAGCAGGCGGAGAAGCGCGCCGTGGCGGCCTGCGGCGCGTCAGAGGAGTACACATGTGGCACGGCCGGCCGCGGGGGGCCGGTCAGTCGATCCGTACGGCGAGGAGGCAGGCGTCGTCGTCGTGGACCGTGCGCTCGTACTCCTCGGTCAGCCGGTCGATGATCTGCTGGGGCGGCCGGCCGCTGCTCGCGGCCAGCGCCCGCGTCAGCGCGGCGATGCCCTCGGTGATGTCCTGGCCGCGCCGCTCCACGACCCCGTCGGTGTAGAACAGCAGCACGTCCCCCCGCTCCAGCGGGAACTCCGCCGTCTCGTACGCATGGCCGGGCAGCACACCCAGCAACGGCCCCCGGTGGTCCGTCGGCAGGGCGAACGCATGACCGCCGCGGAGCAGCAGCGGGGCCGGGTGACCGGCGCACGTCCACCGGAAGACCCGGTCGTCATCGATGTGCCCCACGGACATGGTGGCGGTCGACGGAGTGGCGTCACTGCACACCAGCTCGTTCAGCCAGGTGGCGACATCACCGGCACAGGCCCCCGAGTGGGCCAGCCCCGCCATCGCGTACCGCTGCTGCGCCATCCGGGCCACCGCGTCCAGGCCGTGGCCGCTGGCGTCACCGATCGCGACCAGCGCCCGCCCGCTCGGCAGCGGCCGGCACTTGTACCAGTCCCCGCCGACGGCCGCCTCCGGCTCGGCCGGCAGGTACGCCGCCGCGGCCGTCAGGCCCAGCTCGGCGAGACCCTCCGAGTACGTCGGCAGCAGCGCCTCGCGCAGGACGGCGGCGACGTGCTGCTCCGCCGCGGCCTGCTGCCGCAACTGCTCCGTCTCGACCTGCTTCTCCACCAGACGCCGCCGGCTGCGCATCTGCGGGGTGAGGTCACGAGCGACGATCTGGACCGCCCAGGGCCGGCCGTCCGTACCGGCCACGGGACGGCCCAGCAGGTCCACCGTACGGATCTCGCCCAGCACCAGGAACCGGATCCGGGTCCACGCCGGCTCCTCACCGGCCAGGACCGACGCGATGAACTCGCCGAACGGCCCCACGTCCGCCCGCACCAGGTGGTCGCACAGCTCCAGCAGCGACCACGGCAGCGCCGGATCCGTACGGAAGATCCGCTGCAGCCCCTCGGACCACGACACCCCGCCGGACAGCAGGTCCCACCAGCCCCACCCCATGGAGGCCAGATGCTGGGCGTCGATGGTCAGCAGCTCCGCCTGGCTGCGCACCGGCCGCCAGGTCGTCAGCACCCGGTCCCCGCACGACGCCGCGTAGTGGACCAGCTGCACGCGCCGCAGCCGGCCGTACCGATCCTCCGTGTAGTCCACGACCAGGCCGTCGAGGGAGCGGCCCGTCGTCAGGACCTCACGGAAGGCGCTCAGCAGCCCGGTGGCGGCGGCGCCGGGGCGGGCCACTTCGAAGAACCGCTGCCCCGCCTGCTGGTCCGGAGACTTCAGCCACTCCGTCGAGCGGATGTGGTTGCCCGCGCTGATGACGAAGTCGGTGACGGTGCCGGAGTCGTCGCGCAGCGGCGTCAGCAGCGCGGCGGACACCGGGATGGCGGGCAGCGTCGAGCACAGGCACCGCCACGGGTCGTGGTCCTCACCGGCGTCCACACAGCTGTGCCGCGTCCCGTGGCCCTGCCCGCACGGGCACTGCTTCCCTTCCCGTACCCCGGGCCCCGCCGGGCCCAGTGTGTCACCCGGCGGGCTGCCGTCCCCGCCGCCGGGACCGGGCGCCGCGGCGTCCGTGCTCCTGCGCACGTCGGCGCGGAGCGTCACGATCTCGCGTTCGATGAAGGCCTTCAGCGACGCCACGTCGGACGGCATCTCGCGGCCTCCCGGACATAGAAAGCGAAAATAGGGCCATACCCTGCCTAACCGGCGGGGAGACCGGCAAACGCCCGGCCGCCCATCCGGCGCACACACGGGCGACCGCCTCGGCGCGGCCCGGTCGAGTCCGAGCCGCTCCCGCGCCCGGGCAGGCACCCCCCCCGGTGACACAGCAGTGCGCCGTGTGTCCGGTGTGTCGGCACCGGCCACACAGCGCACGTCCCTGCGGAGCTCCCCCGGCGTCTGAGCCTCCGGCCGGGGAACCTCCCGGTCACTCGCTCCGGGCCACGCGGTCAGCGCGTCCCGACCGCGGCGCGCACGGCCCGCCGGGCCAGAGCGCAGTCGTCGTGCAGCCTCCTCAGCAGCAGTCGCTGTTCCTCCCCCTGGGACAACCCCCCGGGCTGGACCGGGACCGAGCCGACCGGCGGCGCCTCTCGTATCGTGCGCTGCACCGCCGTCTCGTACGTCCGTATTTCCCGCGTCAGCACGAGCATCAGGTTCACCAGGAACGCGTCCCGCGCCGCAGGGCCCGCCGCCTGGGCGAGCTGGCTGATCTGCCGCCGCGCGACCGGGGCGTCGCCCAGCACCGCCCACAGCGTGGCCAGGTCGTACCCCGGCAGGTACCAGCCCGCGTGCTCCCAGTCGACCAGCACCGGACCGGCCGGCGACAGCAGGATGTTCGACAGCAGCGCGTCGCCGTGGCAGAACTGGCCCATGCCGCCCCGCGCCCCCGCGTGCGCCAGACCGTGCAGCAGCTTCTGCAGGTCGTCGCGGTCCCGGTCCGTGAAGAGCCCCAGCTCGTGGTAGCGGGAGATCCGCGAGGCGTAGTCCAGCGGCGCGTCGAACGTCCCGGCCGGCGGCCGCCAGGCGTTGAGCCGCGCGATCGCCCCCAGGGCGGCCCGCACATCGGCGCGGGGCGGCGCCTCGAAGGGGTGGCGGGTCAGCGCCGCCGCCCGTCCCGGCATCCGCTCGATCACCAGCGTGCAGTTGTCCGGGTCGGCGGCGATCAGCCGCGGCGCCCGCACCGGCGGGCGGTGGCGGACGAAGGTGCGGTAGGCCGCGATCTCATGACGGAGCCGCTCGGCCCAGGCGGGGGAGTGGTCCAGTAAACACTTGGCGACGGCGGTGGCCCGCCCCGTCGTCCCGACGAGCAGGACGGAGCGGCTGCTGCGCCGCATCAGCTGCACCGGGTTGAACTCCGGGCAGATCCGGTGCACCGACGCGATCGCCTTGCGCAGCTGCGCGCCCTGCGGGCCGGACAGGTCGATCCTGCCGCTGAGCGGCCCCGCCGCCGGTCCCGCCCAGCGCCGGCCCCTGCCCGCCTGCGTGGGATCCAGATACGGTCCGCTGCCGGCCGGGACGGTGCGCTGGAGCCGGGGCGGGGCGGACACGGAGGACGATGCTGTGTACATGGGCGAGACAGATCCCTTCGTGTGCCGACGAGTTACGTACGCTGCCCCGTCCCGGCAACCGGCCGACACCCTGGGGAATGAGGGCCGGTTGCCGGGGCGGGGTGGCGCTTTCCTACCTGACACCCGCGCGCCCGTGGCACACCATCTGGCGGACCCTGGCGAAGCCTGGCGAATAGTCGCCAGCCCTATGACAGCGGGCTACTGTCAACTCAGCCGAGAACCTGGGGGCTTGACGTGACCGGAGAACCCAACACCCGCCTTGCAGACCTGTTCGGCCTGGCCGGATGGTCCAAAGGAGAGCTCGCACGGCTCGTGAACCGGCAGGCGGCGGCCATGGGCCACCCGCAGCTGGCGACCGACACGTCGCGGGTCCGGCGCTGGATCGACATGGGGGAGACCCCCCGCGATCCCGTGCCCCGGGTGCTGGCAGCCCTGTTCACCGAGCGACTCGGCCGTGTCGTGACCATCGAGGACCTCGGGTTCGTACGACACGGGCGCGCCGGGAAACGGCGGGACGTCAGGAACACCGACAACCCTGACGGGCTGCCCTGGGCGCCCGAGCGTACGGCTGCGGTCCTCACCGAATTCACGGGAATGGACCTCATGCTCAACCGACGCGGCTTGATGGGCGCGGGTGCCGCGCTCACCGCAGGCTCCGTACTGACCAGCGCCATGCACGACTGGCTCCGCACCGACCCCGCACTCCCCTCCGACGCGGCCCGCGTCCCCGATCCGCTGCACGCCGACCCCGCCGGCTTCGACCGCTACGAGGCCGCCCCCATCGGCTCCCAGGAGATCGAGGCGCTGGAGCGGTCCGTCGAAGTGTTCCGTGCCTGGGACGCCGCCCGCGGCGGCGGCCTGCAGCGCAAGGCCGTGGTGGGCCAGCTCAACGAGGTGGGCGGCATGCTCGCCTACCGCCACCCCGAGCACCTCCAGCGGCGGCTGTGGGCCGTCGCCGCCAACCTCGCCGTCCTGGCGGGGTGGATGTCCCACGACGTGGGCCTGGAACCCACCGCCCAGAAGTACTTCGTGATCGCCGCGCACGCGGCCCGCGAGGGCGGCGACCGGCCCCGCGCCGGTGAGGCGCTGTCCCGTGCCGCCCGGCAGATGGTCCACCTGGGCCGCCCCGACGAGGCCCTGGACCTGATGAAGCTCGCCCGGGCCGGCTCGGGCGACGAGATGCTGCCCCGTACGCACGCCATGCTGCACACCATCGAAGCCTGGGCACAGGCGGCGATGGGCCGCGGCCAGGCCATGCGCCGCACCCTCGGCGAGGCCGAGGAGCTCTTCGTCTCCGACAAGAGCGACGTGCCGCCGCCCAGCTGGATGCAGACCTTCAAGAAGGAAGACCTGTACGGCATGCAGGCCCTCGCCTACCGCACCCTCGCCGAGCACGAGCCGGGGGCCGCCAAGCAGGCCCAGCACTTCGCGCAGAAGGCGCTCGCCCTGCGGGTCGACGGCCGTCAGCGGTCGAAGATCTTCGACTACCTGTCGATGGCGTCGGCGTGCTTCATCGCCGACGACCCGGAGCAGGCCGACCGGTACGCCAGGCTCGCCCTAATGTCGATGGGGGAGACCTCCTCGCAGCGCACCTGGGACCGGCTGCGTGAGATGTACCGGCTCACCGGGCAGTACGCGGGTTACACGAAGATCGAGGATCTGCGCGAGGAGATCCAGCTCGCCATGCCCAAGCAGACGACCAGGAAGTCCCGCGACCACCGGATCTGACGAGGGCCGGCACCATCCGGCCCGGCCCTGCACACCCTTCACCCACTTCGCTGAACGTCCGCCGCCCCGCGCCCAGCACGGACATGGACGCGGTGTCCCACGACGCGCCCCACCACCGCACACAGGCCCACGACGACGTGGTCCTGCTCCCGCGGCCTCGCCCTATGGCGTGATCCTCTCCGACCGGTCGCCGATCCGGGCGACCATGACACAGGCGTCGTCCTCCCGCGGGCAGGCGCCGAACTCCTCCACCACCGACCGTACGCACTCCTGCGCATCGCGCGCCCGGGCGAACCGCGGTGCCAGACCCAGCAGCCTGTCCGTGCCCCCCGCGCCGAACGGGTCCGCACCCGCACCGCGGGTGAGCCCGTCCGTGTGCAGGACCAGCACGTCGCCGGGCAGCAGCCGCACTTCGGTCTGCTCGTACGACGTCCGGGGCGTCGCCCCGAGCATCAGCCCCTCGGGACGCGCCAGCGCACGCCCCGTCCCGCCGCGGAACAGCAGCGGGGCGGGGTGTCCTGCCTGCGCCCAGCTGAGGGTCCCGGTCGCCGGGCTGTACCTGCAGCACACGGCGCTGCCCAGCGCGGGCTGCGCGGACGCCTCCAGCAGCCGGTTGAGGTGCTCCATCAGCGGCCCCGGGCTGATCCCGGCCACCGCCATGCCGCGCAGGGCGCCCAGCAGCATCGCCATGGACGACGTCGCCGACACGCCGTGCCCGGTCAGGTCGCCTACGGTCAGCAGGGCGTCCCCGTCGGGCAGTTCCAGGGCGTCGTACCAGTTGCCGCCGATCATCGCGCTGGACTCGGACGGCAGGTAGTGGCCGGCCAGGTCGAGGGCCGCGGGGCCGCCGTGCGGGAAGCGCAGCGAGCCGCGCCACGGCGGCAGGACCGCCTCCTGGAGCTCCACCGCCATCCGGTGCTCGGTCTGCTCGATGTCATGGCGGCGCCGGAGCGACTCACGGGTCTCGCGGACCGCGCGCTCACTACGGCGCAGCTCGCTGACGTCCCGCAAAACGGCCCACATGGAGGCCGTGCAGCCGTCGGAGTCCAGGACCGGTTCGCCCATCATGTGAAGCGTGCGCACCCGGCCGTCGGTGCGGACGATCCGGAACTCGCCGTCGATCGGCTTGCCGTCGATCAGACAGCCCGTCACCATCGCCGTCAGCAGGGCCTGGTCCTCGGCGAACACCACGGACGGCAGTTCGTCCAGCGACATGGGACCGCATCCGGGGGAGCGGCCGAAGATCTGGAACAGCTCGTCGGACCAGGTGACTTCGTCGGTGAGCAGGTTCCACTGCGCGCTGCCGACCCGGCTGAGCAGCGAACCGGTGCGCGGCGGCTCGTCCGGCGACGCCCGGTGGGGCTCCTCGGCCGGCCGCGTGCCCTGCCCGTCGGCGGACGGCCCCTCGGGCAGCCCTTCCTTCAGCTGCCCCAACTGTGCGCCCAGGTCGTCGAGTTGGTGTACGGCCAGGTCGCACAGCGCGCGCTGCCAGCGGCCCTGGGGGTCGTCCTCGTCCACCACGGCGTCCCGGCGCACGGCGTCGACGTCTCCCCGCAGTCTGCGGGTCTGCGAGATCAGGGCGTCCACCGTGCCGCGCTCGGGCGGCTGCCCGGCGGTACGGTCCGCGAACAGATGGGACGGCATGTCGTACTCCGATACAGGCGCGGCGTGGCCAGAGTCTGAAAGAACAAGGACCGGTTACGACTGTTGCACAGCCTGCGAGGGCCTGTAAGAGCTTTGGCAACACTCGATACGGTGGTGCTCCTGGCATATGCCCCAGGCCCGTCGAAAATCAGCCAACCGTGGCCGAATCGGCGGTTCCGTGCCGGGTGGACGCGATCACGGCAGGATCGCGTCCACATAACCCCCGTCGACCCGCAGAGCGCCTCCTGTGGTCGCCGACGCCTGTGGGGAGCTGAGATAAACCACCATGTGGGCGATTTCCTCGGGCTCGATCAGCCGCTGCAGCAGTGACTGGGGCCGGTGCAGCCGCATGAACGCCCGCTGCGCCTCGTCCCACGGCAGGTCCTTGTCGACCAGCTCGTACACGAAATCTTCCACCCCACCCGTATGGGTGGGTCCCGCGATGACGGAGTTGACGGTGACCCCCGTACCGGCCGCTTCCTTGGCGAAGCCGCGGCTCACGGCGAGCAGAGCCGTCTTCGACATGCCGTAGTGGATCATCTCGGCCGGGGTGACGACCGCCGAGTCGCTGGCGATGTACTGGATCCGGCCCCACCCGCGGCGCGTCATGCCCGGCAGGTACGCACGGGTCAGCCGCACCGCCGACAGCACGTTCACCTCGAAGTACCGCCGCCACTCCGCGTCCGTGATCTCCAGCGCCGGCCGCGCCTCGAAGATGCCCAGGTTGTTCACCAGGATGTCCACCTCGGGCAGCAGCTCGACGGCGAGCTCCGCCCCCTCGTCGGTCGCCAGATCCGCCGGAACGGGCACCACCTCCGCGTCGGCAACCTCCGCGCGCAGCCGTTTCACGGCCTCCTGCACACCGTCCGGGCTGCGCCCGTTCACCGCCACCGTGGCCCCCGACCGGGCCAGCCCGGTGGCGATCGCCGCGCCGATGCCCTGGGTCGACCCCGTGACCAGCGCCGTCCTGCCTGTGAGATCCAGCCGCATCCGTCCGGTCTCCCTTCCCATGTCCCGCGTCCTGCCCGTCCGGATCCACCCGCGTCCCTGGTGCACGTGGACCGTCGGTCAGCGGGTACCCGGATCTCCCGGCGCGGTGCCGGGACACGCCGATCCGTCGGAAGGGCAGGACCGTGAGCATGGAAGCCGGCAAGAGGATCGTCGTCACCGGAGCCACCGGCAACGTCGGCACCAGCGTGGTGGCGGCACTGGCCGACGATCCGCAGATCGCATCCGTACTGGGCCTGGCGCGCAGGCTGCCCGGCTGGTCGCCGCCCAAGACGGACTGGGCGTCGGTGGACCTCGCGGAGGACACCGACCTGGTCAGGTACTTCGAAGGCGCCGACGCCGTCATCCACCTGGCCTGGGCGTTCCAGCCGACCCACGACCCGATGCGCACCTGGCGCACCAACGTCTTCGGCAGCCTCCAGGTCTTCAGGGACGTGGCCTCCGCCGGCGTGCCGGCCCTGATCCACGCCTCCTCCGTCGGCGCCTACTCGCCGGGCCCCAAGAACCGGGCGGTCGACGAGTCGTGGCCCACGCACGGCTGGCCGGAGGCCGCGTACTGCCGCGAGAAGTCGTACCTGGAGCGGGTGCTGGACTCCTTCGAGGTGCGCAACCCCGGAGTCAGGGTGGTGCGCATGCGCCCCGCCTTCCTGTTCAAGGAGGAATCGGCGAGCGAGCAGCGCCGGATCTTCGCCGGGCGCTTCGTCCCCGGGCAGCTCGCCCGCGCCAAGGCCGTCCCGTTCGTGCCGGACATCGAGGGCCTGCGGTTCCAGGCGCTGCACACCGACGACGCGGCGCAGGCCTACCGCCTCGCGATCGGGCACGACGTGGGCGGGGCGTTCAACCTCGCCGCCGAGCCGCCCATCGGTGCCGCCGAGATCGCCGAGCTGCTCGACGCGCGGGTCGTCCGCGTGCCCCGCCCGGCCGCGCGCGCCCTCCTGGCGGCGGGCTGGAACCTGCGCCTGGTCCCGGCGTCCCCGCAGCTCTTCGACGCGGTGCTGCGCCTGCCGATGCTGGACTGCACCCGGGCCCGCGTCGAACTCGGCTGGCACCCGCAGCGCAGCTCCCTGGACGCGTTCGACGAGCTGCTGCGCGGCATGCGGCGCGGCGCCGGCCTCGACACCGCTCCCCTCGCGGGCCGCAGGACGGGCTGACGCCCCACGGCGCGCGGGCGCGCCCGGTGGCGCACGCCCTCCGGCCGGATGGCCCGATCCGTCCCGTCCCCGCAGGTGAAGACACCCTCATCCGTGGGCAAGCCCTAAGGAGACGGACGACGGATCCGGCTGTCGGGCGAAAGGGGGGCCACCGTGGCGGACCGACGCCCCCGCGGCTATCAGCCCGACTGGCACCCCCGCCCGGCGACGCAGGAGTTGCTGGCGGAGGTCGAGATGATCCTCGGCCGGTACGCCGCGCAGATGCCGCTGACCATCCGGCAGATCTGGTACGCGGCGGTCGCCGACGGCGCGCTCGCCAAGCAGGAGCGGTCCTACAAGCGGCTGGTCGAGCTCCTGGCCATGGCGCGCCGCTCCGGTCGCATCTCCTGGCTCGCGATCCGCGACGACACCGACCCGCCCGCCGAACCGCGCACGTTCGACGGCCCCGACGGCTTCCGCCGGGCCGTGGCGGACGCGGTGCACGGCTACCGGCTCGACCGCCAGGCCGGTCAGGAGGCCCGCCTGGAGGTGTGGTGCGAGCCGGCCGGCCTGGTGCCCCAGCTCGCGGCCGTCACCGACCCCTGGGGCGTGCCCGTGTACGCCGGCGCGGTCTTCACGGGCCTCGCCGGCAAGCGGGCCGCCGCACGCCGGGCCGCGGCCGGCGGCCACGGCGTCGTGCGGATCATGGTGATCAGCGACTGGGACCCGGGCCGGGAGCACCTCTTCACTTCCCTCGCGGAGGACATCAAGGCCTTCGCCGCGCTCGACGCGCCCGACGTGCGCATGGACTTCGAGCACCTGGCGGTCACCGAACGGCAGATCGCCGAGCTGCGGCTGCCCGCGGCACCCGTGCGGACGGGGGAGCGGCGGCCGTTCCCCGGCGGCGCCACCACCCAGGCGGAGGCCATCCCGCCCGACGCCCTGGCCGCGCTCGTGCGCGAGGCCATCAGCCGCTGCCGCGACAGCGACGTGCTGGCAGCGGTCCTCGCCCGCGAGGACGACGAACGCCACGCCCTGCTGGAGCAGCTCGGGAGGTTCCTGCGGGACGCCTGAACGGGACGGCGGCATGCCCGGGGGCGCGGGCGGCGCGCCGGGACGCGGTGCCCGGGCGCGGGTGGGCGGGAGGCCCGCGTCACCCCGGCAGCGTCTGGGTCGTGAGGGTGAACAGTCCCCCGTCCGGATCCCGCAGGGTCGCCTCGGCGCCCGGTTCGTGGTGGACCACGGAACCGCCGTGCTCCAGCGCCGCGCGGACGCAGGCGTCGACGTCCGGCACGGGGAAGTGGACCTGCCAGCGTGGCCGGATCGTCGGATCCGGCGCGGCCTCCAGGGCGCCCGAGCTGAGCCGGGCGACGACGTGCCCGCCGCTGCGCAGGACGACCTCGTCCTCCTCGTACTCGACGTCGACGCAGCCCGGCCGCCCGCTGGCCCAGTCCAGGATCTCCCCGTAGAAGATCGCCGCCTCGAAGGCGTCGCGGGTCTGGAGCCGCACCCAGGCGGGGGCGGCGTCGCGCCAGGTCTCCCAGCCCGCCAGCAGCTGTCCCTCCCAGATGCCGAACACCGCGCCGTCCCGGTCCGCCGCGAGCGCGCCCCGGCCCACGACGAAGGAGACGGGCCCGACGGCGACCGTGCCGCTGCGCTCCCTGATCCGGGACGCCGTCTCGTCGGCGTTCTGGACGGCGAAGTACGGGGTCCAGGCGACGGCCACCTGCAGGGCCTTGGCCAGGGCGCCGATTCCGGCCACCGGCTTGCCGCGGGAGAGCGCGACGCTGAACTCCTCACCGAGCTGCGCGGGCTTGAACCGCCACCCCAGCACCGCGCCGTAGAAGTCCTGCGCGGAGTGCAGGTCGCGCGTCATCAGGCTGACCCAGCTGGGGGCGCCGAAGACCGCGTCGCCGGAGGTGGCACCCTTGGTTGCCGCCGGTTGTGTGTTCATGTGCGAAACCGCCCTGTATCGCCGTGCCGCTCTGCCCGATGTCCATCCTTGCACTGTTTGCAGAGGTAGGGACTGATTCGTCCGCCTGGTGAGGGGGTACCCGGCGGGCTCGGCGCGGGGAGCCCGCCGTTCAGCCGTTCCAGGCGTTCGGCCGTCGGCCGTCGCCGTCAGGCATCAGGCGTTCACCGGTTGACCCGTCGAGCCGGGCCATCTGGTCGGCCGACAGCGACAACCGGGCCGCCGCCGCACAGTCCCGCACGTTCCCGGCCCGGCGGGCGCCCGGAATGGGCACGACCCGGGGCGACAGGGCGAGCATCCACGCCAGGCACACCCGCTGGGGGCTCACGCCCAGCTCCCGCGCCACCTCGTGGAAGGCCGTGTGCTCCGAGCCCAGCCGGGCCGCCCCGCCCATGCCGCCCAGCGGGCTCCACGGCAGGAACGCCAGCCCCAGCCGGTCGCACAGCTCCAGCTCGCGCAGGCTGCCGCGGAAGGCGGGGGAGAACTGGTTCTGCACGGCGACGAGCCGGTCGCCGAGGATCGAGCGGGCCAGCCGGATCTGCTCCGGATCCGCGTTGGAGATCCCCGCCGCCCGGATCTTGCCCGCGTCGCAGAGGTCCTTCAGCGCGCCGATCGACTCCTCGTACGGGACGGCCGGGTCCGGGCGGTGGTACTGGTACAGCCCGATCGCCTCCACTCCGAGCCGGCGCAGCGAGAGCTCCACGGCACGGCGCAGATGTCCGGGTGAGCCGTCCAGCGCCCACGAGCCGTCCGCGGGCCGCGTGTGGCCGCCCTTGGTGGCGACCAGCACGTGCGCGGTGTCACCGCCGTAGGCCGCCAGGGCCTTCGCGATGAGGGACTCGTTGTGCCCCGGGTCGCGGGCGTCCAGGTGGTACGCGTCGGCCGTGTCGATCAGGGTGATGCCCGCGTCCAGCGCCGCGTGCAGGGTCTCGACCGCCTGTCGCTCGTCCGGCCGCCCCTCGACCGACAGGGGCATGGCACCGAAGCCGATGGCGCTCACCCGCGCCTCTCCGATGCGGCGGGCGGGCAGGGCGGTGGGTCGGGTCCGTGTCTCAGTCACCGCTCCAGCCTCCGTGCGCGGCCGTGCCGCCGTCCAACACCGGCTGGTGATGGCAGCCATCACTCCGGGCGATCGCCGCCGTCCGGGGGCGTCGGGCCGAGGGAGGCCAGCAGGGCCCGTGCCGCCGCCGGCGGGCGCCCGTCCGCGGCCCGGGCCACGGACACCTCCCAGGTAATGCCGCCGGCCATATCCAGGCAGTGCAAGCCCCTGGCCTGCTCCTTGCCGGCGGCCGAACGCGGCAGCAGCGCGATCCCGGCCCCGCGCCCCACCACCTCCAGGACCTTGTGCACGTCGTCGAGCTGCATGCCGACCGTCCGCGGAATGCCGCGCGCCGCGAACGCCGCGTCGGCGACCTGCCGGGAGCCCCAGTGCGGGTGCAGCTCCACGAAGACCTCGTCCGCCAGCTCCTCCGGCGCCACCGGCTGCCGCCGGTCCGCCAGGGGGTGCCCCGCCGCGCACAGCACGACCATGGGCTCCCGGGCCAGCACCCGGAGCCGCACCCCCTCCGCCTCCGGCCCGCCCGTCCCGGTGCCGCCCGCGCCCGCCACGAACGCCAGGTCCAGCCGGCCGCGCCGCAGCCGCTCCAGCAGCACCGCCGAGCCGTCCTGCTCCACCCGTACCTCCACGGCAGGATGCCGCGCCCCGAACGCGACGAGCACGCCGAGCGGGTCCACCGCGCCCATGCACTGCTCCGTGCCCACCGTCAGCGTGCCGCCGACCACGCCCCGCACCGCGGCCACCGCCTCCCGGGCCGCTGCCGCGCTGCGCAGCGTGCGCCGCGCCTCGCCGAGCAGGGCCTGCCCGGCTGCGGTGAGCTCCACCCCGCGTGCGGTGCGCCGGAACAGTTCGGCCCCGAGCTCGCGCTCCAGCGCCCGTACCGACGAGGACAGCCCGGACTGCGCCAGGTGCAGCCGCGCGGCCGCCCGGGTGACGTTGCGCTCCTCCGCGACGGCCACGAAGTGCTCCAGATGCCTGAGCTCCACGTTCCGCAGTCTAGGTACTCACCCCCGGGATGAAGTTGGTGTGTACCTGACGCTACAGTGCGGTGCCCGATCAAGCGTTCGGGAAGGGTGGGGTATGAACGCGCAACTGAGGGAAAGGGCCACCGAGTTGGCCGCGGTGCTGTGGCGGGAGCACACCGTGTACCGCGACCGGTCCGGGGGAGTGGTCATCCGCGGCGAGCACGTCCAGCGCTGGATCACGCTCGCCCCCTCCGGCGGACGGGACGAGATCCTGCTGCGCGCCGGCCGGATCCTCGACGGCGGCACCACCGCCCCGGCCCGCTCCGAGGCGGTCATGCCGCTCTCCGCCGGTACGGCGGAGCTCGCCGCGGCGTGCCGCCGCCTGCTCGCCGACACGGCCGCCGACGCCTCGCCGCAGACCGCCGCCGCCGGACGCACGCGGACCCCGGGCAGGGCGGCGAAGGCGTCCGGGGCCCCCAAGCCGCCCAAGGCGCGCCGCAAGGCCGCCCCGGCCGCCGGTGCGTCCCGCCGGCCCCGCCGCCAGGGTGCGCGGCGCCACACGAGCCTCGGTTCCTGGGCCGTGCTGGCCTGCACGGCGGCCGTGGTCGCGTACTACCTGCACAGCCTCGGTCTGTTCACCGGCTGAGCCGCCGGTGGCCGGGCGGACGGCGTCCGGTCACCGCCGTCCCCGGACCCGGCCCCACGCCTGCCGCGACACCCGCGCCAGGTACCAGCGCTCCTCGTACAGCAGCCGGCCGACGAGCGAGCCGCCGAACACCACGAAACCGACCCCGACGAGCCAGGACTGGACGACCAGCATGGTGCCGACGGGGCCGTACGTCACCGTGTTCGACGCGATCAGCGGGGAGAAGACCAGCCGGGAGAAGCCCCGCAGCCCCGCCAGCCCGATCACCGTGGCCACCGCGCCGGGCAGCAGGGCCCTCCACGGCAGCCGGCCGCCCAGCAGCAGCCGCTGCGACCACCAGAAGAAGAGCACCGCGCTCACCACGGCGACGGTGGCCCGCCAGGCCAGGTCCCCCGCGTCGACCGGGCGCGTCGCCACATGCGCGGACAGCAGCAGGTACCCGATGAGGGCGGCGAGCCACACCAGGTGACGCCACATCGTGTGCCAGCGCGCCGCGGGCAGCTCCCAGACCTTCTCGTAGCCCGTCTGGACGACCCCGCCGAACGTCACGCCGAACACCGCCAGCGCGGCGATGCCGAACCCCGTCGTCGACTCCAGCGCCCTGCCCGGCGCGGCGAACAGCCGCCGCACCTCCGCCTCCGAGGACGCCGCCACCCCGAGTCCGTCCGAGAGCCACTCCGCGAACCCCTCGCCGTTCGCCGGGTCGGCGGCCGCGACCACGATGAGCAGCGGCACCAGGGTCAGCAGCCCGAGCGCCGCGAACCCCATGGACCGGTGCATCAGCTCCAGCTCGTTGCCCCGCCGCCAGCCACGCCCCGCGGCCGAACCGTGGAAGGCGGCGTACAGCCGGCCGAACCACCACAGCCGGCCCTCGGCGCCGGAAGACTTCTCGGGCATGCCATGTCGCATACCCCTCAGGCGACCGCCCCCGCGGCCACGGGCGGAGGAGACCCCGAATGGACGCCTGCGCCCCCCACTGTCGCCGCACCGCCTTTCGTGGTGCACTTGAGGGCAGGAGCTGGGCTGATGAAGGTGCGACGAACGCCGGGACCCGCCGGCACGGGGATGGCCGTGGCGGTCTGCGCGGCCTTGGCCGCCGGCCTGTACGGCTGCTCGTCCGCGGAGCCGTCCCGGCCGAGCAGCCCGCCCGCCACCGAGACGTCCCCGTCACTGCCGGCCGGTGTCTCCCCCTTCACCGGACTCCCGTCCCGCCCCGGCACTCCGGTCCTCGCCGTCAAGATCGACAACGTGGTCCCGGCGCGCCCGCACACCGGCCTGGGGGCGGCGGACCTCGTCTACGTCGAGCGGGTCGAGGCCGGGCAGAGCCGTATCCTCGCGGTCTTCTCCTCCCGGCAGCCGCCGACCGTGGGGCCGGTGCGCAGCGCCCGCGAGTCCGACCTGGAGCTGCTGCGGCAGTTCGGCCGGCCCGCGCTGGCGTACTCGGGCTCCCAGGCGGCCCTCCGGCCGCTGATCGACGCCGCTCCGGTGTTCCCCCTCACGCCGGGCGACGCCCCGGGGGCCTACTTCCGCGGCAGTGATCGCCCCGCTCCGCACAATCTCTACCTGCGCCCCGAGCGCGCGCTGGCCGCCGCGCCCGCCGCCGACAAGGCCCGGGACATCGGGTTCCGCTTCGGGGCCGCGCCGGCCGGCGGCCGGGACGTCAACGAGCACACGGTCCGCTTCCCGGCGGCGCGCTTCACCTTCACCTGGTCGGACCGCGCCGCGCGGTGGCAGGTGGCCATGGACGGCACGCCCGCCCGGACCACGGACGGCGGCCGCGTGGGCGCCGCGACCGTCGTCGTGCAGAACGTCGAGATACGGCCCTCGAAGTTCCGCGACCGCTCCGGTTCCGTCTCCCCGTACACGCGGACCGTCGGCTCGGGCACGGCACTGGTGCTGCGCGACGGCAAGGCGTACGACGCCCGCTGGAGCCGTACGGCGCCCGAGGGCGGCACCACCTTCACCACGCCGGCGGGGGAGCGCCTCAACTTCGCGGCCGGGCAGGTGTGGGTCCTGCTGACCGCCGCCCGGTGACGGCGGTCGCGGGAAGCCGCGGCGGGCGGTTCAGCCGCGGCGACGGCGGGTCAGCACCACGCCCAGGAGCACCATGCCGAGCCCCAGGACGAAGTGCAGCCAGTTGTCGGCCGTGTTGACGGGGATGAAGTTGGCGCTGCTGTCGTGGTCGATGAACAGCCCGTACAGCCACAGCGCCAGGTAGACGAGACCGCCGCCGATGAGGAACGCGCGGGCGGTGGACACGGCCCGGGCCATGATGACGCCCGCGAGGCCGAAGAGCAGGTGCACGAGGTTGTGCAGGATCGACACCTGGAAGACGCCCAGCAGCTTGGCTCCCGAGTGGTGCTCGGCGAACTTCATGGAGTCGTACTCGGTGGTGATGCCGGGGATGAAGCCCAGGAGGGCCACCAGCAGGAAGACCAGGCCCACGAGGAGCGCGGCCTGCTGGACCGGGCTGCGGGGCGTCGATGCCGACCGGGGTGCTCTGCTCATGGTGGAACCTCCAGTTCTGTGCGGTGCTCGGGGAGGGCCCGCGGCGGCCGGGTACCCCGCGGCCGCGGACTCAGCCCCGCTGGTCGTCGCCGGGGTCGGGCTCGCCCAGGCGCCGGCGGTCCTCCTCGGTCCACTTGGCGGTGTCGCGGGGTTCGACGTACGGCTCCTCGTCCTCGGGGTGGCCCCCGTCGATCGCCCGCTGGCGGGAGAGCTCCGCGTCGAACTCCAGGCCGAGCAGGATCGCCAGGTTGGTGATCCACAGCCAGATCAGGAAGACGATCACACCGGCGAGGGTGCCGTAGGTCTTGTTGTACGACCCGAAGTTCGCCACGTACAGCGCGAAGCCGCCGGAGGCGAGGAGCCAGATGACCAGCGCGAGCAGGCTCCCGGGCGTCACCCAGCGGAATCCCCGGCCCTTGGCGTTGGGCGCCGCCCAGTACAGGAGCGCGATCATGGTCGTGACGAGCAGGACGAGGACCGGCCACTTCGCGATCGACCACACGGTCATCGCGGTGTCGCCGATGCCGAGGGCGGTGCCGGCCCGCTGCGCCAGCGTGCCGGTGAAGACCACGATGAGCGCGCTCACGCAGGCCATGATCATCAGCGTGACGGTGAGGGCCAGGCGCAGCGGCATCACCTTCCACACCGGCCGGCCCTCGGGCAGGTCGTAGACCGCGTTGGAGGCGCGGATGAACGCGGCGATGTACCCCGAGGCCGACCACACGGCCACCAGCAGACCGACGACGGCCATCAGGGAGCCGACCCCCGCGGAGCCCTGCAACTGCTGCACCGCGTTGGTGATGACGTCCCGGGCGGCGCCGGGTGCGAAGTTCTGCAGGTTGTCCAGCACCTGCTGGGTGACCGACTTGCCCGCGAGGCCGAGCAGCGAGACGAGGACCAGCAGACCGGGGAAGAGGGAGAGCACCCCGTAGTACGTCAGGGCCGCGGCGCGGTCGCCGAGCTCGTCGTCCTTGAACTCCTTGAGCGTCCGCCGCAGCACCGCTCCCCACGACCGCTTGGGCATCTCGGAGAGCTGGTCGGGAGCGTTCCGCTCGACCTCGGGGTCGGGTCCGGGGGCGTCGCCGCCCCGGGAGTCCGACCGGTCCTGCTGGTGCCTCTTCGTCATCCGTGCCATGGCACGGCGGGTATCCCCGCACAGGGCGTTTCAACCCTTCCCCGGTGCTGTCCTCGGCGCTTGCCCGGTGCGGCGCCCGGCGCCCCGCCCAGCGCCTTCTCCGGACGGCCGGATCCCCGGCGGGCCTGGGGGTGCCCGGGGCCCCGCGGGGCCGGAGTCCACGGGCTCCGGCGGTCCCGCGGGTACTCGCCCTCCATGGCCCGCGCCGGACCTGCCGGCCAGGTGCCCGCGTCCGGCTCCTCCGTGTCGCCGCCCGGGCCGGACCGGGCGGAGTCCGCCGTTCCCCACGGCGGCCGCCGATATCCCCGGACGCCCCGGATCATGGCCCCGTACACTCGTCCCCGGCTTCCCGCAGCGGCGGGGTCAGCGGCCAACACGCTCCTTCGGAAAGGTGTTTCGACATGGACTCCGCGGTGCGGGGAGATGCCCCGATCTACGACAGACTGATAGCGGAACGAGGGGACGTCCCCACCGACGTGCGGCGCGTGGCCGAGGAGACCCTCACCCAGGTGACCCGCGCGATGGACTTCAGCGGCGTGGGCGCTGCGCCGGGGTACGTCCGCATGCCCTTCCCGCCCGCTCCGGCGGGCTGAGCCCGGCCACGGCGAGGTGTCCGCACCGTGCCGGGCCCACCCGGCGCCGGTGTGCGGGCCCACCCCGTCAGCGGGCGCTCCGTGAGCTCCCTCACCCGTTCGGGCCTTCCGGCCTGTTAGGTACGCGGCCGACCGGGTACCTCTGCGCGGACTGGACGGCACCGGCGCGGGACGAGGGTGAGGGGTCACATGGAGATCGGCTACAAGCTGGCGGCAGAGTCGTTCGGGCCTGCCGAACTGGTGCGGCAGGCGGTCCTCGCGGAAGAGGCGGGCTTCGACTTCGTCGAGATCAGCGACCACTTCCACCCCTGGCTGGACAACCAGGGGCACTCGCCGTTCGCCTGGAGCGTGCTCGGCAGCATCGCCGCCAGGACCACGCAGATCGGACTGGCGACCGGCGTGACCTGTCCGACCGTGCGCTACCACCCGGCCGTCATCGCCCAGGCCGCCGCGACGCTCGCACTGCTGTCGGACGGCCGGTTCGTCCTCGGTGTCGGATCCGGCGAGAGGCTCAACGAACACGTGGTCGGCACCGGCTTCCCGGACGCCGTCAGCACGCGGCACGCCATGCTCCGCGAGGCCCTGGAGATCATCCGGCTGCTGTGGCGCGGCGGATACCGCTCGTACAAGGGCACGTACCTGAGCATGGACGACGCCCGGATCTTCGACCTGCCCGAGGAGCCGCCCCTCATCGCCGTGGCGGCGAGCGGTGCCGCGTCGACGAAGGTGGCCGCCGAACTGGGTGACGCACTGTTCGCCACCGAGGACAAGCCGGACATCGTGCGCCAGTACCGGGAAGCCGGGGGCGGCGGACCGCGGTACGCGGAGGTCCCGATGGCCTGGGCACCGGACGAGCACACCGCGGCCCGCGCCGCACTGGAGACCTCCCGCTGGGCGGTGACGGGGTGGAAGGTGATGAGTGAGCTGCCCAACCCGGTCAACTTCGAGGCCGCCACCACGACCGTCCGCGAGGAGGACATCCTCGCCAAGTTCGCCTGCGGCAACGACCCCGAGCGGTACGAGGAGGTCGCGCAGGGCTTCGTCGACGCGGGCTTCGACCGGCTGGTGATGCAGAACGCCGGTCCCGACCCGGACGGTTTCATCGACTTCTACCGGCGCGAACTCGACTCCCGGCTGCGCCGGCTGAAGCCGGACGGCGAAACCCCCTGAGCCCGGCCTGAGTCGAGGGTTGTCAACTTTTCCGGCGGCGGGCTATATAAGAAGCCGTAGGGCATCGCACGCAGTCTGAGAAAGGGGAGTGACCTGTGATGCTCATGCGTACTGACGCTTTCCGCCGCCCCGGCCGGAGGGGCCGGACCGCCCGGCCGGCGCCGGACAGCGCGGTGCACCTGGCGGTCGTGCCCGCGGACGCCCGCCGCGGCGACGAGGACGCCGTCGCCCTGCCCGTACCGTCCGGCCTGCCCCGCCTCGCCGGCGCCGGCACGCAATGCGGTGGGGCCTCCGGCATCCTGACCGTTCCGGCCCTGCGCCGGCCCGTCGGTCCGCCGGCCCCGGAGAAGGCCGAGCCCTTGAGAACCACGGTCACCGGCGGTGGCTCACCCCGCCGCATCGCCGCCTGACCACGCAACCCGGGCTTGTTCCTTCGACGAGAAAGGTCACTCCTGCACCGATGCTCACCACTGTTCCGGCCACCCGCCCGCAGGCGACCCTGTCGTACGGCGAACTGGTCGACCACGTGCAGCGCAACGGTCTGTACACCACCCGGGCGCAGGCGGAGTCCGTCACCCGCAGCGTGCTGGCGGAGCTCGGCCGCCAGGTGACCGGCGACGAGCGGGTCGAACTCGCCCAGCGCCTCCCCGAGGAGGCGGCGCGCGAGTTCGCCTCCCAGATCCCCGCCACCACGGTGCTCACCGGCTTCGGATTCGTCCAGCACATCGCCGCCCGGACCGGCACCAGTCTCGGCGCCGCGCGCTGGGACACCGGCTCGGTCCTGCGCGCCGTCGCCCGCGTCGCCGGGCCCGACCTCCTCGGCCGCCTCCTCGGCCGGCTCCCCGACGGTTACGCCCTGCTGTTCGGCCAGGCCCAGCTGACCCGGCCGCAGGCCGCCTGACGCGCCGCGGGCCCGGCCGTCGTCCCCCCGGGGTGACGGCCGGGCCCGGTGACGGCCCGCGGGGGTCCGGTCAGTCCTCGACGGCGGCCAGTACGTCACCGAGGTCCACGAAGGTGAAGCCGGTGCCGGTGCGGTCCCCGTCCGCCGGGGTCTCGTGGCCGTCCTGGACGACGAGGAGGCCGTTCGGGTACTTCGCACCGAGCGGGGCGCTCAGCGCCGCCGCGCCGTCGCACTCCTCCGACCCGTCGAGGGTGGCCGAGGCCGCCGTGACGCGGAAGCCCGCCTCGTACTCGTTGGCGTCCTCCAGCTCGCGGTCGTAGAGCGCGAAGGTGTCGTCGCCTTGGCTGGAGGCGAGCAGGTACCCGTCACCGCCGGACTCCGTGAGCAGCGTCAGCCCCTCGACGTCGGCCGACACGTGGTCACCTCCGAACCCGGGGTCGGCGCCCGCGGCGCACTCCTCGGTCTCCGCGTCGTACACCGCCGGAACCCCGTACTCGCGGACCCGGTCGATCAGACGGGGGGCCGAGGTGAGGTCGGCGCGCATGCGCCAGATGCCGACGTCCTCCTGGCCGGCGTAGAGCATGCCGCTGGCCGGGTCGACCACCATGCCCTCGACCTGGGGGAGTTCACCGGGCTCGGCGCACGGCGCCCAGGACGAGCCGTCGGGGAGGCGGAAGGAGGCGGGCAGGTCCAGGGTGCGGACCTTGCGGTACCCCACCGTGCCGCCGGCGGCGGCCGTCAGCTCCAGCAGCGCGATGCTCGTCCGCTCGCGGCGGCTGACGAGGGCGTAGGAACGCCCGGTCGCCCGGTCGGTCCAGGTGGCGAGGCCGTAGGCGGTCCGCTGCTCGTCGATCTCGCTCTGGCCGGCCGAGAAGACGGGCGGGGCGGCGGGGTCGGTGATGTCGACCAGCGGCCCGCCGGGCGCGTCACGGTCGATCCGGTGGATGCGCAGCCGGTCGTTGCCGCGGTCGGTGGTGACGGCGAGGTCGGCGCGGCCCGTGGGGAGCTTCAGGCCGTGGACGAGGTCGACGTTGTTGAACCGGCCGCCCGCCGGCGCGGAGATCGACTGGACCGGGCGGGCGTCGAGGTCGTAGACCCGCAGTCCGCCCTCCTTGGCGGTGGCGACGACCAGACTGCGCCCGGGATCGGCCGCGTTGCGCCAGATGGCGGGGTCGTCGGCGTCGGCGTTGCCGCCCGCCTCGTCGTCGTACAGCGCCGGCGTCTCCGCCCGGGGCGTGACACCGGGCAGCGCCGCGGTGCCTGTGCCGAGGGCCTGCGCCGGTACGGCCACGGCGAGTGCCGCGAGCGCGGTGGCGGAGGCGAGGACGGCATGCCGGGTACGACGGGTCGTGGTCACGCAAGGGCTCCTTCTGGCAGGGGACATGGCGACTGACGGGTACGTGCGACGCCGACGAGGAGCCTGAGCCCCCGCGGCGACGCCCGGTCGTCGGCCCCCTGATCAGGGCATGTACATGGCGTGAACGGCGACGGCGTGAGGGTGCCCCCGGGACCGGGGTCCGGAGGTGCACGGCGCCTGCCCCTGTGACGTCCGGGCCCGCGGGCGGGGCCTGCCGGTGTCCGCTCGCCGTCCGGCGGACACCCGGCTGCCGGCCGGGCGCTGCCGGGAGGCCCGTCCCCCGGCGGCCACCCGCGGGTCAGGGCCGGGACGGCCCGCTCACGGCACCGGCCGCCGCGCGTCGTACCGTGCGAACCCGCGCCACCGCAGGGCCAGCAGGGACACCGCGACCACGCACGCGACACCGCCCCCGGTCACCGCCACGGTCGGCGCGGTCAGCTCGGCGACCGACCCGGCGAGGAAGTCGCCGAGCCGGGGGCCGCCCGCGACGACCACGATGAAGACCCCCTGCAGCCGCCCGCGCATCTCGTCGGGCACCGCCGCCTGCAGCATGGTGTTGCGGAACACCATGCTCACCGTGTCGGCGAACCCCGCGAGCGCGAGGAAGAAGACCCCCAGCCACAGGTTGCGCGTCAGCCCGAAGACCGCGATGGCCGTCCCCCAGGACGCCACCGCCAGCAGGACCGCGAGCCCGTGCCGCCGGACCCGGCTCTGCCAGCCGGAGAACACCCCGCCCAGCAGCGCCCCCAGGGCGGGCGCGGCGACGAGCAGCCCGGTGGTGCGGGCGTCACCGCCGTACCAGACGACGGCGACCGCCGGCAGCAGCGCCCGCGGATGGGCGAGGACCATCGCGCACAGGTCGGAGAAGAACGTCATCCGCAGGTTCGGGCGGGTCCCCAGGAAGCGCAGCCCGTCGAGGACGGAGGCGCGCCGGGTGTCGCCCTTCCCGCGGTCGGGGAGCATGGCCGGCAGCCGCCACATCGCGTACAGGGCGGCGCCGAAGGTGACGGCGTCGATGAGGTAGGCGGCCCGGTAGCCCCACAGACCGACGATGAAACCGCCGAGCATGGGCCCGATCAGGAGGCCGGACGTCGTCGTCATCGAGCCGAGCGCGTTGGCCGCGGGGAGCTGCTCGGGCGGCAGCAGCCTGGGGATCATGGAGCTGCGCGCGGGTGCGTTGAGCGCCTGGCACACCGCTTGCAGGGCGACGATCCCGTACAGGAACCCGACGTGGTGGAAGCCCGCGAACGCCGCCGCGGCGAGCGCCGCCGAGAGGGCGGCCGAACCGGTGGCGCTGCCGAGGCCCAGCTTGCGCCGGTCGACGGTGTCGGCGACGGCCCCGCCGTACAGGCCGAAGACCAGCAGCGGGACCAAGGAGAACAGGCCCACCAGACCGACGGAGAACGTGGAGCCGGTGAGGTCGTACACCTGGAGCGAGATCGCCAGGGTCGTCATGCCCTGGCCGATCCACGAGACGGTGTTGCCGAACCACAGCCGCCGGAAGTGGGGCGACGTCCGCAGGGGAGTGAGGTCGGCGAGGATCCGGCGGCGTACGGCGGGCGGCGCCGGGGTCACGGCGCACCGGCGGCGGTGGGGCGGGCGGATCCAGGTGCGGGGCGAGTGCATCTGTGTATCGGCATCCGAGCAGCATAGGTGCAGCGCACACGCACTGGGCCGGTTGACCTTCAAGCCGCTTGAACACCCACAATCGCGCCCATGGACGACACCGACTCCCCCTCTGAGGACACCGCCGGACTGCTCGGCATCGGCGCCTTCGCGCGCCGGGTGGGCCTGGCGCCGAGCGCCCTGCGCTTCTACGACGACTGCGGCGTACTGCACCCGGCATACGTGGACGACACGACGGGCTACCGCTATTACGCGCCCGATCAGGAACGGCGCGCCTCCCTGGTGCGCCGCCTCCGGGAGGCCGGCGTCCCGCTGACGGACGCGTCGGTGGTTCTCGACGGGCCGCGGGACGAAGCCCGCGCCGTCCTGGAGGCTCACGCCCGTACGGCACGGGAGACGGCCGCCGCCGCGCGGTCGGCGCTCCAGGAGGTCCTTGACGAGCTGGCGGGCGGCCCACGCGCCACCGCGGCCCGGGTCGGGGGAGCGGAACTGGCCAGCGCGGTAAGGCAGGTGGCCCCTGCCGCGGCCGGGGCGGCGGTACGGGAGGAGTTCCCCGCACTGGGCTGCGTCCTGCTCGAACTCGACGGCCCCGAGGTCCGGTTGGTGGCCACGGACCGCTACCGCCTGGCCGTCCGCACCTTGCGGTCCCGGGCGGGTGAGGGGCGCCCCCGCCATGTCCTGGTCGACGCCCGGGAGATGCGGGAGGCCGCGGCGTGGGCCGTCCTGCGGCCGGAGGTCACCATCGAGGCGGACGGGCAGGGCGCACGGCTGCGCAGCGCTTCCGCGGCCAGGGAACTGCCGGACCTCGCGGGGGCGTTCCCCGAATACCGCATGATCCTGGAGGGACTGCCCGTCCCCCGCGCGCGGCTGATCGCCGACCGCACCGCACTGCGCACGGCGATCGCCGAGGACGTACGGAGCGGTCCGGTCGCCCTGCACTCGGACGGACGCCACCTCACGCTCTCGGCGCCCGGTCTGGCCGAGCGGCCGCAACCGGCCCTCTGCACCGGGCAGCCGCTGCGCGTCTCCTTCGACCCCGAGGTGCTGCTGCCTGCCCTCGACGCCGGTGTCGGGCCCGACGTGCTGCTGGAGATCTCCGAGCCGGCGCAGCCCGTGGTGGTCCGCTCCGCGGACCAGGGCAGCTTCACCACCTTGGTCATGCCGGTCCGGCACACCGCGGAGCAGCAGCGATGACGGCCGACGGGCACGCGCGGAGCGGGAACGACGAAAGGCCCGGGAGCCGCGGGGCCGTGGACGCCGGCGGCCACGTGGTCCAGCTGTGCGCGCGGGGCATGCGGGCCGAGGCCGAGGGCCGGGACGCCGAGGCGCGCTCGCTGTTCCAGCGGGCCTGGGAAAGCGCCGCGGACGACTACGAGGCCTGCGTCGCCGCCCACTACCTGGCCCGGCACCAGCCGACCCCCGAGGACACGCTGCACTGGAACCAGGAGTCCCTCGCCCGCGCCGGCCTGGTGGCCGACGACCGCGTCAGGGGCTACTACCCGTCCCTGCACCTGAACCTGGCGAAGGCCCACCGGGACCTCGGCAGGACCGGCCGCGCACGGGACCACTTCCGGCGGGCGGCCGAGCATGCCCACGACCTGCCGCCCGGGCCGTACGGCGACGTGCTGCGCTTCGCGATCGCCGACGGATTGCGCGGCACCGGCGCCGCCGCGGTGCGGCCGGCGGACGGCCTCGTCGACGGCCTGGTCGCCGGCTGGTGCGCCCGCGGCGATCTCCGGGCGCTCGCCCTGGTCCTGCCGCCCTGTTTGGGAGACCTCGGCACGGAGGAGGACCGCACCCGGCTGGTCACGGCGCTGCACCTGGTCCACGCCGGCCGGTGGCTGCCCGCGGGAGAGCAGGAGGCCCTCGGCCGGGCCGTCGCCGCCGTCGGCTGACGGAAGCACAGCCCGACCCGGAAGGAACGATTCAGCAGGAACGTCGCAGCGGTCCCGTTCAGCCCTGAGCGCCGAAGACCTGCGTCCACCACGGCCCGCCGGACTGCTCGTGGATCCCGATCCCGATCTCCTTGAACGAGCAGTTGAGTATGTTCGCCCGGTGGCCCGAACTGTTCATCCAGGAGTCCATCACCTGGTCGGGCGTCTGTTGCCCGCGGGCTATGTTCTCGCCGTACGTGCTCCACGCGTACCCGGCCGCGGTGACCCGTTCCCCAGGGCCCTCGCCGTCCGGGTTGGTGTGGTCGAAGAAGTCCCGGGCGGCCATGTCCGCCGAGTGACGCTGCGCCGCCGTGTCCAGACGGCTGTTCTGCCGTACGGGCCCGCAACCGCTCTTCGCCCGCTCGGAGTTGACCAGCTCCGTGACGCGCTGGGCGAAGGAGGAGCCGGTGGCGGGCGCCTGCGGTGTGGCGGGGGCCTGCCGGGGGACGGTCCGCTCCACGGTCCTGCTCGGTGTGGGCTTCGGGGTCGGCGACGCCTTCTTGCTCGGCGACACCGACGGGCTGGGCTTGGGGGAGGGGGAGGCCGACACCGACGCCGACGGCGACGCGGTGGAGGCGGACGGCGACGCGGTGAGCGGCGCCGCGGGGAGGGACGACTCCGGTGCCGCCCCGGACTGGGTGACGACGGTGTCCCCGCCCTCGCCCGGGGACAGGGTGGACAGCGCCACGACGCCGCCTCCGCCCAGCAGCAGCGTGACGCCTCCCACCACGGCCACCCGCCGCCGGCGGGACTGCCGGGCCTGCTCGCGCCGCCGTTCCGTGCGGGGCCGGGGCACCAGCGGAACCTGCGACGTGGCAGACCCGGCGGCGTCTCCCGCCGGCACCGCATCGCCGAGCCACCCGCCCTGCCCGCCGCTGCCGAGGTGACCGTCCGCGTCCGCCGGCGTCGCCAGGGTGTCGTGCGCCGCCGGCGCGGCGCCGATGTTCTGCGCCCGCATGCCCGCCCAGGCCGACAGCGCGGCGCTCACCGGCAGCAGCCCCAGACCCACGAGCAGGCCCTCGGCCGGGACCAGCCCGCTCTCGTAGCCCGAGCAGACCGTGCAGTCGCGGGTGTGCCGGGCGATCCGCTTGCGCCACAGCGCCGACGGGACTCCGTCCCACGCGCCCAGCACGTCGTCGAGCAGCACACAGCGCGGTACCGCGGACAACGCCCGGACGACCAGCCGCGCCGTCTCCAGCTGCGCCTTCATGCGCTGCACGCGTACCGCGGTGTGCTGGGGCGACAGCTCCATCGCGGCGGCCACCTCGGCGCGGGTCAGCTCGCCGGCCGCCTCCAGCCACCACAGCGACAGCAGTGACCGGTCGTCGGCATCCAGCCACCGGGTCGCCTCGGCGACCTCCCGGCGCTGCCCGGACAGGCCCAGCCGCAGGATGGTCAGATCCGCGAAGTCCGCGCCGGGATCGGCGACGTCGTGCGCGTCGCGGACGTCGCCGCCGGCGTCGAAGGCGTACTGGGAGGCCTGCCAGTGGCTGCGGATCCGGTTCATCGCGATGGCCACCAGCCAGGACCGGAAGCTGCCGGGATCGCGCAGGCCGCCCAGCCCGCGCAGGGCCCCGATCATGGTCTCCTGCACCACGTCGTCGACATCGGCGTGGCCGTTCAGCGCCCGGCCCACGATGTTGTAGACGAGGGGGAGGTAAGCGGCGACGAGCTTGTCCTGCGCCCACAGCTCCCCGGCCTGGGCCGCCCTGATCACTGCGGCTTCCCGCTCGAGATCCACCATTTGACCACTTTCCTCCCCGGGGTTTCCCCCGTGCGACCTGTCCTGTCCACCAAGGAGATACGAGCGGGGCGGCCGCGATAACAGAAACCGGCTGCGATGATGTCAAACGTTTCTCCGGCCGGTGGAGGCCGGTGCTCCCCGGGGGCTCGCGCAGCGGGCGCCCGGGTCGCGGAGCCGGGTGCGGCGTCGTAGACCTGAGGACATGAGCGAAGAGAAGACCTCATGGCACCCGGGGGAGATCGTGCCGGCCGGCGGCATCCACGCCTGCGACTGCGGCGCCGGGCACCACTGGAGCACGGACGTGAAGGGACGCCGCTTCCCGCCCCTGCCCGGCGGCTGCACCGGCGCTTCCTGGTCCCCTGAGGACCGACGCGCATCCCGACGCCTGACGGGCCGCGCCACCGGCACGGCACGGGCCGGCAGCCCCCGGGGTCAGGCCGGCGCGGAGGGTGGCGTGATGGCGACCAGTTCGACCTCGAACCCGTCGTCGTTCTCCAGGTAGGCGGCGTAGTGCCGGTCGCCGCCGGCGTACGGATGCCGTTCGGGGAACAGCAGCCGCCACCCGTGCCGCGTCGCCTCGGCGGTCAGCGCGTCGACGGCCGCGGCGTTCTCGACGTGGAAGGCCAGGTGGTTCAGGCCGGGCCGGTGGCGGTCGTGACGCTCGGCGGTGAGCGCCGGCGACTCCTCGACCACCAGGTACGTCGGCCCCAGCCGCCAGCTCCGGCCCGCTGCCCAGCTCTGGAAGGGGGCGTACCCCAGCGCCTCCAGCAGCCACCCGAACGAGGCGAGCGCGCGGGGGAGGTCCGGCACCCACAACTCGACGTGGTGCAGCGAGCCGTGCGCGGGCCGGCTCATGCCGCCACCCCCGTGGTGCGACCGGCCCGGCCGGCGCGGGTCCCGCCGCACCGCGTGCGCCTGCGGAGCGCTGCGTCGGTGGGGTGGGGCCGGGTGTGCCTGCGGGGTCCTGCGTCGGTGGGGTGGCGCCGGGTGCGCCGACGGGACTCTGTTTCCGCCGGGCAGCGCCGGGCGCGCTCACAGGACCCTGCCCTCGTCGGGCGGCGGTCCCGGGCGCGACCCCCGATGCCGGCTTCGTCGAGCACGCGCGTGCCTTCCCGGCCGGCGCCCGCGGCGCACGGCCCCCTCGGTGGACTTCTGTCGATACCCGGGACGGTATCCCGGTGGCGCGCCTCGTCGCGTCCCGGCTCGGCATCCGCCGGCGTATCCGCCGGTCCCATGCCCGTCGTCCCCCTGCGCCCGAGCCGCTGCCGTTCCCTGCTCGCAAGGCGGGAGCTCATGCGGACGTGAGGTCAAGGCTGCCACCGCGATGTACGCCCACGAGCAGCAGGCCGGCCCGTCGAACCAGCCCACGTCCACCAACGCGTTCCTGAACGGGAACACCTACCACGTCCCGGACCACAGCAAGGCCTCCGGGATGCACGTCATCGACATGCGCATGCACATGAACTTCGGCGACGCCCGGAACGCGTTCCACAACGGCACCTACACCGACGCGGTCACCGGTGACACCCGGGTCGTCACCGACGGCACGCTCTCCGTCGCCGCGCCCGGGAAGGGCAACCTGCGGGTCTACGTCCTGGGCGGCACCGGCCGGATCGGCACGGCGGGTCCGTACCTGAAGTAGCGCGCCTGCTCCGCCCACGGCGCCGGCAGCACATCTGCCGGCCCCGCACTCCCGCTCCGGAACGGTGACGGCTCGCCCCAGGGCCTGCCTCGGGGGACAGGCCCTAGCCGATCTGCAGCCGCACTTGCTCCACGCCCCGCGCGGAGGCCAGCGTGGCGGCCTCGCCGTCCAGGGCCCTGCGGACCGCGGAGGACAGCCGTACGAACGGAGTGACCGTCAGCTCCAGCCGGCGTCCGGCGGTCCTGGCGCGCCACGTGCCGGTGATCTCGTTCCCGACGAGCAGTGCCCCGGGACCGCCGATGGCGCGCCAGATCTCCTTCTGCCTCGCCCTGTCCGGTACGAGCACGTCCCGGTCGCGTGCCTGGAGGAACGGATCGCCCGGCGGGAGCAGCCGTACGAGTCCCTGGTCCTCGGCGGAGCGCAGCGCGTGCAGGTCGGTGGCCGGCAGCCATGCGGTCCTCCCGCCCAGGGACACCTCGGCCAGGTCGTCCGGCCACACCGACGCGATGACGGACGGCCGGGTGCCGATGTACTTCGCCACCTCCGCGGGCGTGGCCGGCCCCAGGAACCGCAGATAGGCGCGGACCAGCTCCGCCGTGCCGGACGCCTCCACCGGAACGGGGAACTCCGTGTCCAGCGGGGCCAGTACGGTCCTGCCCCCTTCCGGGGTGACCCGCACCCCGCCGGACAGGCCGGCCTGCTGGAAGAGCAGCCCGGAGATGTGCTGCGCGCCGCACCGCGCGCACCAGTACGTCAGGGACCTGGGCACCGAGGAACTGACCGCCGTACTGACGTCCCCCTTGGCCATCGGCGCGGTCACCACCGCGCGGAACGCCTCGGCGGTGGCCCGGAAGGCCCCGACGCCCAGACGCGCCCCCTCCTTGATGACCGCCGTGTCGATGCGCGCCGTCGCGTCGGTGTCGTCCAGCGGCCAGAGCGCGGCGGCGAGGCCGGCCAGGTCCGCGCGGCGGTGCAGATGGGGGGCGCCCCGGAACGACCAGACCAGCTCCAGCCCCTGCCCCTCCGGTGCCGCGCCCCGCGCGGCCAGCGCCGCCCGCGCCGAACCGGTGGGGGTGTCCTGCACTCCGAGGGCGAGCACCTCCGGCACGGGGGACGAGCGGGCGAACCCGTGCGCCGCCACCCGGTGGGCCAGCACCTGTTCGCGTTCCACCCTGTCCCGGTTCCCACTGCTCACGGCCGTATCCTTCCGCCCCGGTCATCCCCACCGTACCGGCGCGAGAGCCCGGTGGACCGGCGCATTCGCGGCGCACCCGCCGGGCGGCTCCTCCTAGGATCAGCCCCATGCCCAGCTCAGAGCTCCACATAATCAACGCCTTCGTGGCGGACTTCGCCCGGCGCCAGGCGGCACGCAGCGTCGACCTTCCCGGCGGTTTCGCGGTGTACGACGACGCCTTCGCCCACTCGCACGCGGACAACCAGGTCCTCATCGATGGAGCCGTCGACCCCGAGGCCCTGCCGGCCGTCGTCGAGGAAGCGCTCGGGCACCTGCCGCACCGGATGGTCACCGTCCTGGACGACGCGACCGGAACCGCGTGCGTGGAGCCGCTCGTACGCGCCGGGTACACGCACAGCTCCTACCTGCTCATGGCGCACACGGGTCCTGTGCCGGCCGGCGGCCCCGCGGAAGTGGTGGACCTCGAGGCCCTCAGGGCCCCGCTCACCGAGCGGTGGCGGGGCTTCCTCCCGGACGCCGACGACGAGGTCGTCCGCCAGCTCGTCGAGCGGCGCGCCGCCCGCCGGCGCGGCGCGGCCGTCGTCCACTTCATCGGAGCCCGGACGGAGCGGGGCGACATCGCCTCGTGGGCCGACCTCTACCTGGAACCGGAGAGGGAACTCGCCCAGATCGAGGACCTGATGACCGCGGAGGAGCACCTCGGGCGCGGCCACGGCGACGCCGTTCTGGCGACCGCACTCCGCATGGCCGTCGACGCGGGCTGCGGGACGCGTTTCCTGACCGCCGACGCGGCCGACTGGCCGCGGAACTGGTACGAGCGACGCGGCTTCACGGTCGTCGGCCGCTCGCACTGCTTCTCACGCGAATGACGCGCGGGACGCGCCCGACGACGGTACGGCATCTGCGCATGAGAGGACGGACGACCTTGAACAGGCGTCAGCAGGCACTGCCCTACGGGACCACGGAGGCGACGTCGCCCTTCGGCCTCGGGCTGCACCATGTGCAGCTCGCCCTCCCGCCGGGCGAGGAGGAGGTGTGCCGGCGCTTCTACGTGGACGCGTTCGGCATGACCGAGGTGGAGAAGCCACCGGTGCTCGCGGCGCGCGGCGGCCTGTGGGTGCGCTCCGACGCCCTGGAGATACACCTCGGCGTCGAGGAGGACTTCCGGCCGGCCCGCAAGGCCCACCCCGGCATCCTGGTCGCCGACCTCGACGCCCTGGCCGCGCGGCTGACCGCCCACGGCATCGAGGTGACCCGGGACGACAACTTCCCCGGCCACCGCCGCTTCTACGTCGCCGACTGCCACGGGAACCGGCTCGAGTTCCTCTCCCCCCACCCGGCGCGCGAGTCCTGACGCGCCCCGGCCTTTCCTCCGCCCCGTCCTCCGGCGAGTTCTTCCGACGAGCCTTCCGGAAACCGGAGCGGCGGCCCCGGGCGGATAATCGGATGCGGCGTGAGCTGCGCGTACGTAAGGTCGCGCACGTGGAACCGCTCAGTGAGAAACAGATCCGTACGTCCTTCGTGAACTGCACCAAAGGTGATGCGGCGCGGCTGAGGCTGCCGCTCGACTTCGCCGAGCTGGCGTGGGAGGACCTGGACTTCCTGGGGTGGGTGGACCCCGGGGCGCCGCTCCGCGCGCATCTCGTCCTGCCCCGGGCGGACGGGCCACTGGGCGTCGCCCTGCGCGTCCCGGCCGTGAGCCGCACCAGCGCGATGAAGTCCAGCCTGTGCCAGATCTGCCTGACGGGACACGCCTCCTCCGGCGTACGCCTGTTCGCCGCTCCCCTGGCGGGTGCGCCGGGCCGTGAGGGCAACACGGTCGGCATCTACATCTGCGCCGACCTCGCCTGCCCGCTGTACGTGCGCGGCAAGCGCCAGCCGAAGCTGCGCGCCGGCCGCCAGGAGGAGACCCTCTCCGTGGAGGACCGCATCGCACGCATGTCGGCCAATCTCGACGCCTTCGTCGCCAAGGTCACCGGAGCCTGAGCGGCGCCCGGCCGGTAGGGTCGCCGGTCATGGGTGGCGACTGGCGCGCGGACCGGATCGGCACCGCCCTGCGGGGCGGGAACCCCACGGTCCTGCGACGGCTGGACGCGGGCTTCGCGGTGATCGGGGACGTCCAGTTCCTGCCCGGGTACGCGGTGCTCCTGACCGACGATCCCGCCGTGCAGCGGCTGTCCGACCTTCCGCGGCACGAGCGCCTGGCGTTCCTGTCCGACATGGACCGGCTGGGAGAGGCCGTCGAACGCGCCTGCAAGCGGCTGGACGCGGGCTTCCGGCGGGTGAACCTGGAGATCCTCGGGAACACCGACGGCTTCCTGCACGCGCATGTGTGGCCGCGGTACACGTGGGAGCCGGCCCATCTCGTCGGGCTGCCGGTGTGGCTGTACCCGCGCGACAGGTGGAGCGACGAGCGGTACGCGCTCGGCCCGCAGCACACGGCCGTGCGCGAGGCGATCGGTCAGGAGCTGGACCGGCTCCGCGGCTGACGGATTCTCCCGCGGCACCGACCGGGGAACCACCGGGCGGATCTTGCTCGTCCCTGCCGTCGTGAGCAGACCTGGAGAGGGGCGGAGCGGCATGCCGAGGACGGGCGCCCGGGACGGGCCGCGGCGGCGGGTCCGAGGCGGTCTCTGGCTGCCCGCCACGGTGAACCTCGCGCTCGGCGTACCGGCGATGATCCCCCTGTACTTCGCGTGGTGGCTGCTGAGCGAGTACCTGCCGATGGACTGCCGCACCACGGAGGACATGGCCCGCCCGGGGCTCGCCGAATGCGACTACCACACCCTCGACCACGCGCCCCCGATGATGTTCCTGCTGGCGGTGACGGGGCTGCTCATGCTGCTGCTCGTTCTCGTCGTGGACGTGCTCCTGCCGCTGCGGCGCGATGACCGGTTGCGCCCATGGCTGGGCACGGCGCTGCTCATCCCGGTGCCGTTCACGGCGCTGACGGCGCTGGCCTGAGGCGGAGGGCCGCTCCCGGCGACCTCCCGGGGCCGCGGTGCGTCCGCGGCCGCTCGCGCCGCACCGTCCCGCACCGCACTGACGGCCCGGACGGCCCGGACGGCCCGGCCGCGGAGGCGGGAGGGCGGGCAGGTGAGCGTGTCGCCGCGCGGGCGGGGGAGCGGTGCGCGGTTCACTCGGCGTATGAACACCGCAGAAGTGCTCGCAGACGCTTTCGGACGCATCAAGGAGGTGGTGCACGAAGCGGTCGAGGGGATCGCGACGGAGCACCTCCACGCCCGGCTCGACCCGCGAGCCAACACCATCGCCTGGCTCGTCTGGCATCTGACCCGCATCCAGGACGACCACATCGCCGACGTCGCGGGCCGGGAGCAGGTGTGGACGGCCCGGGACTGGGCGAGCCGCTTCGACCTGCCGTTCCCGCCGGAGGCGACCGGCTACGGCCACACCCCGGACGAGGTCGCCGCCGTCCGGGTCGGCTCGCCTGACGTGCTGCTCGGCTACTACGACGCCGTCCACGACGAGACCCTGGAGTTCGTTGCGGGCCTGCGCGGCACGGCGCTGAACCGGGTCGTGGACGAGTCGTGGTCGCCGCCGGTGACCCTGGGCGTCCGCCTCGTCAGCGTCGTCGCGGACGACCTCCAGCACGCCGGGCAGGCCGCGTTCGTCCGGGGATGCCTGGAACGCCGCCGATCCTCCCGGTGAGGGTACGCACGGCGACAACTCCCCTTCCGGAGGCGGGGGCCGCCCGTTCCCGGCGGCCCGCCGGACGACCGGCCGGCGGGGAGACGGACAGGACCCGACACCGCCGCCTCAGGGCGCCGTCGCCCGTGTGCCTTCGAGAGCGTCCCCCGCACGGCACACGGAGCAGCGCTCCCGCCCGTCCCAGTTCGTCCACCCGAAGGCACCGGGCGTCAGGGACCGGCCCTCCAACTCGTCGCGGACCGCGACCCGGTAGTCCCACACCGACGCGATGTACGGGTGGTAGGCGTCATGGAACCGCGGCTCGGGCAGCGAGGCACCCGCGGCGACGGCGCGGCGCAGGGCGCGCAGCTGCTCGAACATCCTCTGGCCCGCCGCGGCGACGGTCGCGCCCGCGTCGATGAACAGCCGCTCGCGCACCTCGTAGACCTGCGCGTCGACGAGCGCGGCGCGGCTCGCCGCCTCCCGGTCGAGGGACGCGTCCGCGTTCTGCGCGAGCTCCCTCAGCCGGGTGTGGGCCACTCCCGCCGCGGAGATGAAGTCGGTGTACACCTCGCGCCGCCGGGCACCGAGGCCGCGGTCCGCCTCCTGCCGTGTGCGCAGCCGGTCGGCGAGGACCGTCCCCGATATCGCGATGAGCGCTCCACCGAGCGTCGCGACCAACGTCAACCACTCCACGGCGCGCCCCCCTGCCCCCTTGCCGATTCACGGTGAGGGCACGGTAACACCCGTACTGTCCGGCCTCCTTGGCACTCTCACGGCCGGTACGCGCCGGCCGGGTGCCGGTCGCCGGGTGCCGCCGGGCACCGGTGTGCCTCGCGGCGCAGCGGGTAGGCGGGCCTCATGCAGTCGTCGTCACAGGATGTTCACACCGTGGTTCGCGAGGAACTGGACCATGCGCGGGAGGAAGCCGCGTTCGGCGTGTCGGAGGCCGGACAGGGCGTCGCGGTACTGGCCGCGGGCGGCGCCTGCGGCCTCCTCGCCCTGCTGTCGGCGCACACGACACTGCTGCGCGGCCTGGAGCGCGTCTGGGACCCGCAGAAGGTCGCGGGCGTCCTCACCCTGGCGTACGCCTCCGGCGCCTCGGTCCTGCTCCTCCGCGGTTCGAAGAAGCTGCGCGCGGCCCGTGCGGCCTCCCGCGAGGCACTGCACTCCTCGCTGGACGTGGCCCGGCTGGTGGCGGAGGAACTGAAGGACGGCTGAGGCGCTCCGCGGCGGCTCGTGCGGCGGTGGCCTCCCCGCCGCCGCTGCCGGAAAGGTGCATCCTGGGGCTCACCGCTGACGGCCGGCTCAGCGCCCGGCCGTGACCCACCCATCGCAGGAGCCACGACGTGCACCAGCTCACCTACGAGGACATCAGGGCCGCAGCCGACCGGATCGCCGGGCGCACCCGCCCCGTCGCCCTGGCCCGGGTCGACCCCGGAAGGGTCCGTACCGCTTCCGCCGGCCGGCTGGACGACCGGACCGGGGAGCCCGGTGAGCTGTGGCTGGCGCTGGAGTTCATGCAGCACACCGGGTCGTTCAAGGCCCGTGGGGCGCAGAACTTCATCCAGGCCCACCGCGACGCCGGCTCCCTCCCCGAGGCGGGAGTGACCATCGCCTCGGGCGGGAACGCCGGGCTCGCCTGTGCCTGGGCGGCCCAGCAGCAGGGTGTGAGGGCCACGGTCTTCCTGCCCGAGACCGCTCCGGCCGTGAAGGTGGCCTGGCTCCGCGGGTACGGCGCCGACGTGCGCCTGGAGGGCGCTGAGTACGCCGAGGCGCTCGCGGCCTGCGAGGAGTTCGTCGCGGCCACGGGCGCGCTCGCCTCCCACGCCTACGACCATCCGCTGATCGCCGCCGGGGCCGGCACGCTGATGGAGGAGATCCACCAGCGGATCCCGGGACTGGACACCGTGGTCGTCGCGGTCGGTGGCGGTGGCCTGTTCGCGGGCGTCGCCACCGCCGCCCAGCGCCACGGCGTCCGTACCGTGGCGGTGGAGCCGGAGAACTGCCGTGCCCTGAACGCCGCGATCGAGGCCGGCCGCCCGGTCGACGTCCCGGTCGACTCGGTCGCCGCCGACTCCCTCGGGGCCCGCCGCGTCACGGCCATGGCCGTCGCCGCGGCCCAACAGGGCGGCGTTCACTCCGTGCTGGTGCCGGACAGCGGGATCGTGCGTGCCCGTCAGGAGCTGTGGGACCGCCGCCGGATCGTGGTGGAGCACGGTGCCGCCACCGCGTGGGCGGCGCTGGGCGGCCAGGACCGGGACCTGGCCGCCGGCGACGCGGTGGCGAGCCGCGGGTACCGGCCGGGCAGCGGCGAGAAGGTCTGCGTGGTGCTCTGCGGCGCCAACACCGACATCACCACACTCGTCCGGCTGGAGTCCTGAAGCAGCGCGGAGAAGGCGGCCCGGCGGCCATCCGCCCGGCTGCCCCCTGCCCCTGGGCGAGCCCGGTGACTCGGCGGGCATCTCACCGCGGGCTTGGGCGGATCCCGTCGAGTCACCCGTGTGGAGTGCGTGCGCACGCGACGGCTCCACGGCGTGGTTAGCCTCGGCTGAGCAGCTGGTACGGCGATCCGTTCTTCGGGAGGCAGCCGCGAGGAGGTCTCATGTCACTCACCGGAGCGGCACGGCAGGGCAGTCCCGGCCCCGGCGCGCACGACCCCCTCTTCAGGGTGGAGGAGGCACCGGCCTTCACCCGTCGGCACCTGGCCCGGCTGGCAGCCGGGACCGCGGGGGCGGTGCAGGTGGATCGCTTCTTCGGCCCCGCGGAGTGCGAGCAGGCGCTGGCCTCCATCCGGTCCCTGCCCCTGCAGCAGTACGACACGGCGCGCGTACCGCTGAGCGCCTACCGTTTCGGCCCGCAGCTCAACGAGTTTCGCACCGCCGAGGGCGGGCTGGACACCGAGGCGTACTGGCATGCGGTCGAGAAGGCCGAGCGCGCATGTGCGGACGCCGGGCTGGCGGGGGACCCCGTGACCCCCGTGCTGGAGCGGCTGGCCGCGGAGTGGGGGATCCCGCTCGTCCGCGCGACGATCGACGGCAGGCCCGTGTTCGGCGGGGCGGTGCGCGCCATCGAGAACGGGACGCTGGTGCACTGCGACGAACTCGTCCGCGAATTCCCCGACGGGCTCTTCGACCAGGACGTCACGGCACAGCTGGCGTTCAACCTCTATGCATCCGCTCCGGAAAGGGGCGGGGAAACGGTCGTCTGGCGACGCCGGTGGCATCCGGACGACGAGTCGCACCGGCAGGACAGCGGCTTCAAGCCGTCCGTGGTCGAAGGGTGCCAGCTGATCCGCTTCCGGCCCGCGGTCGGCACCGCGCTGCTGTTCCATCCGGGGAACATGCACACCGTGGAGCCCTCTCACGGGCCCCGCGTCACCTTCTCCCTCTTCCTCGGCCTGACGGTGCCGGGCGAGCTGATCTACTGGAGCTGACCTACCGGGACCGGGGCCGGGGCGGAGGCGACGAGCGCGCGACGCGGAAGCCGACGTCGTCGATCCGGTACGTCGGGTGGCTGCGGCGCCGCACCGAGGCCCGGCAGCTCCATTGCTCGTCCGCCCATCCACCACCGCGCAGCACCCGGTACGTCCCGTACACCTCGGCGTCGTAGACGTCCCAGCACCAGTCCCAGACGTTGCCGAGCATGTCGTACAGGCCCCATGCGTTGGGCTGCTTGCCGCCCACGGTGTGCAGGCGTTCCCCGGAGTTGTCCCGGTACCAGGCGATCTCGTCGAGCCGGCCGTAGCGCGGTCCCTCGGCGCCGGCGCGGCAGGCGTGTTCCCACTCCGCCTCGGTCGGCAGCCGGTACCCGTCGGCGGCGGTGTCCCACTCGGCCGTCCCGTCGTCGGCACGGACGCGGTACGCGGGCGTCAGGCCCGCACGGCCGGACAAGGCGTTGCAGAACCGGATCGCGTCCCACCACGACACCCCCTCAACCGGCAGCCGGTCGCCGTGCGCGGCACTCGGCCGCTGCCCGGTGACCTCCGCGTACCAGGACTGGGTGACCGGGAAGGCCGACATCCGGAAGGGCGCGACATCGACCGGCCACGTGCGCTGCGTCCGCCGGTCCGACAGCGTCACACGCCCCGGCGGAACCTCGACCATGTCGTCCACTGCCCCCGCGTTCATGACACACCACCCTACGCGGCGTGTGCCCCCCCTCCCCGTGGGGCCGGCGCCGCGGACAGCGGCGGGCCGCGCTCAGTGGGCCCCCGCGCGGTCGGCGCCCGGTACCCCGAGGTCCGTCAGGCCGTCCAGCACCAGGTCCACACCGACCGCGGCGAGCAGCAGCCCCAGCAGCCGCCCGAGGAGCTCGATCGTCGCGTGGTGCGTGCGGCGCAGCACGTTCGCCAGGACCAGTACGCACACGAGGTCGAGTACGAGGACCGTGACGTATGCGCCCACGACGGTGCTCCGCCACGTCCACGAGTCGCGCTCCGCCGCCTCGATCAGTACGGCCGTCATGGCGAGCGGGCTGACGATGTACGGCATGAGCAGTTCCCGTACGCCGCTGACCAGGTCGGGGGCGTCCTGCTGCGGCCGCTCGGAGCCCAGGTGCACCCCGAGGACCAGGCCGACGGCGTAGAGGAAGAAGATGATGCCTCCGGCGAGCTGGAGCGCGGGCGTGCTGATGTGGAAGAGGTCCAGCAGCCAGGAGGCGGTCAGTCCGGCGATCAGGCCCACGAACACGGCCGCGCCGGAGGCGATACCGGCGATGCTGCGCAGCTGGGCCGTGCCGTGGAGGTGGGCGAGCTCCCCGAAGGCGAGCAGCACCTTGGGCGGGCCGACCACCGAGAAGAAGGTGATGAAGGCGGAGGAATAGGTCAGAGCGTTCACGACCCGCATCATCGCGGCAGGGGCACTCCGGCCTCCGGACCGACGCCCCGGCGCCGCGGGGGCCCGTCGCGGCCGTGTGTCGGCGTGGGTCGCTGTGTCCAGCGGTCGTCCCGGCGGGCGCGGGCCCGGGGTGACTTCCAGTCAATAATGAGCCTATAACCGGGATATGGCGTACAAATCATTGACCCCTCGATGCCCGTGGTATTAGACAGGGCCTCGTCGGTCCCGGCGGACCCCGAACGCGTACGACGCGCGGGCCGCCGACATACATGTCATGACCCTGACCAGGTCGCGATCAGGAGCCCGCCGTGAACCGTGGGCCCATCGCTGCGCGCGTCGAGCGAGGCCGCGCGGCGTCGCACGCCGGTTCGAGAGCGGGTGTCACCGATCGGCCGTCCCACAGCAAGGGGGAGCAATGAACAGAGTCGCATCGGTCCTGCTGGCCGCCGCGTTCACCGCGGCCGGAGGGCTGCTCACCGGTCCGGTCCCGATGGCGTCCGCCACCGAAGCGCGGGCCCCGCAGGCGGAGTCCGGCGCGGCGGTGGACGGTGCCGTCGCGTCCTTCGGACAGCGCACGATCAACCTCAAGCACGACGGCTGGGGCGACGCCCGCAGCTGTGTCGTGTACTCCAGGACGGACGTGCGCTGCTTCGCGACCCATGAGGAGGCGGACAGGGTGCTCGGCTACTCCCGCGCCACCGACCCCCTGCTGCGCGGCCGGGTCGACGCACAGGCGCTGCCGGCCTGCGCGAGCGGCTGGACGTGCCTGTACGAGCACATCAACGGTGGTGGACGCCGGCTGATCTTCAGCGACTACTACTGGCACAACCTGAACGAGTACGACTTCAACGACAAGACGTCGTCGTGGCGCAACACGCAGTCGAACTCGTACGCGTGGCTCGCGAGGGACGAGGGCGGGAACGGCGGCACGATCTCCATCAGCCCCAACTCGTACAGCTCCAACCTCGGCGCGTACAACGACTGGGCGAGCTCGGTCGCCGCCTGACGCCGTCGCCCAGACGGCCGGCTCGGGACGCCCCGGCGCCTCCACCGGGCGCGCGAGGTGGTCCAGGGCCATGCGTGTCCCCAGTTCGTCGTCGGCGGCGGACACGGCGTCAGGGACTCCCTCGTGCACGACGAGGACGTCCGTGCCGTCGCCGGCATCGGCCAGCGTGGTCGTCAGGGTCATCACGTCCCGCAGGGTGTTGTCCCCGGTCTCGAACTCGATCACCTCGACGACCTGTTCGTCCGGTACGAGCCGGGCGAAGCGGCCGTGGTAGGTGTCGGTCAGCGCCGCGCTCTTGCCCGTACCGCCCGCTGCTCCGTCGTACGTGAGCGAGATGCGGAAGCGGCCGCCTTCACGGGCGTCGAAGCTGTGCACACGGACGCGTATCCCGGCCGGCGCCCGCCACGCGGCGATCGCGTCCGCGTCGACCAGGGCCCGGTAGACGGCCGCCCGCCGAGCCCTGATGCGCCGGGAGACCCGTGTGGTGTGCATCCGGCCCACTCCAGGGACCCGGTGCCCGTGCGGTCACCGGCCGGCGGGAGCCGGTTCCGGCTGATCCCCGAGGCGGCGTACCGGCGTGGCGCCTCGTGCCCGGCCGGCTTGCGGTGCTGGGGTGTCCGGCGGGCTTTGCGGTGCGCGGGGGAGGGGCGGGCGCCCCGGCCCGTCCCCCGGCGCGTCAGGTGTGGCGCACCGGGGTGGTGAAGCGCCTGACCGCCTCCACGACCGCCGCCCGGTGCCGGGCGCGGCGCTGCTCGCTCCAGGCCGAGCCGTCCGGCTCGGTGGCCGGTCCGCCCGCCGCCGCGAACCACGCCTGGGAGAGGGCGAGCACCAGGGTCAGCACGTCGGACGGCAGGAACGCGGCGTCGAGCCGCCCGGCGCGCTGCGCGGCGGTCACCGCGTCGATCTTGGCGGCGTAGGCACCTTCCTGCGCGGGCGTGGCAGCGGGGCGCTCCAGCTGCTTCCACGCCACCAGCCGCATCAGCTCGGGCCGGGCGACCAGGTGGTCGAAGATCGCGCCCGCGTACCCCGGGAGGTCCTCGACGTCGAAGGGCACGGACTCGGCGCCGGCCTCCAGGGCCCGCTGCATCACGTGGTCGAACAGCTGCTCCTTGTTGCCGAAGTACACGTAGATGAGCCGCTTGTTCGCTCCGGCCGCCTCGGCGATGCGGTCGACGCGGGCGCCGGCGATGCCGTGGGCGGCGAACTCGGTCAGGGCCGCGTCGAGGAGCCGGGCCTTCGTAGCGCTGGAGTCGCGTGCCATGCGAGCACCCTACCAAGTAACTATCTGGTTATTGACAAGCCGCCCGGTCCTGCTCCATGCTCGAACTATCCAGTTAGTTACTTACCTGATCGGAGCGGATGACATGCACAAGCGCGCACTGGGGAGCCAGGGCCTGACGGTCGGCGCCGAAGGACTCGGCTGCATGGGCATGAGCGCCTTCTACGGCGCCACCGACGAGACCGAGGCCCTCGCCACCATCGACCGGGCCCTGGAGCTCGGGATCACCCTGCTGGACACGGCCGAGAGCTACGGCCCGTTCCTCAACGAACAGCTCCTCGGCAAGGCGCTGGCCGGACGCCGGGAGAAGGCCGTCGTCGCCACCAAGACCGGCATCGAGTTCACCGACGACGGGGTCATGCTCGGATACAACGGCACGCCGGAGTACATCCACCGGGCCGCCGACCGCTCACTGCGGCACCTCGGCACCGACCACATCGACCTCTACTACCTGCACCGCGTCGACCCGAACGTGCCCATCGAGGAGAGCATCGGCGCCATGGCCGAGCTCGTCACCGCGGGCAAGGTCCGCTACCTCGGCGTCAGCGAGGCCGCGGCGCCGACCATCCGCCGGGCGCACCGCGTGCACCCGCTCACGGCAGTGCAGAGCGAGTACTCCCTCTTCGAGCGGGGCCTCGAAGGCGACGGCGTACGGGCCGTGCTGGAGGAGCTCGGCATCGGCCTCGTCGCCTACTCGCCGCTGGGCCGCGGCTTCCTCTCGGGCGCCATCACCACGCCCGACGACTTCGACGCCGACGACTTCCGCCGCACGGACCCGCGCTTCCAGGGCGAGAACTTCGCCCGCAACCTGGCCGTGGTCGACCGGGTGCGCCGTATCGCCGAGGAGAAGTCGGTGACCCCTTCGCAGCTCGCGCTCGCGTGGGTGCTGCACCAGGGGGCGGTGCCGATTCCCGGGACCCGGCGCCGCGGGCGCCTGGAGGAGAACGCCGAGGCCACCGCCGTGACGATCACGGCCGAGGACATCGCGGCCATCGAGGCCGTCGCCCCGCGCGGCGTCGCCTCCGGGGACCGCTACGCCCCCGAACTGATGGGCTCGCTGAACGGCTGACGCGCACGCCGTGCCGGCGCGGGCGTCCGGCATCGCCCCGGCGGCGCAGGCACTCCGCGCCACGTGGTCCGCGCGCCCCCCCCGCGTGCGGTGCCGAATGGCGGGTACGAAGCGAAGCACACCCGTTACGGAAGGGAGCACGCATGACGTACCACGGAACGGACGGCCGCGTCCCGCCGCCCGGTGCCCTAGAGCCCGGCACCCGGCAGCGGGCGCAACTGCGGGCCCGCGTCGGGGACATCGCCTGGACGGCCCTGTGCGCCGTCCTGCTGCTGTGGGGTGTCTGGAGCGCCGTGGACGCGGCCCGGGGCCTGACCGCATGGGCCTACAGCGTCGTGGCCTGGGTCCTGCTTGCCGTGGCCCTGGGCGTACGCGTCGCCGCGCTCCGCCGGCGGACGCCCGAGGGACGCGACCTCACCTCCTGACCGCGTCGGACCTGGTCACCCGGCCTGCGGCGACGCCTTCTCGCGGCGCCTGGCGCGCCGTACTCCGGCCGCCGACAGGCCGGCCGCGACCAGGAGGACCAGCAAGGGCGAGGGTCCGTCACCACGAAGCCCACGGCGACCCACCCCGCCAGGGCCCACGAGAGGAACGGCGGCGGCGTCACACCGCGGCGGTCCAGCCACAGGACGGTCAGACCGATCAGGAGGAGCGGCGGTCCGAAGCTGAACACCGAATACCACCACGCGACGGTGGCGTCGCTCATCCCCGGGTAGTCCCCCAGGGTCCAGACCCCGCCGAACCATGTCCCGGCGTGGTCCGGGGCCGCTTCGACGAGACTGCCGAGCGTGTGCCCGAGGCCGGCGAGGGCGATGATCCAGCCTGCCCACTCGACCATGTGGTCTCTCCTCTCCGTCCTCACGTCGTGGCCGGACGGACCACCGGGCGCCCGGGGCGGGAGGGCCCCCGCCGTGTGCGGCCCTGCGAACAAGCCGCCCCGTCCTCCGGCGCGGTCGGAGGAGCGGGTCGGTGGGAGGCGGCGGAACCGCCGGCATCCGCGTCGGCCGTCTACGCGCTGAACGCCCAGAGCAGGGCGACGACGCCGCCGAACCCGAGGGTGCCGAGAGCGGTTCCCGCGACCGCGGTCGCCAGGCGGCCGGTGCCGCGGCGTGCGTAGTGGACGCCGGCGGCGCCGAACGTCATGGCGAGCGCTCCGGCGATGACCGTCCACGGCAGCGTGTAGAGGGTGAGCCAGGGTGCCCAGACTCCGGTCGTGGAGAAGGCGCCGAGGAGGAGGGCGATGGGCCCCAGGGCGACGGCGGGCGTGTCGCCCCGGTCGGACACGGTCGGCTCGGACATGACCTGTTCCCCCTTTGAACGGGTTCAAAATCGTGTTCCGATCCTAGCGGTACGGCCGTGCGCCGTGAGCACCGGCAGTGTGACAACCGCTGTTGACGCGGCACCTCCGGCGGGCCGGGCTCGGAGAAGCCGCCGCGCCACCCCGACCGGCGGCCTTCGAACAGCGCGAACGGGCGGCCCGCTCGTCGTCGCTGCGTGCGCCCGTCGGCCCGTACGGCCGCCTCCTCCCGCACGGCGATCCGTCGCAGGGATCAGGGGCATCGGTCCGCCGGCCCCGCCCCACCCGCGTACCCGGCCACGTCCTGCGGCCTGTCACGCACTCCCGCCGCGAACGTGCAGGCGAGCCTGCTCCAGGCAGCCGGCGAGAACGGCCAGGTGACCGTGGCGGTGCCGTACAGAGCGGTCAGCTCGCGGCCGTCCGGCGACGCGGACAGGGCCGTGACGGGGCTGCCGTCCTGATACCGCAAAGGCATGCCGATGGCCGGACCGGGCGCTCGCGTGTCCCACAGGCGTACGGTGGCGTCCTCCCCGCCCGAGGCCAGCCGCCCGTCCCGGGACCAGGCCAGGGCCCGGACGGTGTCGGTGTGCCCGGCCGGCATCCGTGCGAGGCGGGCACCGGTGCGCACGTCCCACAGGGCGACCGAGCGGTCGTCGCTGCCGGTCGCCAGGGTGCGGCCGTCGGGGGAGAAGGCGAGGGCCGCCACGAACAGACGGTGACCGGTCGTCAGCTCCAGGGGAGCCGAGACGGCGGCATCTCCACGCCACAGCACGGTCCGCGCCCCGTCCGCCGTCCCGTGGGAGACGGCGACCTCGCCGTGCGGCCCCAGCGCCAACCGGCCCGTACGTGTTCGCTCGCGAAACCCTTGAGCGGCACGGCCTCACGGCCCGGAACGCGGATCAGCACGCGATCCTTCCACGCCGCGAGGACGGTGCCGTCCGGTGCCGTCCGCACGTCGACGACGGCCGTGGCCGCCCGCTCGGCCAGCGTGTGGTGCCGGCGGCCGGCCACGTCCACCCCGTACAGGGTGCCGTCCGCCGTGCCGGCCACGAGACCGGCCGGGCCCGTCCAGGCCAGAGCCGTGACGGCCGCTTCGCCGGGCAGGTCGAGGCGGGTGCCCGCGAAGGGGCCCGGGCCGGTCAGCCGTACGGCGCCCCGGGCGTCGCCCGCGGCCAGCGTCCCGTCCGGGCCGTGAGCCACGCTCGTCAGGGGACGCCCGGCCGGGGCCGGCGGGCCGGGGACCGCGGCAGGGGAACGGCGGTCGGTGAGGTCCCAGACGACCAGGCGGCCCTCCTGGCCGAGAGCCGCGAGCAGACTGCCGTCCGTCGCCAGGGCCTTGATCGCGTCACCGGGGGTCCCGTGAGCGCCTCGCCGCGCGGCTGGGCCACGTCCGCCGTGGACCAGGCGCGGACCCGCCCGTCCGCGTCACCGACGTACACGGTGCCGCCGGCGGCGACAACGGCCGTGGACCGCGGGGCGGGAGACGTGCGGGGCCGCGACGGGCCGGAGAAGAGGTGGAGACGTGCTCCGTCGACGGCCGCCAGGGCACCGCCCGGGAGGGCCGCGAGAGTGTTCCCGGCGGCCGCGTTGCCGATCGCCGCCCCTAGCGCGGAGTCCGGTACCGGCCGAGGGGCGCCCCGGCCGGCGGTGGGGATCTCCAGCACGTGGTCGCGTTCGGTGGCGGCGGCCGCGAACGCACCCGGCCGGTGCACGGCGAGCGCCTCCACGGCGGCCCCGACACGGACGACGCCGCGCCCCGCGCCCCGTACCGTCCAGCGCGCCACCACCCCGTCCGTGCTGCCGGCCAGGACCGTCCGCGCCGTGGCGTCCACCGCCACGGCGGTCACCCCGGCACTGCCGGGCATCCGCAGCCGCACGACCGTGCCGGCGTACGGCTGCTCCGCAGCGGCGTCCCAGGCCGCGGCCTCCCCCGTGCCGACGGCCGCCGACCGCACCAGCACTCCGCCGCGCACGTCACCCGACACCACCAGTCCGCCGCCCAGCGCCACCGCGGACACGCCGTCAGCGTGCCGACCGCCGAACACCCCCCGGATCCGGCCCGTGAGGGGATCCAGCCGCCGCACCGCGCCGTCCGAACCCCCCACCACCAGCGAGCCGTCCGCGGCCGGCACGGCCGCCAGCGCGTTGGGGACCGCCGCACCGAACGCCGGCCGGTGGACGGCGAGCTGCCCACCGGGTGCGGCCAGGACGTCCACCAGCGCCGCCCGGTTCGCCGGCGCGTCGTCCGTCCGGACCGCCGCGGCCGCCAGCAGCGCGGCCACGTCCCGGCGCTCTCCCGCCGCCGACCTGGCCTGCGCGGACAGCCGCAGCGCGTCCACCTCCCTCTTCGCCCGCGCCGTGCGCTGTTCGGCACGGAAGAGGGCCGCCGCCACGGCCACCGCCACCACCAGGCACACCGCCGTCACCACCCATCGGCGCAGCAGCGCCCGGGCCCGCTCCTGGGTGCGCCGCGCCCGTTCCGCGACACGGCGGGAGGTCGCGACGAAGGCCGCTTCCTCCGCGTTGAACCGCCACAGCCGCCCGTCGAGCCGGTCCAGCAGACCCAACTCGCCCGGCGACAGGACGAACGCCTCATTCCTGTCCTCGTCCAGCCATTGCGCCTACAGGGCGCGCCGGCGCCAGCTCAGCCAGGCGGCGAGGGCGAGGACGAAAGCCACCAGCACGTCCCCCGCCGTGGCCGAGCCGTCGCCGCGCTCCACCTGCTCCACCAGGGTGGCGACACCCCCGACGGCCAGCGCGCCCAGCAGGACCGCCAGCACGGTCCAGAACTTCCTCATGCCGTACACCCTCCCGCTCGTGCGGCGACGCCCCTACGCTACGGTCCCTCCCGCACTCGCCGGGCGCGCCGCGCGCCGGGGCGCCCGGGTAACGAAACGGGGCCCTCCGGATGTCCGGAAGGCCCCGAGGCAGGGGAGCGGTTCGGCTCCGGTCGTGGGTCAGCCCCTGCTGTGCGCGCGTCGACGGCGCGCCACGACGAAGACCGCACCGCCCGCCGCGACCAGGCTCGCCGCGGCGGCGCCGAGCATCACCGTGTCGTCGCTGCCGGTGGCGGCGAGGCCGCCGGTGGTGGAGCCGGTCGCACCGGAGGTGCCGGTCGCGCCGGCAGCCGAGGTGGCACCGGTGGATCCGGTCGAGCCCGTCGTACCGGACGTGCCGGACGCGCCCGAGGACGACGTCGAGCCGGACGTCCCCGACGTGCTGCTGCCGGTGCTGCCGGTGGTACCCGTGCTGCCCGATGTGCCGGTCGTGCCCGACGTGGAGCCACCGCCCGACGAACCGCCGGTGGTGGAACCGCCGTCCGAGGTGCCGCCGGCGGAGGTGTCACCCGTGCCGTTGAGCACGATCCGCGCCGTGTTGTTCGCCTTGTCGGGGTCCTGCTCCGGGAGGACCCCCGCTGCGCGGAAGGTGACGCTGCCCGAGGCGTTCTCCACGACCTTGTCGATGCGCAGCTTGAGCGGGAACGTGTGAGAGTCACCGGAGACCAGACCGAGCTCGTCCCAGGTGGTCAGCTTGCAGATCGCCGCCCCCTTGGCGCCGGGTCGGCAGACGTCGTCCGTCAGAGCCGTGGTGCCCGTCGGGAGCGTGACGTTCAGCGTGACCACGGGGTCGTACGGACCGTACGGGGCCAGTGAGTAGCCCATCCAGCCCGGTCCCTTGTTGGTGACGGTGAGACCGGCCGTGACGACGTCACCGGCCTTGCCGGAGAGCGTCGCGCCGGTCACGGACAGGTCGGCCGTGTTCTTCACGGTGATGTACTGGGTGTTCCCGACGTGCTCGCGGGGCTTCGTGGACTGCTCGACCAGCTTCAGTGCGGGGCCGGTGCCCTTGACGGGCTTGGCCGTACCGCGCAGCAGGGCGAGGGCCTCCTCCGAATAGGGCTGCACCGACCAGGCGGTGTTCTCGTTGAGCGCCCGGTTCTCGGTGCCGATGGGGAGCGGCTGCGACGCGGCGTACGCGGTGCCGGGCGCCAGCGTCTGGTCCAGCACGCAGGTGGCGCTGGAGTAGCCGAACGTGGCGCTCGGAGCGTTGTCGACGTACTCGCAGTTGGAGAACGTGTGGTCGAGCTTCAGGCCGTAGGACACCCGGAGCTGGAGGATGACGCCCTTGATCTCCGTCTGCCCCTTGTTGATCAGGGAGACGGGAACCTTGGCGGTGCCGCCCGCGGGAAGACCCTTGATGTCGGAGATGCGGCCCAGAGCCAGAGGGTTGGCCTCGGCGGCGGCCGCGGGGACGGTTGCCCATCCGGTGAGTCCGGCCGCCAGCGCGACGACCACGGCCGCGGCCGTGCGGCGCGTCGGAGCCGTCGAAGGTGTTGATCTTTCTGCCATGCCGGGTCAGACGAACCAGCCGGTCAAACGGTTGTACGCCCGTCGCCGTCTTCTTCGTCACGCTTCCCGGGGCGCCGGCCAACCGGCCGGGAGCGTCAGAGCCAGCCGTTGCGGCGGAAGCCGCGGTGGATGAGGAAGCACATGAGGGCGATGACCCCCAAGGTGAGGGGATACCCGTACGTCCACCGCAGCTCGGGCATGTGCTCGAAGTTCATGCCGTAGACCCCGCAGACCATGGTGGGCACGGCGACGATCGCCGCCCAAGCGGTGATCTTGCGCATGTCCTCGTTCTGGGCGACGGTCACCTGGGCGAGGTGGGCCTGCAGGATCGAGTCGAGCAACGCGTCGTACGCGGTGAGCTGCTCGGTGGCCCGCACCAGGTGATCCGCCACGTCGCGGAAGTACGCCCGTATCTCCGGATCGACCAGCTGCAGCGGCTTGGCGGCGAGAGCCTGGAGGGGCCGGTCCAGCGGAGCCACGGCGCGCCTGAGTTCCAGCAGCTCGCGCTTGAGCTGGTAGATCCGGCCCGCTTCACCGCGGGCCGCCTGTTCGCTGAAGACGGCGGTCTCGACCTGGTCGACGTCGTCCTGCATCGCGTCCGCGACGGCGAGGAGGTCATCCACCACCCGGTCGGCGATGGCGTGCAGCACGGCGGAGGGCCCCATAGCCAGCTGTTCCGGGTGCTCCTCCAGCGCTTCCCGGACCGGGCCGAGCGATCCGTGCCGGCCGTGCCGGATGGTGATGACGAAGTCAGGGCCGGTGAAGACCATGACCTCCCCGGTGTCCACCACCTCGCTGGTGGCCGTGAGCTCCTGGTGCTCGACGTACCGGCACGTCTTGAACACGGCGAACAGCGTCTCGTCGTACGGCTCCAGCTTGGGCCGCTGGTGCGCGTGCACGGCGTCCTCCACGGCCAGCGGGTGCAGCCCGAACAGCTCGGCGATCCGGGAGAACTCCTCCTCGGCGGGCTCGTGCAGCCCCAGCCAGACGAAGCCCCGGCCCGATGCGCGCACCCGCCGCAGCGCCTCGTCCACGGGGCAGGCCCCCGGCTGGCGGACACCGTGCTCGTAGATGACGCAGTTCACCACCGCGTCGCCCAGCGGCGAGCGGGCCGGGTGGCTCAGGTCCACGGTCCTGCGGTAGGCGCTGCGCACCGCACGGCGCAGGCTGCGGATCACGGGCACGGCAGGGCTCCTTCGAACGACCGGCGGCCAGTGTGCCACCGGCCGGCCGCGCGGCGAACACCCGCCGTCCCGAGGACCCGGGCGCGGGCGGGCCCCTGCTTGAGGGCCGTGCGGTGGTTCTGCCAGGGTCGCTGCGACGGCCGGGGCGGAACCCGGCGCAGGCGGTGACGGTGGTGGGGGGAACATGAGTGTCGCGTTGTTCGCGCTCGGGGGCACGATCTCGGTGGCCGGGCGTGCTCGGGGGGAACGGCTGACCGGTGCGGAGATCATCGCTGCCGTGCCCGGGCTCGACCGGATCGGGCCGGCGCTCGATGTCCGGGACGTGCATGCCGTCCCCAGCGGAAGCCTGACCTTCGCGCAGGTGCTCGACGTCGTCGACGAGGCTTCCCGGGCCGTGGAGGCGGGTGCGGTCGGCGTCGTCGTCACGCAAGGCACCGACACGCTGGAGGAGACCGCGTTCCTCGCCGACCTCGTGTGGCGCCACGAGGCACCGTTCGTGCTGACCGGCGCGATGCGGCAGCCGGCCATGGCCGGGGCCGACGGACCGGCGAACGTGCTGGCGGCCGTGTCCGTCGCCGCTTCCGGGGCGGCCCGCGGGCTCGGCGCGCTGGTCGCCTTCAACGACGAGGTGCACGCCGCGCGGTGGGTGCGCAAGTCGCACAGCACCAGCACGGCGGCCTTCGTCTCCGCCGACGCGGGACCCGTCGGCCACGTCGTGGAGGGGCAGGTGCGGGTCCTCGCCGCGCCGCCGCGCCGTGTTCCTCTGCCGGGCGCTCCCGACCGGGCGCGGCTCGCGGCCGCCCGCGTCGGCCTGCACTGCGTCTCCCTCGACGACGACGGCGGCCTCTTGGAAGGGGTGGCCGATACGCACGCCGGTCTGGTGGTGGCGGGGTTCGGGGTCGGGCACGTGCCCGGGCCCCTCGCCCCCGTGCTGGGCGCCCTGGCCCGGCGCATCCCGGTCGTCCTGACCTCCCGCACGGGCAGCGGTCCCGTGCTCCGGCACACCTACCGGGCGCCCGGGTCCGAGACCGACCTCCAGGAGCGCGGGCTGATCAACGGCGGGCTGCTCGACCCGTACAAGGCCAGGGTGCTCCTGCGGCTGCTGCTCGCGAACGGGGCGGGGCGCGACGAGGTGACGGCGGCGTTCGCCGCGCACGGCTGACCCCCCCCGCTGCCGTGGAGGCCGGCCTGCCGGAGGGCCGCCGGGTGCCGGCCCGCGTGTCGTCACTTGTACGGATCCGCGGCCTGCTCAATCTGCCTGTGCAGGCCCCCGGGACATCCCACAGCGGTCCCATATGCCGCACATCACACCAAGGGGGCGGTTTGGCGGGAACATCCCGGGGTCCCGCGCCGTTGGGATGAGTGCGGCTCGTGGAAGGGGACAGTGTCCCCGGGCCTCACCCCTCGCCCATGGGGAAGATCGTTCGGCTGAGGCCCCATGGAGCCTTTCGCCGAGAGGCGACCGCCCTTCCGCGCAGCTGCCCCGAGCGGCCCCGGCTGGTCTCCCCCCGTCCAGCCGGGGCCTTCTTCCTGCTCGTACGGCCCCCGCCGCTCGGTCGCCGTTCCAACGTTCAGCCGCCGTTCCGCCGCTCGGCCGCCGTCCCGGCCCTCGGTCGCCGTTCCGGCGTTCAGTCGCCGTCCCGGCGTCCCGTGGACGAGCGGCGGCCGCGCGTGAACGCCAGGACGCTGCCCGCGATGGCGATCACGGCGATGGCCAGCGCGATGCTGACCCCGCCCTCGGTGTCCCAGTACACGTCCTCCAGGCTGATCAGCAGCGCCGCTTCGTCCAGCACCAGGGCCAGCCCCACCCCGTAGCCGAGTCCCAGCCACGCGCGCGCCCGTGCGGAGCGCCGGACCGGACTCGCGGCGCCCACGGTCGCGAGCAGCAGGATGCCCCAGACGTAGTGGTGCAGGTGCACACCGCCGGCCTGCACGTCGCCGAGACCGGCCACGTCGATGTGGATGAGCCAGGTCAGCAGGCGCATCCCGCCGAAAGTGAGGGCGAAGCCCCACCAGGCCGGCACGAAGCCGCGCCGCTGCGCGGAGATGCCGGGCAGGATGCGCAGCCAGGGCGACGGCCGGCCGGTGTGCTCGGCCGATGTGCGGGGAGAGCGGGGGACGTCCTCGACGGCTTCATCCGCGCCTCCCTGCCGCGAACGCTCCGATCAGCGCGGCCACGGCGTCCGGCGCGCTGTAGTGGGCGGCGTGCGCGGCGCTCCGCACCTCGGCGACGTGCCCGTCGACGACCGTGCGCGCCACGCGCCGCACCCACCGATCGGAGGCGATGGTGTCACCCTCCCCGCGCACCACGAGCGTCGGCGCTTGCACCCGGGCCAGGTTTCCCTCGAATGACCCGGCCGCGTCCCGCAGGGCGTGGCGGAAGGAGGCGGCGAAGCGGAGGGGACCGGTCAGCAGGTAGTCGGTGGTCGCCACCGCGAGGAGGGAGAGCGGCTCCCGGGGCGCGTCCGCGAGGAGCCGCCCCGCCTGGCACCAGCCGGACGTGCCCGGTTCGAGGGCCGGGCCGAGCAGGACCGTGCCGCCCACGAGCCGGGGATGACGGGCGGCGAACGCCGCGACGACCTGGCAGCCGACCGAGTTCCCCACGAGCAGACACGGCCCCAGGGCGAGGAGCCGGTGCCAGCGGTGCAGGGCGGCGGCGAGGGCTCCGACGTCCGGCATGCGGCGCACGGCTCTCCGCGACCGCGCATGGCCCGGCAGGTCCGGCACGAGCACGCTCGCCCCGCCCTCCGCCAGCTTCCGCGCGAGCGGCACGAAGTACCGTCCCGACAGCCCGAGCCCGTGCACCAGCACGGTGGCCGGGGCGCCGCGACGCGGAGGAGGACCGAACCGGCGGGTGAAAAGGCCTGCGTGTGTCGTGTGTTCCATGCGTCCACCATCGGCGCCGCGGAGGCGGACGGCGGACAGGATCCGTGTGTCATCGCCGCTTCGGCCCACCGGCCACCGGATCGCCGGCTCATGTGACCGCCGGCTCACCGGCCCCCGCCGCCCACGGTCCCGGAATCCGGGCGCGGCCACCGTACGGCCTCACCCGCCAGGGCCCCCACGACCCGACCCCCCAGGACCCTGCCCCCCCCCAGGACCCCGACCCCCGCGGACCTACCCACCAGGCCCTCCCGCGGACCACCCACCAGGGACTCAGAGGCCGAAGAGCTCCGGATCGGCGGCCAGCGTACGGAAGACCGCGCGCGGGTCGTCCACGAGCCGGCGCCTCTTCAGGTCCATCAGGCCGCCGACCTCGGTGATCTCGGCCGCCACCGCGCCGTTCGCCGTGCGGATCGTCTGCTCGATTCCGAGGGTTTTGCCCTCGCCCCAGAGGAACGCGCACGTCACCTCGACCTGGTCCCCGGCGCGCAACTCACGGCGGTAACGGACCGTCACTTCGAGCGCAGAAGCCTCCCGGGGAGTGACTCGGCGTGCGGGCCCTTGCAACTTCGTCTCACCATGAGGCGCTTTCACCGGCGGCGCCGTAACGGGCCGCTGGGGATGGCCTGGTGCGAGCGCCACAGCCCCCCCGCGTCCGGCACCGAGCTCAGCCGATGACGCGCACCGACAGGGGGCTTGGTAGGTCACCGCCTGGCCGGGGGCCAGGTTGCCGGTGAAGTCGGCGCAGTTCACGTTGGAGAAGTAACTCACCGTCCTGTTCGTGTTGTTGGCGAGCAACTGCGCGCGGACCTGGAGATTGATGCAGATGTTGTCCGGGGGGTTGTCGATCCGGAATTCCTGCCCGGAGGCGCTGAAGTACCGGATGTTTCCGGTGGCGGCCTCCGCGTTGGCCGTCAGGCCGATAGCCAGCACGGCGGCGGTGCCGGCTGTCAGGCCGAGTCTGGCCAGACGTGTGATGCGGATCATCAGAGATGTCCCCTTTCCGGTTCAACCCATAAAAAGGGGTCATCCCACTGATGCATGGATCTCATGGGAGACACACCGAACTATCCCTCGAACCAGTGATAGTTCATCTCATCGGAGTACGGGTGCGAGCAGCGCGAGCAGCAGCGCCAGCCAGGGGTGCCGTACCGACCTGGCTACCTAGCGAGGGTCCGCCCGTCCAGGAAACGGTTCGACCGAACCTTTCCGGTTACGTGCCTTACTGATCGTTTCAGAATGAGTTGAGCTGCAGGTCTTGTGCTCGACGATCTTGATCGGCAGTGTGTCCGGGTGCGTGCTGATCTTGTTCCTGACGACCTGTGGGAGCGGGTTGCTCCACTGCTGCCGCCCGCTCCCGAACGACGCCACCGCTACCCCGGACGGCTGCGCGTTCCGGACCGGGCGGCGCTCGCCGGCGTCATGTACGTGCTGCGGACCGGAGTCGCCTGGCGCGACGTCCCCGCGGAGACCGTGGGCTGCTCCGGGGTGACGGCCCGGCGCCGGCTGCGAGACTGGACCGCGGCCGGCGTCTGGCCCCGCCTGCACGCCGCCCTGCTGACCGAGCGGCGCCGCGCCGACCTGCTGGATCTGGACGACTGCGCCGTGGACGGGTCCCACGTCCGGGCCCTGAAAGGGGCGGATCACACCGGTCCCTCGCCCGTCTCGGCTCCAGGCACCATCTGATCGTCGACCGTCACGGAACTCCGCTCGCCGTCACGCTCACCGGTGGCAACCGGCACGATGTCACCCAGCTCCTGCCGCTGCTGGACACGGTCCCACCGATCCGGGGCCTGCGGGGACGACCCCGCCGCAAGCCGCGGCGCCTGTGCGCTGACCGGGGCTACGACTTCGACACGCAGCAGGGTGACCTGCAGAAGGAACCACCGGGTGGCGTGTTAACCGAGCCCGGCGATCACGGGCTGGGACGTTCGCGCGGCGGGTTCACCACCAAGCCGCACCTGCTGTCGAGCACGGTCAGGAGCCCCTGGCGATCGTGGTCACGGCCGGTCAGCGCGGCGACTCGCCTCAGTTCGAGCCCGTGCTGGGGAAGATCCGCGTGCCTCGCATCGGGCCGGGCCGGCCACGCCTCCGCCCCGACCGGGTGCGGGCCGACAAGGCGTACGCCTCCCGCAAGAACCGCGCCCACCTGCGCCGACACGGGATCCGCTGCACCATCCCAGACAAGGCCGACCAGGCGCGCAACCGCCGGAAGCTCGGCTCCCGCGGCGGCCGGCCGCCGCGATTCGACCGGGCCGACTACCGCGAGCGTCACGCGGTCGAGTGCGGGATCAACCGCCTCAAGAGACATCGCGCTGTCGCCACGCGATACGACAAGCCCGCCGTCCGCTACGAGGCGACCGTCCTCGGTCGCGACCATCAACGAGTGGCTGTGACCCGCCGTCTCACGCAGCGGGATCCACCTTCCACGCCAGGGGCAGATCGCTCCCGCAGAAGACGCAGACGAAGTCGTCCTCACGCACGATGTTGCCTCGGCACCAGCCCGAGACCCCGGTCTCTGCTTCCTCCTTCCAGGAGCTGCGACAGCCCCGGGGCCTACCCCGTCCATGCATGTCCTGGCCCGTGCCGCCCGACTACGCCGAAGCCTCGGCCCCTGCGCTGGGGGCGAACCCGCTCCCCTGCTCGGCGAACACCTTGATCGCGGCGCCCAGGAAATCCACCAACCCGGGGTGGTAGGAATCGTGGAACGCCCTCATGGCCTCGTCCTCGGCGTAGAAGAGCGACATGCCGACGTAAGCCTCCCTGGAGGGGGTGTAGAACCGGCTAACGATGTCGAAGTGCCTGCGGACGAGCTCCTGGATCTGCTGGTCCCCTGGCAGGGAGCCGCCGTCCAGGAAAGTCGTGATCTCCCGGTACAGGACGTCCCAGTCCTGGTGGACCCGCTCCCTGTCCACATGTTCCCAGTTGTTGGTCCGGGCAAGGCTCTTCGCCTGCTCCTCGGCCAACGACCGGCGACACTCGTCCTCGTAATTGTTCCCCACGGCACCGGTTCCCGTCGTTTCGTCACCTCTCCGGTGGATCCCCGAGAGGCCGCCGACATGTCGACATCGACCGGCCGCCGATGATCAACTGCCGGTCCAGGCCGAACGGTGACACACAGCCACCGGGTCGGCAAACCATTTCTTGGACCCTCCGGCGCTCCGTCCCGGTCAGCAGGCGGCGGAAAGGCGCAGCTCGAACGGCGAGCCGTCGAAGCGGGGCGTCCAGCCGCTCGACCGCGCGGCCCGGATTCCCGCAGCGACCTTGCGCGCGGCAGGACGAGCTCGGCTGGCGCCGGGTCCGGTTCCATGACGGCAGGTCGACCGGTCTCCACGACGGAACACCGGTTCGGACCCGGAACCGTATGCCGTCGATCAACTGCCGCCGATGCCAGATGGGTGGCCGCCCGACCCTCGTGCCCTTCGGCAACAACGGCTCCAGCCCCGCCCACTGTCCGTCCGTGAGCCGGTCGTGTCGGCGAGGCCGGAGGCGGCGTACAGCACGACGAGGAACCGGGAGTGCCGGAGCCGGAGAGGTATCTCCCGGCGCCACGGGCCGGTGAGGAGAGCGCGCCAGGTGTCGACAACGGCCCCGGCGGCGGGGAGCTGCTGGAGGGCAGGCATGGGCGTCCTCGGTGCGTGGAGGAGGACCCCGGCCCATAACCAGCGGGTCAGCGCTCGGCGTCGGCAGGGACCGGCGCCTGGCGTTCGGTCAGGCGGAGGCCTCCGGGTAGCGGTCGAGCAGGGAGCGGTGCACCCGGATGGTGCGCCCGGTCGGGCCCAGCCGCTTCCCGCGCATCGTAGGGTCGACGGCGATCCAGCGGCGCACCGTGCGGTCGGATACCTGCAAGTGGGGAGTGGCTGACCACAGGTCAGCCGCTCCCCAGAGTCGGTCATCTGGGGCCCCGTGGCCTATCTCGGTCAACTCGGACGGGGCGGAAGTGTGCCACACCGGCCGCCCCTCCTGCGGAACGCAGAAAGGGCCCCCGGCCGCCCGCATGGTGAGGGCGACCGGGGGCCGGATGGTGCGGGTCGGTGGGGTCAGGTCCGGGCGGCGGGGAGGCTGCGCGCGGCGCTCGTCCCCAGCTTGGCGGCGAAGGTGCCGGGCGGGTCGTAGATCGAGGGGGTTGCGGGGGTCAACAGCCGCAGGAGTTGACCCGCACGTTGTCGATGACCGGCCCGTACCGGGTGTTGGGTGTGGTGCTGGCGAAGCTGAGCGTGGTGGTGGAGTTCTTGGCCACGAACGAGACCCTCCGCTCCTCGTAGCCCATGTTCCTCCGGGTCTTGCCGCTAACGTCGAACCTGAAGTCCTGGATCACCTCTCCGTCGATGAGGACCTGGCCGGTCTTCACCGCCGGAGGACCGTCGGGGTTGCCCGCCAGGGAGTAGGTGACCGTGTAGGGGTCCCCAGGGATGGTGGTGAAGGTCTGGGCCACCCTGCCAGGGCTTGCGACATCAGGAGGGGGGTTGAGGTCAACGCTCTGTTGCCCCTCGGCGGCCTGCCAGAACCCGTTGTCGACCACTTCGACGGCGCCGGACGTGACCTGCCACGGGCCGATGGAATCGCCCGTGGTGAAGCGCTTGAAGTAATCCGCCGGCACGATGGGCTCCTCGAACCCGCCATTGCCGAAGTCAGGGACCGGAGCGGCCGTCGCGCCGCCGGCCGACGCGAACACGACGGCGGCCGTGGCAGCGGCGACGAAGGCACGTTTGAACATCATGGACGTCTCCTCATGAGGGGGCCCGGAGGCCGGGTGTCGGCGGCGCCGGCGAGTTCCCCGGACGCCTCGGCGACGGCGCGCAGCCGGCGCAGGTGATTCACGCAGGAATGACCAGCTGTCGCCGCACGATGTCCACACCCGGACTGCGGGGCGCGTCCATCGCGCGGCGCGTGTTCAACAGCTAGAGGCTCACAGGAGGCGCCACTCCTGGTACGGCCGGTCGGCGGCGCATGTCTGCTGGACCACACCGGCTCCGTTGTAGATGTTTCCTCCCCTGATCTCCAGGCACTTGCCGCTGTGCCGGGCGACCAGGGCGAAGTAGCTGTTGGGGCGCTGGACGAGCTTCCACTCCTGGTTGGGTGTGTTGTAACACTCCCACTGGTTGACCGTTCCCCCGTCAGCGATGCTCGCGTCCGCCACGTCCAGGCACTTGTTGCTGTGCTGGGCGATCATTTTGTAGTAGCCGTTTCCCAGCGAGGTGAGGGTCCAGTTCTGGTTCGGCGTGTCGTAGCATCCCCACTGCTGGACGAATGCTCCATTGGCCGTGCTCGCGGCTGCAACGTCCAGGCACTTGCCGCTGTGGTGAGTCTCCAGCTTGGTGCTGAGCGGGGCGGCGTTCGCAGGTGCGGCCGAGCCGACGACCAGCATCATCCCGCTGAGCGCGAGGGCGGACAAGCCGGCGGTGAATGCACGCATGGATGCCTTCACGGTGATCTCCCTTGTCGAGTTGCGCTTTGGGCGAACCGAGCTGTCACCGTTGTACAACAGTAGGGAAAAGGCATCCAGAGAGTAAGTATTGGCGATACAATCCCATTGTATCTTTATTCGGCAGTTGCGCGATCCGAATAGGCCATTATGGACCACCGAATTCGCCCGTCGGCTGGCAAAGGTATGGCACAGCGACAACACAGGCCTGCTGCGCGGGATAAACAAGAGGGTGGCGGGTTCGGCAGAGCGTGATGATGCGCAACCCGCGTCTCCAGGCCCCAGCTTGCCCGGCTACCCCGTTTCCCGGGTGCGCAGAGCGAAGGGGGCCGTATGCGCTTCCAGCGGGTACACCGAAGAGTGATCGCATTCGATATCGATCGAACGCTTTGGATCCACACTTGTTCACGGTGTCCGGGCGCCCCGCACGGAACGGCCGGTACGGATCGGGTACGCCAGGACATCGCCCGCCCGCCAGGAAGCTGGCGAGCCCGCTCGAAGCCCTGCGTCGGGCGGAATGTCACAAGATCTTCCAGGAATAGATCAGCACCCGCGTCAAGGTGCGGCCCGACCCCCCCGCCTCCGGCCGGGGAGAACTGGAGAAGGCGCTCGCACTGACCCGTCAGTTCGAGGAGGCGCGCCCGGGACGCCAGTCATCTTCAGCGTCCACGAACTCAAGCGGCCCGCCCGTAACGCAGCCGAGCTCATGACGCTATCCGCCGAGCTCCAGGCCGGCGGCATCCGGCTCGAACTCCTCACCGGCCCGCTCACCGGCATCTACGACCCCGAGAAGGGCGGGACGTCACAGGCCGCGCGCGTCGGCCCCCGGCCAGGGCGGCGGCCTCGCTGAGGATGCGGACGGCGGCCTTCCAGCCGGTCAGGTGGCGGTCGTCGGCCTCGGGGATCGTGTCCGCGCCGGGGAAGCGCCGGCGGATCGCGTCCAGGAGGACGCCCAGGGCGTCATCTTCGACGCGGCCGCTCGGAGCCTCGGCGTGCACCGCGCCGTACAGGCAGCGCGCCCCGCCCGCGTCCACGGTCGAGCCCCGGCACCAGCCGCCCGTACGGAGGCGGCGTGCCGCCCGCTGGAGCGTCGCGGCGGCCGAGGTGGCGTACGGGTCCTCCTCTGGCTCCGGGAGCACCACGGGGCGGGTGGTGACGTCGATCGCTCCCGAGGTGGCCTGACCACAAAGATTCATCTCGCTGACGGCAACTGCCGGCCCCTGGCCTTCGTGCTCACTGCAGGACAGGCCGGTGACGCACCCGCCTTCGCTGACGTGATGGCACGACTACGCGTCCCCCGCCGTCTCGGACGCCCCCGGACCCGGCCGGATGTGGTCCTGGCCGACACGGCGTACTCCTCACGGGCCATCCGCGAACACCTGGGACAGCGAGGGATTCAAGCGGTCATCCCTGTCCCGGCCGACCAGCGGGGCCACCGGCTCCGTCGAGGCGGCTACGGCGGCAGGCCACCTGCCTTCGACCGCGAGGCGTACAAGCAGCGCAACACCGTCGAGCGGTGCATCGACCGCCTCAAACACTGGCGCGGCATCGCCACTCGCTACGAGAAAACCGCCACCGTCCACCTCGCCGGACACGTCGCGCCATCTTCATCTGGTCCGCAAGCTGATCCATAAGAAACAGCCCAGGTCCGTCTTCAAATGGAAAGTGCCTTCCGTCCGAAATGACAGAACCCCTCGGTAAGGTTCACATTCCTGGCAGAAGGCACTTTCGTGTTTCGGGCACCAAGTGGCCCTGCCTGAAGCGAAAAGGCGAGGCTAGTCTGCGACCTTCACGTACGTAAGGTACGAACGTGGTCCGTGGAAGGTCGACTTTTGCAGTGTGGCCCCGTTGGCGAGGCCGTCACCAGGGCCGCCACCGCTCAGGATCGCTTGCACACGGACCGTCTTCGACCCCTGCGCCGGGGACACGGTGACGAGTCCGGACAAGGAGGTCGGGCCGTGCGTGCAGTGCTGGAGCCGGTCGGGCGACGTGAACTGGTGCTGGGCCGATCCGCGGGGTTGGAGTTCGACGGTTCCGGAGTCCACGTCGATCAGGCGGACCTCGGTCCACAAGTTCGTGGCACTCCCGTATTCGAGGGTTGCGCAGATGCTCGTGTTGACGTCGCCGCTCACCAGGTACACGCCGGGTGCGGGAAGTGTGACCTGCAGTGCCGTGTTCGCCCACGTGTTGCTGGTGCGAGTCGGCCTGAGGTCCACGGAACCGACCGGGCCGGCTTCGCCGCGCTGGGGTGTCAGGTACGCCCTGACGGTGTAATTGCGCGGGCAGTCAGCCGCGGCCGGGGGTGCCACGACGACATCGATCGACTGCCAGGCGTTGGCGATGCGGCCCGGCGCCGGGCCGGAGGTTCCGGTGACATGGGTCTCCGTGACACGCAGGCCCTGCTCGGTGGAGGTCAGTGCGTTGCACTCGTCCGGGTCGAGAATCGCGTGCGCGCTGACCGTGTAGGTCTGCGGGCAGTCGTCGGCGTCCGGGGGCGTCACGACAACGCCGATCGTCTCGTTGGCGTTGGGGCTCGGGCCGGAGGTTCCGGTGACGTGGGTCTTCGGGACACGCAGTCCCTGACCGGTGCACCTCGCCGCGTTGCACTCGTCCGGGTCGATGATCAGGTCGGCCCGCAGTGGCTCCGGCGGGGTCGCCTCTCCGACCAGCGCAATACAGTCGCTGTTGTCGAATCGTGTCGGGCGTGGTGGCATGACACATCACTCCTTTGGCGGGTTGTAGGCGGACTTCAGTTCCGCTACGGCTGCCCGAGTTCTGCCTGTGCCAGGACCTTGCTGCGGCGGCCGTGGTGGACCAGCGTTCCAGCCCGGCCGAGGTGACCTTCTGTCCTGCCTCGTGAGGACTTGATCGCTGAGGCGCAATTCGCCACGCCGGGTAATTACCCAAATGGGTTAATGAATAGTGGAAATCTAACCCGATAGGGTGGTAAATCGGATCTACATACAAACCCTGATGTGCCAAGAGAATCGTTTCGACCTGTCGTTCGGATCGTCGAGCACAAGACCCGCAGCTCAACTCATTCTGAAACGATCAGTTATTTGCCTGCACCACGGATAGTGCGCTTCACCTGCATAAGGGCCCTCTGCCGCCTGGACAACGGCCGAGGTCGACGACCGCGACCGCCAACCCGCTCCGGAACCTCCCAGGGCGGCGATCAGACGGACGGGTTCACTGCCCTGGTGCGCCGGGAGTCTGCGAACCCGCGCGCTTCGACCCTGGGTGTCCGTCTCGTACCCGCGGACGACGACCGGGACCGAAAATTCCTCTGCCACGACGCTCCTCTCCGAGACGGCACACCTTACGCGGCCGTGCCGCTCCCCCCGCCCCGACGGCGGTGGCGTCCGCACCGCGACGAGCCCGGCCGGAGGATGCCTGACCGGGCGCAACCGGGGTATCCGGCGGTCGGACCGATACCACGGGCAAGTCGAAGGAGCCACCATGCCGACCAGTGCCTCTGCCACGACCACGGACGTCGTCGAGCTCATCCTGCGGGACCACCGCAGGATGGAGGAGCTGTTCCGGGCGATGCGCAACGTCCAGGCCGACCGGGCGGGCGCCCTCCAGGAATTCGCCGCCCTGCTCGTCGCGCACGCGACCGCGGAGGAGCGCGAGGTCTACCCGGCCCTGCGGCGCTACAAGAACGTGGACAACGAGGACGTCGAGCACAGCGTGCACGAGCACGAGGAGGGCAACGAGGCGCTTCTCGCACTGCTCGAGGTGGAGGACACGACCTCGGAGGAGTGGGACGAGAAGCTCGAAGAGCTCGTCACCGCGGTGAACCACCATGCCGACGAGGAGGAGCGGACACTGCTCAACGACGCCCGCGAGAACGTCTCCGACGAACGCCGCGCCGAGCTGGGCGCCGCCTTCGACAAGGCCAGGGCTGAGCAGCTGGCCGCCGACTGCGGCAGCATCGACAACGTCCGCCGGCTGGTGAAGGCGCACAAGGACTGAGGAACCGGGGGGGGGGGGGGGGGGGGGGGGGGGGGGGGGGGGGGGGGGGGGGGGGGGGGGGGGGGGGGGGCGGCGCGGGGCCGCCCCCCCCCCCCCCCCCCCCCCCCCCCCCCCCCCCCGCCCCCCCCCCCCCCCCCCCCCCCCCCCCCCCCCCCCCCCACGTACCGCTCCCTCATACGGCGGGACCGGCGGGCCTCAGCGCAGCAGTACGGCGACGACAGCCGAGATGATCACGGCGACGGTGCAGCAGATCAGGGCCGCGTGCTGCCAGGACGAGGGGCCGGACCCCGACGGACTCCGCTGCCGCAGGCGCGGTGTGTCGCTCCACGGACCCTCCGACCAGGGGCCGTCCACGGCCTCGGACGCCACGAGGCTGGCGCAGTGGCGGCAGGGCCGGGTGCTGAAGTCGCCCCAGCCCGCGCCGCCGGCATCGAATGTGGGCTCCATGTGCGGTCAACGCCGTGACCGCACCTCCGGCAACGCACGCGCGGCACGTCCTTACCGGATCGCGATGTTGGGCATTCTGTCGGCATAGGCGCCTGGCGCAGTCGCCCGATCGGCGCACTTCCTCCCCGCTCGCCCGTACACGCGTCCGCGCCCGCAGCGGCGCCGGCACCCGGCCGCCGGACCGGCGGAAAAGGCGGACCCGTCCGGGAACCGGACATGGCGGGATTGTGTCCCCGTCTCAGGAAGGCGCTGCGGGCACCGTGCACCGGTGCTCCATCGTGCGACACGACCGCGCCGAGGGAGCGGACATGAGCAGTTGGTCGGTGCCCGGGTACACCGAGACCCGGGAGCTGGGAGCAGGCGCCAGCGGACGGGTCGTCCTCGCCGTCCACGACGCGACCGGCGTGCCGGTGGCCGTCAAGTACCTCGGCGAGCGCCTGCGGACGGATGCCGCGTTCGTCGCGGAATTCCGCGCCGAGGCACGTCTGCTCGGAGGTCTGGACACGCCCCACGTGGTGCGTCTGTACGAGTACGTCGAAGCGCCGTCGGGCGCCGCCATCGTGATGGAGCTGGTCGACGGCGTGGCCCTGCGCGCGCTGCTGTCCCGCGAAGGGGCGACCGGTCCCGAGGCGGCGCTGGTGGTGCTGAAGGGATCGCTGCTCGGCCTGGCCGCCGCCCACCACGTGGGCGTCGTGCACCGCGACTACAAGCCCGAGAACGTCCTGGTGGCGGCCGACGGATCCTCCAAGCTGGTCGACTTCGGCATCGCCGCCGACCACGGCAGCACACGGGGCGTCGCCGGCACCCCCGCCTACATGGCGCCGGAGCAGTGGCAGGGGATGCCCGCCTCGCCGGCGGCGGACGTGTATGCGGCGACCGCGACCTTCTACGAGTGCCTCACCGGGCGCAAGCCCTTCTCGGGAGAGAACTTCGCCGAACTGGCGCTCCAGCACATCGAGGCCCCGGTGCCCGACCACGAGGTGCCCGAACCGGTGCGCGGGCTCGTCCGGCGCGGACTCGCCAAGGAGCCGTCGGACCGCCCGGAGAACGCCGACGCCTTCGTGGCGGAACTGGAACGGGCGGCCACCGCGGCCTACGGGCCGGACTGGGAGGAACGCGGCCGGGGCAGGCTCGCCGCCCTCGCCGCGCTCCTGCCGTTGCTGTTCCCGTCGGCAGGCGACACGGCCACGGGGACCACCGCCGTCGCGACGACCACCCTGCCCGGCGGCCCGCCCCGGCCGGGGAGGCAGTGGCTCCAAGGAATACCGGCCGCGGTGGCGGCCCTGGTGCTCGCCCTGGCGCTCGCGTTCACCGCGCAGGCCGGCGACGACGGAGCCGTACGTACGACCGGGCAGGCCCTCGCCACCACGAGCGCGCGGCCCGGCGGGCCGGCGGCCGCGTCCACGGCGGCCCCGTCGCCCGCCCCGAGCCTCTCGCCGTCGGTGAGCACTCCGCCGGAAGCCACCCTCACGGCGAGTCCCGGCGCCACCGCGCCGGAGACCACGCCCCCGCCGGCGTCCGGCCCCGGACCGGCCTCCCCGCCCGCTCCCGCCTCCCCGGCCTCCCCGGTCACGCCGGTGCCGCCCCCTGCGACCACGGATCCGCCCTCCCCGCCGGCCCCCCGCCCGGTGGCGGTGAAGTCTGTCTCCGTCACCGGCCTGCGGCAGACGGGGCCGAGCGACGCCGAGGCGACGTTCGAGGTGGTCACCGACGGCACGGGTCCGGTGACCGTGGTGATCGACTGGTTCACCGGGGACAGCAAGGGCACGCTCGGCCGGCCGGACGGCTCGGAAACCCTCCGGCGCAGCGGAGCGACGCAGTACACCCTCACGCTCGCCCACTCCTTCCGGGGCACCGGCTGCTACTGGGGCGTGCGCGCGACCACCGACCCGGCCGCCGCGAACGGCGGTTCCTCGCAGCAGATCCTCACCCGGTGGTGCACCCTCACATGACCGATCCACGCATCCCCTACTCGCACGAGCGCGACACCGCGCCTCAGGCCCCGGCACCGCACGCGCACACGCCCCGGCCCCCGTACGGCGAGGCGCCCGACGAGCAGTACAGCGCGACCGCCCTGGCCAGCCACTGGATCGAACGGGAGGACGCACCCGCCCGCCCCCGCGGCGCTCCCGCCCCCGGCCGGCCGGCGGACCGCGTGGCGCCCGATCGCGTCGAGGGCGACGTCCTGCGTTTCGGACCGGGCGTGACGGTGGCCGCGCGGCGGCGCCCGGCCGACGAGGACGGTGCGACGCGCGTCTGGCACGGCACCGTCGCGGGAGGGGCCGCAGTCCGGCCGGCACCGCGGTGGCGGGGTCCGGTGCGACGGTACGCGCCGGCGGCCGTGATCCTGGCCGCCGTGTTCGCGTTCCTCGCCTGGCAGCGCTACGGCAACGTCCTGACGGTCCGGGAGGCGACGGTCACCGCCGGGGCGCGGGCCCTCGGCTGCGACGGCACGGCGGACATCGTCGGAGAGGTGCGGACCGACGGGCGCCCCGGCACGGTGACCTACCGCTGGGAACGGAGCGACGGCACCACGTCCGGGCTCCTGCGCGAGAAGCTCCGGCAGGGACAGGAGCGCGCGCGGCTCCACCTCCTGTGGACCTTCCACGGGCGCGGGGAGTACCGGGCGACGGCCCGCCTGGTCGTCGTCTCACCCGGCGAGCACACCGCCACCTCCGGGGCCTTCACCTACAAGTGCGGCTGAACGGCGCGGGGGGGGGGGGGGGGGGGGGGGGGGGGGGGGGGGGGGGGGGGGGGGGGGCGGGGCGCGCCCCGCCCGCGGCGGGCCGGGGGGGCGGGCCGGGGGGGCGGGG